>CAVGBO010000052.1:0-37632 GCA_963627465.1 Phocaeicola dorei
AGGATTGCTTCCTTACACGAGTGAACGGCCGGGAGAACGACGAAGTCGTTCGACCAGTGAGCGAGTGCAAACTCGACAAAGCGGCATTGCCGCTTTGTCGAACCGCCTCAGCGGAAAATATCCTTCCCATACTTGGCTGCCAGCCGATCCCTGTCGGCGGCAGAAAGAATCATGGTCAGCTCCGTGCCATCGTCTGTGTAATTTTCGCTGACCACCCGCCCCAGGGGGCGAATCTTGGCCAGCAGCCCGTATTGACTGAAGGGCAGCACAATGGTCACCGGGGCGTGCGTCTTCTGCAATTCATCGGCAATCCGCTGCCGCAGGGCGTCCAGCCCTTCCCCTGTTTTGGCGGAAATCAGCACGCCCCCGGGGATGGGGGATGCTTCAATCCCCGTGTCGCACTTGTTAATGACCTCGATTCTCGGCTGCTCCGTAGCACCCAGATCCCGCAGGACTTCCTCCACCGTGTCATGCTGCTCCTGCATCTCCCGGGAAGACCCGTCGGACACAATCACCAGCACATCCGCCAGGGCGGCTTCCTCCAGGGTGGAGCGGAAGGCGCTGACCAGGGCGTGGGGCAGCTTGCGGATAAAGCCTACCGTGTCCGTCAGCAGGTAGGCGGTGTGCTCCTCTGTCTCCACCCGGCGGCTAACCGCATCCAGGGTGGCGAACAGCTTATCCTCCGCATAGACCCCTGCGCCGCTAAGGGCGTTGAGCAGGGTGGACTTGCCGGCATTGGTGTATCCCACCAGTGCCACCACGGGAATGTCGCTCTTCTCCCGGCTCTTTCTGCGGAGGGAACGCTGCTTTTCCAGTGCCTCCAGCCGGCGGCGGAGATCCGTCATCCGCTCCCGAATCCGGCGGCGGTTCATTTCCAGCTTGCTTTCGCCGGGGCCTCTTGTGCCGATGCCGCCTGCCAGACGGCTCAGCACCACACCCTGACCAATCAGCCGGGTGGACTGATATTGCAGCTGCGCCAGTTCCACTTGCAGCTTGCCCTCGGCACTGGTGGCACGCTGGGCGAAAATGTCCAGGATCAGCGTGGTGCGATCCACCACCTTCACCCGGAGGATGTCCTCCAAATTCCGCACCTGAATGCCGGTCAGCTCTTCATCGAAGATGCACAGATCCGCCTCCAGTGCCTGACACTGCCGGCACAATTCATCTGCTCGTCCCCGGCCGATGAACAGGGCGGTGTCCGGCTTATCCTTCTTTTGCAGGAAGGCACCGACCACCTGGGCTCCGGCCGTGTCTGCCAGCCGAGCCAGCTCCGCCAGGGATTCCTCGCTTTCAATGCCCATGAGCACCGCACGCTCCGGCTCGTCCGCATCCTTGGCCTTGCCTTCCCGACCCACGATCTTGTCGCTTTCCTCGATTTGGGTGAGCCATTCCCGATCCGGCAGGCGATACCACCGGGCGGTGTCCGTCAGCAGGATTTCCGCATTCTTGATGAGGAAAGCGGACTGGACGAAGGTAGGCTCTCCGTCCTTCACCCCCAGGGCGGTCATGCCATCGTAGCGGAAGGCACGGAGGGCGCTGAGATCCACATCACTGAGGTGCCCATCCCCGTTGGGATGGGTGTGGAGACAGCGAACGCCGCTGAGCCGATCCGGGTTTCGCCGCAGGCGATAATCCCGCAGCTCCACATCCCGATCCGTGCCTACGGACACGTCCACGATTTCCCCGTCCCGGGTGATGTACAGGGCAATCTCCCGATTGATGGCACAGCTGGCCTTGGCCAGGAATTGCGCCAGGTCGTGGGGCAGGAACACATCCTCCTCCACCTGATACTGATACAGCTGCCGCAGCTGGGCAAGGAGGGAATCCCGAATCCCCTCCACCTTGCCGTGGATCATTTCTTCCTTCATGCCCTCTCCTCCCGGCGGCCGCTTTGCCGCACCCGGATGAGCTTTTCGTATTCATCCACCGCCCGGAGGATAATGTCCTTCCAGCGCATGGGGATGGTCTGCCGTGCCTTTTCCCCCACGGTGTCCAGCATGGGCAGGGCCCGGAGGATGGTATCCGCAATGGCTTCCGGGGTTTCGTTGTCGCAGATGAAGCCGTTCACCCCATCCTCCACCCCTTCGGCGGAGCAGGAGCCCTTTACCACCAGCCCGGGGGTGGACATGGTAGCCGCCTCCCGCAGCACCATGGGGGCATTGTCGTACACGGAGGGGAATACCAGCAGATCAGCGCAGCGGTACAGGGCCATGAGCCTGCTCCTGTCGCTGATGAAGCCCTCGAAGGTGCAGGCATCCCCAATGCCCAGCGTCCGTGCTTCCTCCGTAATGGCGTCAAAGTCGGGGCCGTCCCCGGCGGTGACCAAATGGAATGGCTGCCCCTGCTTCCGCAGGATGGCCATAGCACCCAGCACCCCATGCAGGTTCTTCTTATAATTATGCTGCCCCACAAACAGGAACACGGGCACACCCTCCCGGCAGAAGCGGCGGCGGGCTTCCGCCACGTCCTCTTCCTTGGGCTCCACCGGGTCGGTGCCGTTTTCCATCACCAGAATGTTGCCGTGGTAGCCGTAATCCGCCAGCACCTGAGCGGTGGCGTTGTTCACCGTCCACACGCTGTCGCACTTATTGTAGAAGCGGACAATGTGACGCACCACTTCCTTGGCAATCAGCTCCGAGTGGGTCTTATCGTAGAAGTCCTGATAGTACTTGCTGTGAAAGGTGGTCACCAGGGGGATGTCCCGCTTTCTCGCAATGCGCAGAGCTTCCTCCCCGGCACTGAAGGGGCTGTGGGTGTGCACAATGTCGAAGGGGATGGCATCCAGCTTCAGCCGATAGCGCACGTCCAGCTTGGCCAGCGCCAGCCGGTAAGCCTCCCCGGGCAGGGGCAGGCTCTTTTGCAGCAGCATGGGAAAGTCGCACACTTCCTCCCCGCTGGGGGCATTGGGGGCAATATAATAAGCCTGATGACCCAGGGCAATCAGGTTCTGGCAATAGCTGAAGGTAACACGTCCCACCCCGTCCACGCAAGGGGGATAGGTGTCCACAAATTCACCAACGATCATGGTTTGACTCCTTTCATGGTCGTCTGTCTCCATCATTGTATCGTGCTCATTATACCATATCCCTCATGGAGGGGCAAGGAGGGGGCAAAGGCACGGGGATTTGCGGGTATTGCGGGAGGGGAAGCTTTTGTGCCAAAAGAACTTCCGCAACCTCAATCGTCGCAAGCTACGCTTGCTCGTTTCGGTTGAGAAGGTTTGCTTCTCCCTTGGAGAAGCAAAGTCGCCTATGGCGACCGGTCAATTCAAATCAAGGATTTGAATATGACCGCCTCGTTCGCGGACGCAATTCGCGCCACTGGCGCGAGTCCGCTCACTTACCCCTGCACCCCTTCGGGTGCATCCTCTTGGAAGGGGCTAATTGATGAAAAGTAATTACTTTATCTTACATTTGTAGACTACTTTCATCCGAAGGGGCGGCGAAGGTTCCCCAAGGGCGACCGCAAAGCCCTTGGGAAGCAGCATCAACGAACAGAAACAAGGGGATGCACCCCCCGAAGGAGTCCAGAGGACGAGGGTCTTCGACCCGATTAAGCCCTCTGGAACAAGCACAACCTTATTTCGAGCAAGGAAGTCGAACCCTTGCATTATTTAGTGGCAACGCAGGGGCTTTGCGGTCGCCCCCCTGCACCCCTTCGCAGCATCCCTTCGGATGCAGATGACTATTTATGAAAGAATAAAATGTTTGCTTTAACAGTACCCAAACCTCGCTTGTAAGGCGACCGCCGAAGGGTTCCAAGGGGCGATCGGAAAGCCCCTTGGAAGCAGCATGAACGAACAGAAACAAGGGGATGCACCCCCCGAAGGAGTCCAGAGGACGAGGACCTTCGACCCGATTAAGCCCTCTGGAACAAGCACAACCTTATTTCGAGCAAGGAAGTCGAACCCTTGCATTATTTAGTGGCAACGCAGGGGCTTTGCGGTCGCCCCCCTGCACCCCTTCGCAGCATCCCTTCGGATGCAGATGACTATTTATGAAAGAATAAAATGTTTGCTTTAACAGTACCCAAACCTCGCTTGTAAGGCGACCGCCGAAGGGTTCCAAGGGGCGATCGGAAAGCCCCTTGGAAGCAGCATGAACGAACAGAAACAAGGGGATGCACCCCCCGAAGGAGTCCAGAGGACGAGGACCTTCGACCCGATTAAGCCCTCTGGAACAAGCACAACCTTATTTCGAGCAAGGAAGTCGAACCCTTGCATTATTTAGTGGCAACGCAGGGGCTTTGCGGTCGCCCCCCTGCACCCCTTCGCAGCATCCCTTCGGATGCAGATGACTATTTATGAAAGAATAAAATGTTTGCTTTAACAGTACCCAAACCTCGCTTGTAAGGCGACCGCCGAAGGGTTCCAAGGGGCGACCGGAAAGCCCCTTGGAAGTAGCACCACCGAACAGGAATTGTAAACCCTAGTAGTAGGGGAATACCCCCAAAGGATTGCCCGTTTGACAATCCTCCCTCCCCGGTGCTACAATGTTCCCGACGTTAACAACGTACACACAGGAGGTTGAACATGAAGAAATTTGCTGCCATGATTCTGGCACTGTGCCTGACCCTGAGCTGCACCGCAGCCTTCGCCGCCGGCAAGCTGGAAGTTACCCAGGAAAATTATGTGCCCGTGGAGTTCTATTCCAGCTTTATGGGCTTTCTGTTTGCCGAGGTGACCAACACCGGCAACAGCAACGTGGAATTTAACGACGGCGTGGTGGAAGTGCTGAACGAGGACGGCGACGTGGTGGAAATCGACAACATTTATTCCGCCTATCCCGACATCCTTGCCCCCGGCGAAACGGGCTACGTGATGAACACCACCTACGCCAATGATGCCCAGAGCGTCAGCGACATTGCGGATCACGCCCTGACCATCACCGGCAAGACCAGCAAGGAAGATGCCTTCGCCCGCCTGGACGTGGACGCTAAGATTGAGTCCTACGACAGCTGGAGCACCACCTACTACCGTGTAACCTTCACCATCACCAACAACACGGACGCCACCGTGTACGACGCCAAGCTGGTGGCCGGCGTGTACGATGCCGCCGGCAAGCTGATCTACGCCGGAGCGGACGCCCTGTACAACGTGGGCATTCCTGCCGGCACCACCGTGGAAGCCCGGGTGGATGTGGACACCTCCGTCAGCGATTACTGGCTGAAGAACGACGTAGTACCCGTGAGCGTGAACAGCATCTGCTGGTTTGAAAACAACTGAGGATGGATGGAATGACCCCCCTTGCCTGTGGGCAGGGGGGGATTCGTAAAACAGTATAAAGCTCTTATCCTTGAAAACACAATAATTTCAAGACTCGCGGCGTGACTTCGGTCACGCCGTTTGCTTTGCACTTAGCGCATGAAGCGGACAATACAATAGGCTGTTGAAGCTAAGTACTCAGTACTGCTTCCTCAAAGTGGATCGATTGTTGCCATGCAAGCGGCCACTTGCTTTGCTATTCCTGCTGTACGAGCACCATGGGGATTTGATTTCCCAGTATAGTAAGGTTGCGCTGGATGATTTGGTTCATTTTTCTTTCATCGGCATCGACAGAGAAACGACCGCACCATGATCATTGTACAGAGAGATATGCATGGCTCCATGACTGTAGTAATATAACCGAAGACAGGTATTAGTCAGGCCAATGTGCCCAGCGGTTTCATCAATAGAGACCTGCCCAGCTTCTATTTCGCGGAGGCGCTTCTGGAGTCGTTCCAAGGTGTCTGGAGAAAAGCCAGTGCCATTATCCCGAATCTCCAGCAGTAGCTGTTGATTTTTAATTTCCCCGGTGATCGAGAGGGTACGCTGCACATTGATGCCATCAAAGCCATGATTCAGGGCGTTTTCAACGATAGGCTGCAGGGTAAGCTTGGGAACGGTGACAGTGGACAGATTTTCAGGAACATGGATGACATATTCAAGATTTTCCTCATAGCGAGCCTTGGCCAGCAGCAGATAATTTCGGACGTTTTCAATTTCCTCCGCCATGGTGGCGGTCTTTGAACGGGTGTCCGTGGAATAACGCAGCATTTGGGCAAACTGGTCGCATATCTCGATAACATCATAGTTGCCGCTTTCCATGGATTTTGCGCTGATGATGTTTAGAGTGTTATATACAAAATGGGGATTGATTTGGGTTTGCAACGCTTTAAGCTGCGCCTGGAGGGTTCCCTCCCGCAGGCTCAGTTCATTGTTGGCGCTGTCCCGCAAGCGTGCCATCAGCTTGTTAAAAACTTGTTCCAGCTCGTGGGTTTCCTGATCCCGGGGTGAGGTTACGTCTGTTGACAATACCTGCAAAGACGTGTCATCCCGGGTCAGCATGCTGTTCGCAGGAACCTGCCGCATTTTCCTGGTCAGATTGCGAATGGAGCGGGTTAAATTCAAGGACAACAATGCAATGAGCAGGATGGTGGGTATCATGATCAATAACGCCCGGCGCAAAATGGAACGCCAAATTGCCTGGTTCATGAGCTGCTGAACAGAGCTGTCCTGGCTGACAATCAGTCGAATGCCAAGGCTGTCCATTTCCCGGCAATAGACCATGCGGCTTGTTCCATCAGCCATCGTAACGGTTGTGAACGCACCATCGGGAATATCATTGGGCCAATCAAAAAGGTTCCCATCACTGGCATAAAGCGTGCTCCCGTCCGGAAAAAGAATTTGCGCGCTGACGGAGGAATTGTCAATAAAATCGTTCAGACGGGAAAGAGAATCTGTACGCTGGGAAATTTCAAGATAACCCAGGGGAACGCCTTTGTAAGATATTTTGCGAACGATGCCGTAAACGCTGACATTTTCAGAGGCGATAAACATATCGTTATGAGGTTCCAGCAGGGTAATGCCTGTCGTCTGATTGACCTGTTCCAGCCAGGGAAGGGAGGAGAGCACAGTCCTGGCTTGCACTGTGCCGGAAGCAAATTGGGGCGCACGATCCACCCGGCTGGTCAGAAAAATCCCATCCCGGGTATAGAAAGAAACCCGAAAATAGTTTTCCACCAAAGGGGATTGAAGCAGTTGGTTCAGGGCAGCCTTTCCTGCTGCCAGCGCCATTTTCTGGTCATCGCTGTCATCCCGAATGAGCTGGTTCAGGGCAGCCATGAAGCTGGTGCTGTCCGTCAGTTCCCGAAGGGTGAGACTCATCATGGAAAAATCCTGTTCCAGATCCCGAGTGATGCTGGTACTCATGTTTCGGAAACGGGCTTCGGTAAAAGCCTTCGAGCCTTCAATGGAAGTACTGGCTGCGTAGGAAGATAGCAGCCCCAGAGCGATAAGCATCATGGCGGAAAATAATAGTGTCATTTTGATCCTGAGCTTCATGGATCATTCACCTCTAGATGTATCATACCACAGAACATGGTTCACGAAAACTGAAAAAAGGAATGAAGGCATGATTGTCAGATAATCCCGCCGGTTGTGCCGGATTTTCCTAGAAAAAGGGGGAATGCTGTTTTTTTTAAATGGAGGGTGTAGTATCTTATCGGATGTAAAGAATTGATTTCGATACAATGGAATCAGCAACAGGGATAAAGAAAACGCTCCCTGAGCGATGAAGGAGGTTCATGCATATGAAAAAGATGATGGCACTGATGCTGAGTCTGGCGCTCGTGTTGGGTCTGGGGACTTCTGCCCTGGCGTATCAGACGGAGAAGAACCTGGAGGCACCGAAGGCGCAGAATGTGGTGATCGACGGTGACCTGAGCGAATGGGATACAAACAAATCCATGAGAATTGACAGCGAAGGACAAATTATTGATCAGATTGAGCACTGGGATGGGGCAGAGGATTGCTCCATGGAAGTGTACGCCATGTGGGATGAGGAGAACCTTTACCTGGCGATGAAGATTTGGGACGATACGCCCCTGGTGTACCGGGAAGGTTTCCCTCTGGATGAGCTGGATGCGGTGATCTTTTTCCTGAGCACTGACCCTGAGGCTGATCCGGAACGGACAGAATACACCGCTTCTGACTGGCGAATCGTGCAGAGCGCATACGGCTACAAGGGCGTTTATGACTTCTTCAACTATATTGACCGGGATATGATTGCCGACAACGGCGGCTGGGAAACCCGAGGCGAGTACGGCGATGAGCTGGTGTTCGATGATTATGAAGCAGCCATTGCCAGTATGGATGGCGGCATCATCTGGGAGAGCAAAATTCCCCTGCATAATCTGTCCAATGACAGCATTGCCCAGCTGAAGCCTGAAGCAGGCATGACCATTGGCTTTGACTTCTCCGTGCTGGACGTGGATCTCCCCTGCCCCGGTATTCACAGCTTGCGGATGCAGTTCTCCGCCCAGATGGATGGCAAGGATCGCACGCCGGATAAGTATCCTGTGGACAGCAATCCCAGCCTGTGGGCAACGCTGACCTTTGTGGACTGATGGAAGAAGGGGGAAGAACATGAAGCTGAAACGATTCGCAGCACTGCTGTTGACGGGCGTGCTGGCAGTTACCTCCACCAGTGCACTGGCAGCAAAAAAGAACGATAAGATGGATGCGGAAAACATGGATATTCCCGCCATCCTGCAGGATACGGACAGCAAGGGTACGGTAAACGTGTACCACTGGTGGACGGCTGGCGGCGAAAAGGATGCCATTGAGAGCGTAGTGAAGGGTTTTACCGACAATTACAGCAAAGTGAAGGCCAAATCCAACGCCATTCCCGGTGGTGCCGGCGGTGCAATGGTGATGAAGGTGAAGGTACTGCAGCAGGCCGGCAAAAGTCCGGAAACCTTTCAGGCGCATCCCGGTCAGGAAATCGAACCCTACCTGAACAGTGACATGCTGTTGAATCTGAATCAGGTCTGGGCATACGGCAAATTGAGTGAGCGAGCACTGCCCGGCTTGGAAGAGCTGTGCACCGCCTCTGACGGAAACAAGTACATCGTCCCCATCGGTATTCATAAGACCAATGTTATTTTCTACAACATTCATGTGTTCGAGAAATATGGCGTGCAAATCCCGGATCATGAGAACATCACCTGGGATGAATTCTGGGCGATCTGCGATGAGCTGGCGGCAAAGATGCCCGACGGGGAGTATCCCCTGGATCTGGGTGACCGGAAGGGCTGGCCGGCCTGTCAGGTATTCGAGAATATTCTGATGGGCACATCTCCCCAGCTCTATGAGGACTTTATCAATGGCACATATGATCAGGATGCGATCACAGAAGTGCTGGCCACCTACGCCAAGCTGATGAACTACGTGGCGCCGGATCACTCCAGCCGTGACTGGTATGAAGCCTCCGGTCAGGTAGTGGCAGGCACGTATGCTATGCAGATCATGGGCGCTTGGATGCAGCCCTTGATGACCAGCATGGATCAGGTATATGGGGTGGATTACGGTGTGTTCACCTTCCCTGGCACTGACGGTTGGTTCGGTATGTGCATTGACGGCTTTGTGGTCAGCAATGACTCTGCGGACGTGGAGGCTGGACTGAAATGGGCCTACAATGTGTCCACCCAGGATGTGCAGACTTCCTTCTCCAAGCTGAAGGAAAGCATCTCCCCCTACAGCGATACGCCGGATGAAACTTACTGTGAGCTGACGCTGAAATTCAAGCAGGAACTGACCGATGAAAACACAAAGGTCTTCCCCAGCTTTACTCATGGTACAGCATTGCCTTGGGCAGCTTCCACCAGTCTGCAGACGCAGATTCAAGAATTTGCCACTTCAAGCGACCATAACCCGGAATACTTTGCCAAGAAGATTGTGGACATCATGAAAGAATCCAGCGTGAAAGGAGATTGGAACCTTGTTGACTAAGAAGCAGATCAAGCGCGGTGCATCGCTGTTGGCAGCGGCGGTGATGGCAGGCAGTCTGCTGCCGGCAGGCGCCTTTGCTGAGGATGCAGCCTATGAACAGCCTGTACTGAATCCTCGAGTGAAGTCCATCATCGAAGTGGATGGTTATCAGTTTATCGACCTGAATGGGAACGGAACCCTGGATGTGTATGAGGACTGGCGGCAGGATGCGGATACCCGTGCCGCCGACCTGGTAAGCCAAATGACCGTACGGGAGAAGATCGGGCAGATGCAACACCCCACCTATTTGCCCCGCTCTGACGGAAAGATTGCTCCCTATCTGGAAAAATACTGCACAGACTATGGCATCGGCATGCTGCTGATCCGGGAATTGGACAGTGTACAGACGGCGGCAGAGACCATGAATACGGTGCAGGAATACGCTGAAGCAAGCCGTCTGGGCGTTCCGGTGCTGGTCTCCATGGACTCGGTACATGGGCTGAGCTATGTTTCCGGTGCTACGGTGACACCTCATAACTTGGCATTGGCCGCCACCCGGGACGAGGAGCTGGTGACAAAGCTGGCGGAAATTGCCCGTGATGAGCACATGGCAATCGGCGTGCGCATGACCCTGTCTCCTGAGTCCGATATTGCCTCCGAACCTCGGTGGGGGCGCGTGATGGAAACCTTCGGTGAGGATCCTGATCTGGTAACCCAAATGGTTCGGGCACAGATTGTTGCTTTCCAAAATGGGGAAGATGGCCTGAATGAAAACGGCATCGTGGCCTGCATCAAACATTTCCCTGGCGCAGGCCCCCAGATGGACGGTAAGGACACTTCTCCCATCGTCTCCGATGAGGAAACGCTTCAAGTTCACCTGAAGCCCTACTACGCGGCGCTTGAAGTGAATGTGGGTTCGGTCATGCCCTATTACTCTGTACCCCTAGCACTGGATATGGAAAACTCCGCCATTGGATCCAAGGCTGTATTGCAAGATCTCTTGCGGGATCAGATGGGCTTTGAAGGCATCATTCAGACCGACTGGGGCATGATCTGGGCCATTCAGGAAGGTCTGGGCACCATGACCGGCGAGGAAGTGTCCGATGAGGAAGCTATCATCATCGGCGTGACGGAAAGCCGTGTAGACGGCATTGGCGGTGAAAGCATCCGCCTGATCGATCAAATGGAGGAACTTGTTGGGGAAGGTAAAATTGCTGAAGACATCCTGACCGCTGCTGCCACCCGTATCGTGAAGGCGAAGTTCCAGCTGGGCGTGTTTGAGAACCCCTATTGCGATGTGGATTATGCAGTATCCTTCGTAGGCAATGAGGAACACACGGCTGTGAACCTGGAAGCTGCCGAAAAAGCTATGACCCTGCTGAAGAATGATGGTGCGCTGCCCCTGACTGCCAATGCAGGACAGAAGATTCTGGTCTGCGGCCCTCGGGCGGGCGACATGATGAGCCTGGTGGGAGGCTGGTCCTCTGAACAGGAAGGTCTGACCATCGCTGCCGCCATTGAGCAGTATGCTGGCGAAAATGATGAAGTGACTTTCATTGCCGACGATGTGACGGCCATTGCTGAAGCTGCTAAGGATGCGGACGTGGTGATTGTCTCCATTGGCGAACCCAGCTATCAGCACGATCCGCCGTGGGGTTATGATACCCTGGAGATCACTTCTACCCAGCAGGAGATTCTGGAAACGGTCAAGGCCAACACCAAGGGACAGATTGTTACCGTGGTAACCGGCGGTCGTCCCTATATCCTAACCTGGTGTGATGAAAACACCGACGCTATTCTGGAAGCCTATTATCCCGGTCAGCAGGGCGGTATTGCCATTGCCGAGACCATCTTCGGCCTGAACAATCCTACTGGCAAGACACCTATGCAGTTCCCGAGAGACATGGCATCTGTCAACAGCCAGGCTAGCGATGTATCCTTTGATTTGGAAAATCCCCTGTACGACTACGGTTGGGGTCTCAGCTACGACGAGTAATGGGCAGGAGACGGGACGGGCATCATCCTGCCCGCCCCGTTTTCTCCAGAAGAGGAGAAAGGAGAACTGCCTGTGTTTCAGGACTTTGTGGACAATCTTTATTACATGACCTTTGAGGATCACGGCGAATTCTGGGCAATCTGCGCTGGTATTCTGGCAGTGATTCTGGTCTACCAGCTGCTGCTGAGGTTCGCCCCGAAGGTGGTGGCACCGATTCACAGTTTTCTCACCAGACATCCCTTGATCTGGATCTGTATTCCGGCAGCTTTGCTGATCTACTTCGTGTATGTTTCCTTGGGGTGGAACCTGTGGGTTTCTGTTTCCGACTGGAAGGCAGGAGAACTGGAGGCCAGCTATGGCTGGGGCGGTTTCGGAAACTATGTGAAAATGTTCAATAGCTCAAACTTCTGGCCGGCACTGAAAAACACACTGCTGCTGTTCTGCTTGATTCCTTTGTGCCTGCTGCTGGGCCTGGGCCTGGCACTCATCATGGATCAGGGACTGCGGGGAACGGCAGTATTCCGTACCCTGATCCTGCTGCCCTTTGCCCTGTCCTTCGTGGTAACAGGCACGGTCTGGGCATATATGTACCGCCCCACCGGCGGCGTGCTGAATTCTTTCCTCAGTCTCCTAGGCGTGGATGTTTCCGCAGCCATGAAGGAAGGTCACTTGATGTGGGCTTCCAGCAATAATACGATCATGCTGTCCATCATTATTGCCATGGTCTGGCAATTCAGCGGATACGTGGCGGTGATTTTCCTGGCGGCGATCAAGAATGTACCGGTGAACGTCATTAACGCCGCCAAGCTGGACGGCGCCTACATGCCCCGCATTTATTGGAAGTTGATCATTCCCCAGCTGAAGGGAGCCATGGGCAGCTGCATTACCATTCTGGCCATGTATGCCCTGCGCAGCTTTGACTTCATCGTTTCCTTGGTGGGATATACCACCTCCTCGGCCTGGACGCTGCCCATCTGGATGTACAATGAGGCGTTCCAGTCCAATAACTTTGCCTACTCTGCGGCCATCAGCTGCTTCCTTCTGGCACTGGTGCTGGTGCTGATCCTGCCGCTGACTTACTGGACGAACAGGAGGAAATAACAAATGGAAAACAATCGGATGATTGAGCGCAGCAAGGAGGGGCAGCAGGCTCAGATTGTTCGGGTAAAGCCGAAATGGCATATGACCGTGCTGCATATTGTGTATTACCTGATTATGGTAGCCTTCCTGGTGTTCTATATGCTGCCCTTCTGGGGTACGGTGATGACCAGCTTCAAGACCAACAGCGAAGTGATGACCTCCACGCCCATCACCCCGCCAACGGAATGGACGCTGGAAGGATACAGCAGTGCCATGGAGGAGCTGGGCATGCCCCTGATGACCTCCCTGGTGGTGACAATCTTTGGTGCGGCAGGCTCAGTGTTCCTGGGTTCCATCTGTGCCTACGCACTAAGTAAATGGAAGTTCAAGCTGAACAACGCATTCTTTATCATTCTCGTGGCGGCAACGTATCTTCCCTTCCAGGCGATTCTGATTCCCCTGCTGCAGACCATTAACAGCTTGGATCTATATGACAACATCTGGGGTCTGGTGTTGGTGCATTCCGTCTTCGGAATGCCTATGTGCACGGTCATGATGAGAGGTTACTACGCAGATGTTCCGGATGCGCTGATCCGGCAGGCGATGATCGATGGAAACGGCATGTGGGCAATTTATCGGAAGATCGTCCTGCCCAATACCATGATTGCGACCATTACGACATTTGTTTTTCAGTGTACCTCCATCTGGAACGAGATGCTGTTCGCCCTGGTGTTGGGAGGATATGATTCCAAACCGGCGACCATCGCCCTGAACGAGTTGGCGGGCACCATGGCGGCGGAATTCAACGTGCAGATGGCAGGTTCGCTGATTCTGGCCCTGCCGGTGCTGATCCTGTATATCTTTATGGGGAAGTATTTGATCAGCGGCCAAATGAGCGGTGCGGTAACCGCAAGCTGAAAGGAGCAACGCAGCATGAACATGATTCAACGGATCACCTCTCTGGCTCTTGCCGGAGTGCTGGGATGGAGCACCCTGCCGGCCTATGCGGAGGAAACTTATGAGCAGCCTGAACTGGCTGCTCGGGTGAAAAGTATCATTGAAGTGGACGGCTATCAATTCAAGGACTTGAACGATAACGGCGAACTAGACCCCTATGAGGATTGGCGGCTTAGTGCTGAGGAACGTGCGGATCATCTTCTGTCCTTGATGAGTGCGGAACAGAAGGCTGCCCAGATGGTGCACCTGACGCTGGTGACGAAGAAGGATTCCTGGTTTACTTCCAATAACGTGGGCTTCGCACTGGCATATGAATATCTGTTTGAGCCGGAAGAAGATGAGGAGGAAGACGAGGACGAAGCGGAGGCCAGTGAAACCAGTGAAATCTCTGCCGCGAAGAACGCTGCCCGGAAGACCAATGAGATTCAGGAACTGTCCGAAAGCTCCGCTCTCGGCATTCCGGTCATTTTCTCCATGGATACGGAAGCCGGTGCTGCCTTCGTCAAGGATGCCACCTTCCTGCCGGATGAAATCAACCTTGGCGCAGCAAACAGCGAGGAACTGACGGCTCAATATTACACCGTGCTCCGGGAAGAGCTGGCAGCCATCGGCGTGCGCATGGCACTTTCGCCGGACGCTGATCTGATCACCGACCCTCGGTGGGGGCGGAATCAGGAGTGCTACTCCGAGGATACGGAAGTGGTGCAGAAGCTTATCAAGGTTGCCGTCCAGACCCTGCAAAGTGGCAGCGGGCTTACAGTCGACTCCGTGATGGCATGTGTGAAGCATTTCCCTGGTGCTGGTGCGCAGACAGATGGCGTGGACGGCAGTCCCTTGACAATTTCCGAGGATTCCATTGCACTGCATCTGGCCGGCTTCCAGACGGCAATTGATGCGGGGGTGGCCGCTGTCATGCCCTACGGATATTCCACCGTTCCCTACCTAGGAGGCGATGCGGTAGACAATTCTGCCGATCAGAGTGCCGCTGTGATGACGGATCTGCTTCGTGGGCAAATGGGCTATACCGGCATCATCCAAACAGACTGGGGTCTGAACTTCGTTGGTGCCACCAACGCAGGCGCAGATATTCTGGGTGGCGCAGGGGTGCGCTCCACGGCGCAGCTGGTGGACGAAGTGTCGGAGGATCGCCTGACGGATGCCTGTCGCAGAATTCTGATCGCCAAGTTCCAGATGGGGCTGTTCGAGAATCCCTATGTTGATGAAGACGCTGCGGAAACGGTGATTGGCAGCGAGGGGCACAGAGCTGTCGCAAAGGAAGCGGCGGAGAAATCCTTCACCCTTGTGAAATATGAGAAGGCAGAAGCACTCACGGCTGGCGAGTCTTTCATCGTTGCAGGAAACTTGGCGGAGGATGTGCGTTGCTTGAACAGCGGCTGGACGGCCAAGGAACCCACGGAGATTGATGGAACAACCATTCTGGAAGCTCTGCAGGCGAAGGCCGGCGCAGAGCATGTAACCTATATCGCGGATGCATCCGAAGTTCCTGCTGACCTGACTGGCGTCAAGGCTTTCGTGATCGTGGGAGAAAAGAGCGGAACCCATGACCCCGCCTGGGGTGCGGCGACGCTGGAGTTCCCGGAGGAACAGACTGCGCTGGTGAATGCCCTGAAAGCATCTGGCGCAGATGTGACGGCTGTGGTGGTCATGAACAGAGCGTATGTGCTGACACCTATTGCGGACAGTGCGGATAATGTGCTGCTGGTGTACCGCCCTGGCGTAACCTGCGGTGCAGAAGCGGTGGCGGATTGCCTCTTCGGCGAAACGGCTATTACCGGTCATTTGCCCTTCCAGATTCCTGCAACCATGGAACAGGTGCTTGCCCAGCGGGAGGATCTGCCCAAGGATATTGAAAATCCCCTGTATGAATACGGCTTCGGCATTGAAACCGAAGGTTTCGGGAGGTAAAGACATGGCTTCGATTACCATCAAGGATATGAGCATAAGCTATAACAAAGGGAAAACTTTTGTGCTGGACAAGTTGAACCTAGACATCAAGGATGGGGAATTCTGCGTATTCCTTGGACCTTCTGGGTGCGGAAAATCCACGGCCATGTACAGCATTGCAGGGCTGCTGGAACCCTATAACGGAGAAATTTTCTTCGGTGACAGGGCGATGACGCAAATGGAGAAGGGCAAGAAGAAAACCTTTGTGCCCCCGCAGGAGCGAAACATTGCCATGGTATTCCAAGAATATGCTCTGTACCCTAATATGACGGTGCGGGAGAACATGGGATTTGCCTTGAAGACAAAAAAAGTGCCCAAGGAGGAGATTGACCGGCTGGTCACGGAACAGGCTGCCAAGCTGGAGCTTACCGAGCTGCTGGATCGCCGCATTGCGCAGCTGTCCGGCGGTCAGCGGCAGCGGGTGGCACTGGGCAGAGCGCTGGTGCGCAGCCCTCAGGTTTTCCTGCTGGACGAGCCCTTGGGCAACCTGGACGCCAAGCTGCGGGATCAGGTACGCTATGAGCTGAAAACAATCCAGAAGGAACTGAATATTACAACGGTTTATGTGACCCATGACCAAACGGAAGCCATGACCATGGCGGATCACATTGTGCTGCTCAGCGGCGGCCATATCATGCAACAGGGAACCCCCACCGACCTGTACGATCACCCGGCAAATGAGTTTGTAGCGGGTTTCCTTGGCACACCGCAGATCAACATCTTCCCCTGCAATGTGAAGCAGGAAAACGGCAGGTTGACGTTGAATGCAGGATCCTTCCAGCTAAGCGTCCCAGAAAGCATGCAGGAATCCCTGAAACCCTATGCGGGGCGCAAGGTTGATCTAGGCATTCGTCCATCGGACTTTGAGCTGTCCACAGATGGACCCATTGCAGCGCATGTGGATTCCATCGAACCATTAGGCGATGCTTTCCTGATCTACGTCCGGGTCGGAGAAAAGGTGGTGGTCTTTAAGCATACCGGGGAGACCGCGCCCACAGAGAAGGAACTGCGGCTGAAGCCCAATCTGGCGAAGCTGCACGTATTTGACCCGCAGACGGAAAACCGAATCAATGATTAACAGAGAAACACAGAAAAGCCAGCACGGCATTATCATGCTGGTTTTTCCATCCAACTGGAAAAAGTCATAAGACGTAATGCGGGAGGTGCAGCAGTGAAAATGGTGTTGACTTCGGCACTTTGTGCAGAGCCGGTTTTTTGATGAAAATCCACGATTTTTCCGGACGATAGCAAGGGGCATACTTCTGGAGACCCTTGGAACTGGTACTGAACAAGAAGGACCCATGTGTCGGATATTCCCCAAGGATGTTTGCAAATCTTCTGATTTTTGTTGACTTTTCTGTGGTAGGATGCAGACAGTCAAAGAAGAGCTTGACTGAAAGGAGCGAAGGAACACATGAAAAAAATGATCAGATTGATGGCGGCCATGCTTGCCCTGCTGATGCTTTCTTCTGTTGCTATGGCAGAAGACAGACCCAACATAACCGCACATAAGGCGGATGGCATTGTTATTGACGGCGATCTGAGCGACTGGAATCTGGATTCTCCCGCAGTGGTGGATGACGCCGCCCAGGTGATTCGGGATCTTACCTTCTGGCAGGGGCCCAATGACTGCTCCGCTAAATTCTATCTGTCCTGGGACGAAGAGAACCTGTATATTGCGGCGGACGTGACCGAGGATACACCCCTGGGCGCCATTGAAATGCTGCCCATCGACGGCGAGGACAATCTGAAGCTTTACATTTCCACCAACCCGAATGCTGATCCGGAAAGGACGGCCTACGGGACAAATGATTTCCTGGTCTACTTCATCATGGATGAAGGGTACTGGGATACTGCGATCGACCGTACCATGGTACCGAAAGACGACAGACAGCGCTTTGTCAGCATGGGCACGGACGGCGGAGAAAACGTGCTGGATGGTTATACTTGCGCCGTGCAGATGACCACCACCGGCTTTACTTGGGAAGCGATTGTTCCCTGGGCATGCTTCTCCAATAAAAAAATCGAGGTATATACCCCTTCCGTCGGCGATACCCTGCTTTGCAACTTTGCCATTACGGATATCAGCTATCCTTGCCCCGGCACAGAATATATTCCCCAAATGGCATGGTCCGGCACACTGGATATCAACACAAATCCCAGCGGATGGGGCAGCGTAACGATAGCGGAATAATCACAGCGAGGAAACACTTCTTCATATTGAGACTCCTTCCTTTCCAAAGGACAGCCCGGAGCATTCGTGCTCCGGGCTGTCTGATTTGGGAATCCGTCAAGTTGAAAGAATTGCCAAAAGCATGGTGAGAAATCGGAAATCAGCATCGTTAATCGTGTTTATTTTCCTGTGGCATACTGGGAAGGCGTCTGGCCAGTATATTGATGAAAAACCTTGGTGAAATAAGAGGAGTCCTCATAGCCGACGCAGGCGGCTACATCCCGCAGCAAGAGCTCTGGCTTCTCCCGCAGCAGCTTCATGGCAGCCTCCATGCGGCAGCGGGTTAGGTAGTTATTGAAGGTGGTGTCGCTGTACTGGCGGAAAAGGCGACTCAGATAGGTCTGGGAGATGCCAACCGCATCGCACACACTCTGCATGCTCAGGGGCTGGGCGTAATTCTCCGTAATGTAGTCGGCAGCATATTCGTACAGCTCCTGAGGAGACAGTTTCCGATCCCGGATGTTCCCATTGTCCAGCAGTATGCTGTACAGGCTGGACATTAAATCCCCATAAGAGGCGGCGCAACGGATCAGCTCGTTGAATTCCAGCAGCAGCTCCTCTAGATGCTTATTGGCTGGCTGATAGACGGAGGCGACTTGATGGATGATCTGTCTGCCCATATGCCAAACCTGACGCTGGGGCATCTGGGAACGTTCCCAGGTACTGGCAAGGGAAATGAAGTAATCCTTGATCATGCGGTACTTTCCTGCACTGATGAAATAAGAAAGCTGCTTCATTTCCGCTGCGGGAAGCTGAACCCTTTCCTCCTTTGTAGCACCGCCTGTGAACTGCAGGATCTGATGCTTCCCTACGACGGTTTTGCGATACAGCATCTGGAAGGCCATCTCCAGAAAAGTGGGCAAGGTCTCTACCGACTTTGCAATGGGTGTATAAATGGCTGTCCAGGTGGAAAGACTGCCGGGAGAGGTCATATAGACGCTTAGGTTGGTCAAAAATTCCTCCATGGGCTGATCCGGAGCAATGAGGATGCGCTCGCTTTCATCCCTCCCCCGAAGTGCCTGGAAGTACTCATTTTCAGGAAGGACGAGAGAAGTGGCGCCCAGGGTTTTCGGAAGAGTCATATCAAGATTTTCCCACCGAATCAGCGCAAACCGGAAGGACTTGCGACCATAGAGCTGTTCTGCGATTTCCACAGGATAATGCAGACCGCAGGCGATGGCGGGGAGAAGGGATGCGGATAAATTCGCATTTTCTGAATCCAGCTTTTGCTCGATTTGCCGGAGGATGGCGGACATGCGGCTGGGGGAAACCGGCTTGAGTAGGTATTCATCCACCCTGGCTTTGATGGCTCCCTGGGCGTATTCAAATTCGCCATAGCCACTGACGATCACAATATGAATATTGGGCAGCAGGTTTCGAACTGCCTGGGAAAGCTCAATGCCGTTCATGCCGTGCATGCTAATATCTGTAATGAGCAGATCTACAGGATGCTTTTTCAGGAAATCCAGCGCCTGTTTTCCGCTGGAGAGGGCACCGGCGACTTCAAAAGCTCCTGGATCCTTTTCCACAATACTGCTGATAAATCTGAGGGCGGGCAATTCATCGTCCACGACCAAAACCCGATACATGGTTCCACCTCCGATACCTTGTTCGAAATTATCATAGCATATTGATTTGGAAAATTCAGCACCATGCCGTTATTTCCGGCAGTCTGTGCCGGATTTTACTATCACGATCTGTTTCTGTTGCATTTGCCGGAGTGCGGAACGTTTCTTTTGACTCCGTTTCGTGGAAATGATTGTATAGTAGAAAATGAAAACGTGTGCGCATCCTTCAGAAGTGCAAGCATCCTGAGTGGAAATATTGCACTGGCGGAATCATGATGGGAAAGGAGACGAGAAGATGAAGTCGAAATGGCCATGGCTGTGGACTGTTTTGCTGTTGATGATGCTTTGCTCGCTGGGTGCAGCCGTTGCGGAGGAGACCACAGGGAGCGTTCCAAAGGTATGGCAGGTTTCTCCGGAGGGGCTTTCGCTGACCGACGCACTGGCGGCTTGCGAGGAGGGAGACCGGATTGAGCTGGCTTCCGGCATATATGATGATTCCAAGGAAAGCTTTCCACTGACGGTTACAAAATCAGTTACCATTTCTGGAGAAGACGGCACCGTCATTGATTCCCCTGCTTTCATGGCTGCCTTTCGAACGGAGGCAGAGGGCATCCTTTTGGAAAACCTGACCATTGATTTCCGCCGAACAGGCATCTACGCCATTGGGGATCATCTGACGATTCTCAATTGTCAGTTCCGTCTGGCGGATATCGCCTGGCGAACCTCCTCCTGTGGCGTTTGGGCAGGCGGAATCATGGACATGAATGTACAGAATTGCCATTTTACCGGCTGCGGCATTTCCCTGGCCGGTCCACCCATCAGTGAAAGCAGCGTGGGAAAGCCTGTGCTGACGGGGCTTTTTGAGGTGGGAGAAAAGAAAGAATACTTCACTACCCATGTCATCAGCGGATGCACGGTGAATGGGAAGCCCCTATTTTACGCGAAGAATCAGCAAACGGTGACCATTCCTGCCGATGCAGGGGAGGCGATCTGCTGCGACTGCGGAACAGTCATTGGCGAGGGTATAGATGTTTCCGACGGCTCCATGGGTATGGAGCTGGTATATAACGAAGATGTGCAGCTGACGGATTGCCGGGCGGATCGGTGTGGGGTGTTTGGACTGTACGTGGCCAAAACAAACCGAGCAACGATCCTGCGATGCTCCGCAGCGGAAACAAATCATGGCCTGGATATCCGTGCTTCCAGCCGAGTGCTGCTGGAAGGGTGTACTGCTTCTGACTGCGATCAAGGATTGTTCTTTTCCCACGTGGAAAACAGCATGATGCGGGATTGCCTGGTCACCGGGACAGGGCAGGGGTATTTCGTGGCAGGGGGCAGCGGCAATGTGCTGATGAATTGCCGCGCCATGCATTGCGAAAATGGGTACAACTTTCAAAAGGAAGGCCTTGCCTGGATGACGGGATGCCTGGCATCGGGCTGCACGGTCTGCGGTGTGCGGCTGGATGAAACACCCACCGTGTTTACGGATAACGAGATGATTGATAACTGGGTGGGCGTAATGGCCTATGGCCCAGTATCCTATGATATGATTGGTAACCGTTTTGAGGGATCTGGCAGTTGCGCATTGTATATTCGTGATATCGGGTCCAGCCGCTTCATCAATAATGTGTTCACTGGCAGCCTACAGGCGGATCTACAGGTTACAGGAACGCTGGGTGACAGCCTTTGGATAGGCATGCCGGATATCCAGTAATGCCACGAATGTTGCACGCAAGGCAACGGTGCATGCTGAAAAAAACGGTTGCAGAAGGCAATCGGGAAGGATTTTCTATATCTCAGTGTCAAAGAATCATAAAAGAGAAGGAGATGATATGAAAAAGGATTGAATATTCCCGGAATTCGCCCCGAAATTCCAGTTTCGAGGGCAGGAAGATCGCGTATGATGAAGACAGACGCTGAATACCAGCGAAAAGAAGGAGGTTTTCCAACATGAAAAAACTGGCACTGTTGACCGCCATCGTCATGCTGGTGAGCTCCGCGGGTGCGGCCTTTGCGGAACAACAGTATTTCAATGGCAATACCACGACAGCGTTGACGGATCCGACGACGTTCACCAAGCCCTATGATGTGAACATCACTGTCGTCGAGGCGGATGAGACCACTGGACAGCCTCGCCTGGAAGCTCACATCAAGGACATCATCGAAGTGGATGGCCTGAAGTTCAAGGATCTGAACGCCAACGGCGAGCTGGATGCCTATGAGGACTGGCGGTTGACTTCTGAAGAGCGGGCGAACAATCTGTTGAGCCTGATGACGGAAGATGAGAAGATCGGCCTGCTGTGGCATGCGTCCACCGGCGGTACCTTCACCTCCATGTATCCCTACACTGAGGAGTGGCTGTATTCCAACGAGCCCACCTATACCGATCAGGATGGCGCTACCTACGTACCCATGTACCACTCCATCATTTCCGACAATGTGACCACTTACCTGCACAACGTGAACGGTACTCCCGACACCTTGATTTACGAGAACAACGCCTTCCAGGAAATCGGCGAATCCGCTCGGCTGGGCATCCCGATTGTGCTGAGCTGCGACCGCAGTTACAACACCTGGGCTGGCTTGGTGAACATGCCCAACTACGCCGTGGGTATTGCCCATGACGAAGAACTGCTGTACGAACTGGTTTCCCAGTACGCAAAGGAAGAACGTGCCATCGGTTTCCATCTTCCCTTCCATAGCTATGGCGTGGAAATCGGCAGCTGGTACGGCGATGATGTGAACTACATCGCCAAGATGGTCGGCATCGAGACCAAAGCCTATCAGGATAACGGCGTCAACGCCACGACCAAGCACTTCATGGCCCGCGGTGGCCGTTCCTCTTACGCTAGTGCCAAGAGCCCGGCGAATCTGCTGGACAGCTGGCTGGTGGGCTGGAAGAGCGCCGTCATCGACAATGGCTCCGGTTGGGTCATGCTGAATAACGGCACCTTGCTGAACGATTGCAACGTCTGCTACGACAGCGAGTCCATGGCCATCCTGCGGGAAACCCTGGGCTATGACGGCTGCGTGGTTACCGACTGGCCCATGTGGATGCAGGTGCCGTCGGCTAGCGGAACCACCCCTGAAGGTCTGGATCTGAGCACTGCAACCCTGGCAGAACTCTATGCCACGATTTTCAACGCTGATGTGGATCAGGTTGGCTGCTTCTTTATGGTGGAAGATGACGTGGCCATTGATTACGACGCCGTGACGGCCAAGTATCCGGGCATGATGCAGCCCATGTGGCCCAACGAAGTCAAGGCGGCGGTGGAGCAGAACCTGACCAGCTGGGACGTGCTGGAAAAGCATTGCTTCCGTGTGCTGCGCAACAAGTTTGACCTGGGTCTGTTTGAGGATCCTTATGCCGACCTGGACGAAGCACTGGAGCTGGTGGCCAGCGAGGAATATAAGGCAGAAGCCTTCGAACTGCTGACCATTGAAGATGTGTATCGCGCTCGGACGGATTCCATGAATGAGATGGAAATCCGCCTGCAGACCGAATCCTCTGTGCTGCTGAAGAACGACAATGAGATTCTGCCCCTGAGCAAGGATGCCAAGGTGTATATTGACGGAACCGCCAAGGATACCGTAGAGATGGACAAGACCGCCATCGGCACCTATGCTACCGTGGTGGATGAGATGGAAGACGCAGATGTTGTGATCGCACATGTAACCGCCATGGACGATGCTACCGAGCTGATCATTGAGGATGCTGGCGACGAAGGGAAGTCTGTCATCTTGGTTTATGACGGCGGCGTTTCCAACGAGCCGAACGCATGGGCCGTGAACAACTCCGATGCGGTGCTGTTCCTGACCTATGACTGCACGCCTGACCACGGTTCTTCCATGGGCAATATCTATCACAAGACCCTGCCTTCTGTGCTGGCAGATATGCTGTACGGGGAGAAGGAACCCACCGGTTCCCTGGTGTTCGAAATGGCCTGGACCTCTGACGATGCAGTGCTGGATTGGGGCGAGCTGCAGCTGGATACCGGCGTGGATACAGCTACTCGGCTGTATATGGCTGCTGTTGTGCGGAACAATCCCACGGCTGATCTGCCCAATAACCTGGGCGATGTCATGTATACCACTGGGTTCGGCATGAACTATACCGACAAGGCGGATATTACAGCGGATACCTTGGTGTTCCCGCAGACTGTTGGAACGGAAGAGCGGCAGGGCATGTTTGGCACATCCACCGTCACCGTCAGCGTGGATACGGTTAAGGCTGGAGAACCCTTCTCCATTTACTTCATTGCCCAGAACAACGGCACTGGCGCTGGCACTGTGAATGCGGTGGTCACCGATAACGGGACTGCCATCGCAGAGAAGATGGTGGCGCTGACCGCTGGTCAGTTCCGGGTAATCCCGATCGAGCTGACGCTGGATGCTGGCACCCATGAGATCGAAGTGCTTGGCATGACCAAGACCATTGAAGTACAATAATCCTAAGAGCATTCTAGGAAAATTAGAGGGGCTGTGCAAGGAAACATGAACTACACCCCCTCAAGAGGACAGTGAAAAATTTTCCCGGCCAGCGGCATTTGCTGCTGGCCGCTTTTTGATGCAGCAAAGCACCTTGCCATGATTGTCAGCACATGCGAATGACACTGAACACATCATATTCTCCATTAACAGACCACCCCGCCCTCCGGCAGTCTCCCGGAGGGTGGGGTGCATTTCATCACCATGTGGTGATGGTTCTTCACTTTTCTTCCTGCACGAAGGCCACGGCGTCATGGTTGCCGATGGCGCACAGGCAGCCCTTTTCGGTGAAGGTGCGCAGCACGGGGATCAGCGCCTTCAGGCTGTCCATGGTGGTGTCCAGCATTTCGTGACGGTAGCGGAGCACATGTTCCTTGGTGCTGCCGCTGAGATAACGGCTGCAGCAGAGGCTGAAGGCATTGTAGGGATCCAGCAGGGGATCGGTGGTGTTAATCACGCCAATGATCAGGTCATCCAGGGGCATGGGCTGCTGAAGCATCTCTTCCAGCACATCCGCCAGGTGGGAGAAGACTTCGGCGGTGTTCTGCATGTTGGGATCCCGGTAGGAGTAGCAGAACATGTTGCCGTCACTGTCCACATTCATGCCTGTGCCGTAGGCACCGCCCTGCACCCGGACAGCCCCCCACAGGTAGCTGAAGGTCAGCAGGGAGGAAAGCACGGCCCAGGAGCCGGTGTACTGGCTGCCGAAGGCTACCAGATTGCCACCCAGTGCGCTGAAGCCCACGTCTGCCGGGATTTCCACGGCCTGATTGCCGCTGGTGCCGGCAGGAGCATCCTTCGGGGTGCCCATGGTGCCATCAGGCAGGGAACGAATCATCTCTTCCAGGGCGGTGGTATCCCCGTCGCCGCCTACGGCCACAAACAGCCGCTCAGACACGAAGACCCGCTTCGCCAGGGCAGCCAGCTGCTGACCAATGGCCTGCTGCTCCGCCTGGAAGGCTTCTGCCAGGTGGGAGAACCACTGCATGTAGCTTTCCCCGGAGAGCGCCTCCTGCATGGCACTGTCCGCCGTAAAGCTGGAGGCGGCCTTGATGATGGCGTAGGTGATGCCGTTGCTGATCAGCGTCTGCTTGTGCTTGGAATCCATCTGGGCAACCACCTTGCCGATCTTTTCCGTTTCCGTCCAGTCGGTGGCGGTCAGGATCTCGCCGATCAGCTTGGACGCAGCAGGAATGTTCTCCTGCAGCATGCTGGCCGTCACCTTCACGTAGGTGGAGCAGGTGTGAATATCCCCCTTGGGGGCAGTGGTGGTCACAGAGCCCACCAGCTTGCCTGTGGTGGCCTTGACGCTGTTTTGCAGCTCCAGCACCGTATGGTGGGCAGTGGGCAGCTTGCACAGGCAGGCAGTCAGCAGCTTCAGCTGACGCAGCTCCTCCACCGTCAGGTCAGACACGTTGAAGTACAGGTTCAGGTACACAATGCCGTCGCTGTTCACATCCACGTGAATGCCCGGCCGATTGGCCAGGGGACGGGACACAGCTTCCGGCACCTCCACATCCCGGGATACGTCGGAAAGGTGGAGCTTGGGCAGGGCGGCAAGGGCTTCCTCATCATCCGGGGATTGCTGCCACTGAAGCATCTTCTCCGTTGCCTGCTGCACCTGGGCGCGCTTTTCCTCGCTCCACTGGGCGGTGATGGAGGCCAGCTTGTCCTTTTCCCGCTGGGCGTCGTCTGCTACCTTGGTTTGGGAAGGAAGCGCACGCACAAGGCACTTGTCCGAGGCATCCCCCAGCATCTCCAGCAGGAGCTGCTCGAAGTAGTCCGTATCCAGCTTCTTCCGCAGGTTGTCGAAGATGTCTGCCGTGTTCACCCGCTCCAGGGGATCCCCGCCGTACAGCCAGCTCTTCATCACCTGATCCGCCAGGTTGACCCCGTAGGGCTCTTCCACTTCCCGGCTCTTGAAGGCAAGGCGTTCAATGCAGGCGCTCAGGGAAGCCCGGTCAAGGCCTTCCTTGGCCAGACGGTTGGCCTCCTCTGCCACGAAGGCAGGAATGGCATCAAAGTGCTCCTGCCGGGTGTTCCGGGCAAGGAGGGTAAAGTTGGGCTGATAAATGCCGTCATCCACCTGCAAGGCCACATCCTCCGCCAAGCCTTTCTCCAGGAAGGCACGGCACAGGGGCGCCTCGTTGGAGCCGGTCAGGCAGTTGGCAAGAACCTTGGCAGCGTAGATCTTTTCCCGATCCTGATAGGTGCACAGCAGCTTGGACAGGGACAGATGGGCCCGGTCTTCCTCTCCCTGGGAAGGCTCGAAATAGACGGTGCTTTCGCCGGTGACAGGCTTTTGCAGGGTGAAATCAAAGTCCGGCTGGCGGAAATCATACTTGGAAAGATACTCGCTGTCGATATAGCCCAGCACCTTTTCCACATCCATGTGGCCATCCAGCATGAAATAGGCGTTGCTGGGGTGATAGAACCGGCGATGCGTGTTCAGGAACTGCTCATAGCTCAGGTCGGTGATCTTCTCCGGCAGGCCGCCGGAGGAGAAGCGGTAGCAGGTATCCGGGTACAGCAGCCGATTGGCGGCGTCTCCCATCATTTCATCCACATCGGCATAGGCACCTTTCATTTCGTTGAACACCACGCCGTTGTAGGTGATTTCCCCGGTGGCTTCATCGAACTCGTAGTGCCAGCCTTCCTGCATGAAGATTTCCGGCTTCTCGTAGATGCTGGGGCAGAACACAGCATCCAGATACACGCTCATGAGATTGAACAGATCCTGCTCATTCCGGCTGGAAACGGGGAACATGGTCTTGTCCCCGTAGGTCATGGCGTTGAGGAAGGTCTGCATGGAGGTCTGCAGCAGGGAAACGAAGGGCTCCTTCACCGGGTACTTCTTGGAGCCGTTCAGCACGCTGTGCTCCAGAATGTGGAACACGCCGGTGTCGTTTTCCGGCAGGGTCTTGAAGGATACGGCAAAGGTCTTGTTGTCATCCGGGCGGTCGAAGTACAGCAGCTTTGCGCCGCACTTGCCGTGCCGCAGGGTGTACAGGGTGGCTTTCTTTGCCGGAACGGATTCCTTCTTTTCCAGCACAAAGCCGGAAACCGTATCGCCCACACGGGCGTCCGTCAGCTTCATTGCTTCGGGCATGGGTGTCACACCTTTCTTAAAACATCTTACAGCGTTTTTGCAAACAGCTGATAATAGGCGTTGGTCTTTTCCATTTCCGCAGGAGTGCCGCAGGCTTCCAGCTGGCCGTCCTTCATGACGATGATGTTATCCGCATTTCTGGTGGCGGCATAGCTGTGGGCGATCATGATGGTGGTGCGGCCTTCCATCAGCGTATCCAGTGCCTTGGTGACCATGGCTTCGCTGGTTACGTCCAGGTTGCTGGTGGCTTCGTCCAGCAGCAGGAAGTCCGCATTCCGCAGCATGGCACGGGCAATGGCAATGCACTGCGCCTGTCCGCCGGAGAAGTTGGAGCCGCCCAGCCCCACATCCTCATCAAAGCCCAGAGGCTTTTCCATAATGAAGTCGTAGCAGTTGGCCTTCTTTGCCGTTGCGATGAGCTCTTCCTCACTGACTTCCCGATCCAGACCATAGAGGATGTTCTCCCGCACCGTGCCCCCGATAAGGGGATCCCGCTGGAACACGTAGGCGAACCGATCCCGCCACTGAATCACGTCATAGGCGGCAATATCGTCTCCCCCGAAGAGGATTCTGCCCTGAGAAGGCTCATACAGCCGCACCAGCAGCTTGAAGACGGTGCTCTTGCCTGCCCCGTTGCCGCCGATGATGGCAGTCACCTTCCCCTTGGGAATGGTAACGGAAACGTCCTTCAGCACGGGTCGCTCCTGGGAATAGGCAAAGCCTACGTTTTCCAGGGTAATGTCGGAGCACCGGGCAGGAACGGCCTCGCCACCTTCCTTTTCCGGCTCGGCTTCGGAGATGCTGTTGATCTTCTTCATGTTGCCGAAGATGCCGGATACGGAGCCTACATTCATGAAGAACTGCATCAGCTGCAATCCCACAATGCCGGTGATCATGTAGAAGGCGGTCAGGTCGCCGATGGTCAGCTCTCCGGTGGATACAAACTGTCCCCCCAGCACGAAGACGATGAAGATGAACATGATGGAGAACATGCTGGATACCAGCTGGTACCCGGCCACCATCAGCCAGTTCAGGAAGTCCGCAATGTACATCCGCTTGAAGGTGGCATTGGCCTTTTGGCTTTCCAGCTTTTCGGCGGCGGCGCTCTTAATCAGGCGGAAGTTCCGCACACGCTCTGCCAGATAGCCCAGGCTGCTGGCCACGGTGACGGTGCTGTACACACCCAGCTTGTACATCAGCTTGCCGTAGACAATGCAGATGATAAGGGTCAGGGGGATAATCAGCAGGGAATAGTTGGCCAGCATGGTGTTGTAGCTGTACAGGCGGATGAAGGCCTGCACGGAGGTCACCACGCACACCACAAAGGACACCGCCATGGAGAACAGGGAGGAAGGCGCACTGGCATCGGAGGTGATCCGGCTCACCAGCTCGTTGCCGTTGTCCTGATCATAAAACTTGGAGGGCAGGTGCATGATCTTTTCCCACAGCTTGCACCGAACCCGCAGGTTGATGGTCTCCTCCATGCGCCGGGTAAAGTAATTGGAAGCAATGGACAGCACCGCTGCCGCCGCCGTAATGGCAATGTAGTTAAACAGCACGCTGGCGTTAATGGCCTTCTGGCTGGTGTCAATGACGCTGGCGGTCAGGGTGGCGCTTTGCAGCTCCGCACTCATGGTGGAGGCGGAGAACAGGAAGGACAGGAGAATCAGCACCCAGGGCATTTGGACGCCCTTCAGAACACTGAACTGCTTGGATAGCTTCTTCATTGCTGCTGCTCCTTTCCTTCATTCTCTACCATGTGCCGGTAAGTGGGGCAGTTTTCCATCAGCTGGATGTGATCCCCGTCGCCTACCAGTACGCCGTCCCGCAGCACAATCATCCGCTCACACCGGCGGGCATAGTCCAGGTCGTGGGTCACCAGGATGCGGGTCTTGCCGGCGAAAACCTCATCCATGGTGTCCTGTATTTTGGCGGACACACGCACGTCCAGGGCACTGGTGGGCTCGTCCATCAGGATCACATCGCCGCCACGGAGCACTTCCCGGGTCAGCACCAGCCGCTGCTTCTGTCCGCCGGACATGGAATCGCCGCCGGGGGCAATGGCTTGATTCAGCCCCTCTTCGCAGCTTTCCAGGTATTCCATGAAGCCGGTACGCCGGGCAGCGTCCAGAATTTCTTCATCCGTGACCGGACGGTCAATGCCGTAGGTCAAGGCTTCCCGCAGGGTGCCGCTGAAGATGCCTGCCCCCTGCTGCACATAGGCCAGCTTGTGCCGGAAGGTTTCCAGCGAAATCTCCCCGATGTCCTGACCGCCTACCGTTACCTTGCCGGAATCCGGGGTGTAGAACCTTTCCAGCAGGCTGACGGAGGTGGTTTTGCCGCTGCCGCACATGCCTACGATGGCCACACTGCCCCCGTCAGGCACGGTGAAGGAAACATTCTTCAGGGCAGGCTCCTCGGTGCCGGGGTAGGTGAAGGTTACGTTTTCGAAGCGGATTTCGCCACCCACCGGGAAGGCGGCCGTGCCTGCGTCCTCGTCCTCACCGTTCATGATGCCGGCAGTGCGTTCAAAGCCGCCCTTGATGCCCTTGATCTTCACCCACTGATCAAACACGCCGTCCATAATGGGGAACAGGTTCTGGCTGAAGAGGAAGAAGGCCAGCCACATGGTAAGGTCGATTTCCTTCCGCTGGAGCAGAATCACCGCCACCACAACCACCACAAACTTTTGCAAAATGCCGATGACAGCCACAATGCCGGAGGCGGTGTTTTCCACCCGCACCACCTTCATGTTGGCCTTCAGGATTTCTCCGGCCACCTGCTGACCTTTTTCCCCTTCGGACGCCTCGTTGGTGTAGGTCTTGATCAGGGGAAGATGGTTAATCCGATCCGCCAGAAAGCTGGTCAACTGGCCGATGCGGCCGTAGAGCCGGGTGGTGGCGGTCTGCATCTTCTTGCCCACGAACAGGGCATACAGGTACTTCAGGGGAATCAGGGCAAAGCAGGACAGTGCCAGCACCCAGTGATACTGGTTGATGCGCACCAGTGCCGCAATGACGTAGTACAGGTCGGGAATCAGGTAAATGATCACATTCACCAGATTGTTCACGGCGGAGCTGGTATCGTTGATGATGGTGCTCATCAGGTCGGAAGGGTCATTCCGGTCGAAGTGCTCCATCTTCATGCCCAGCATCTTCTGCCAGATGCTTTCCCGTGCCTTCCGCACGCTGAGGGACTGTGCCTGCACCTGGCTGGACACCATCACGAAGGACATAAGCCCCAGGGTGATGTAGTACACCACCGCTTGCCCGATGGCACCAGCGGAAAGATCCCCGCCCAGCAGGCTGGCGGTCATATCCGGAAGGTTCAGCAGCATGGTATTGAAGGCCATATTCAGCGCCAGAGCAATAAGCACCCACACCCAGGAAAGGTGAAGCTTCTTCAGGGTGCTGAACAGGCTTTTCCAGGTTCCGCTGTTCTGTTTCTCTTTTTGTTCCATACCGAACTCCTGTCAAGGCAGGCATCAAAGAGCCGCCTTGTCGCCAATCAAATTTGCAAAGGTTGTATCATGGACATGCCGGCTTTGAAAAAGGGCGGATGCCATACCATGTGGCACCCGCCGCAGACGGAATTTCAGGGAATTGCTCAGGTCACGAACACACTAGGTGTGGGCTGGCTCACAACGTCCAGCACCCATCGGGCGGCATTGGATGGTTCACCACATGCACCACCCCCCCGGGTGGCGTCGGAGGGCTCGCAAGCCCTCCAACCGTAAATCGTGAATCGGCGACATGTGCGGCGATTCACGCAGCAATCCGAAGGATTGCTTCCTTACACGAGTGAACGGCCGGGAGCGCAGCGACCAGTGAGCGAGTGCAAAATTCGACGAAGCGGCAAAGCCGCTTTGTCGACGGCTTTTACTCGTACACCTGTGCCATGAAGGTTTCTTCAATCAGCCGGGTGTACTCAGACAGGGAGTGATCCTTCAGCAGATTGAACGCAATGTACTGGTCAATGGAGGAGCTCAGCTCTGCCCCGGTGTAGGACACCATCAGCACCGTGTCAGACACACGGGTAGCACCGCTGGTGGACTGTGCCAGCTTGTCGGCACCTTCCTTGGTGGGGCTTTCGTAATAGGTGTAGGCGGCCACAATGTCCCCATCCTTGCCGTAGAGGTAGGTGGTCAGGGAAGAAATGCAGTCCGCTTCATCCTCGCCTACGGCAGCCTGACCGCTGGCGGTCAGCACCACCTTCTGGTCATAGGCAATGTCGGTGGGATCCTTGTGATCCGCATAGGGCTTGTAAGGATTGTCTCCTGCTTCCCCACGGACGCTGTAGCTCATCTTCAGGTAATCCACATAGTCGGTGTCAGTGGCCAGTCCCATCATTTCCATTTCGGAGGCAACGGCAGATTTGTCAAACACATTCTTGAGCACCGTGTCGCTTTCGGCGGTGAAGGTCATGCCGAACACGTCGGTCATGGCGGTGAGCACCGTATCCTTGTCGGCGGCACTGGTGAGCATCAGGTACATGTCGGACTCCACAGGGGTGCTGTCCTTGGCATAGACCACGAAGTACAGGGTCACGTCCCCGGACAGGGTCACCAGCTTGGATTCGTCCGGCAGACCCAGATCCACTTCCTGACCGGCTTCATAGGCCTTGTACTCGCCGGTGGAAATGTCTACCCAGCCCTTGGCCAGGCCGGTGGTGGCGTCGTAGTCATACATGCCGATGACGTTGCCGCTTTCATCCATCACCATGGTGTTGGGATAGGCGGCACTGCTGGCATACTCGGCCAGGGTTGCGCCGAAGCCGGTGTTGGACAGCACGGTGCGGGTATCATAGCTTACGCCGCTGGGATCCTTGTGGGAATAATCCCCCAGCTTCACCACATCTGCCTGGCTGAACAGGCTGCTGCTGCATCCTGTCAGGGTCAGCAGTACCGTCAGAAGCAGCACCACGGACAGAACCTTTTTCATGATTGTTCGCTCCTCTTATTTTTCCTTATAATATAGCTTGCAATGGCAGTACCCTTCAAAGTTGGGATCCTGCATCTGGGACTTGAATTCCTCACAGATGCACTTGTACTCGGGCTTGATTTCCCGCCGGCAGGGGCAATAGCCGCCGGAGGCCTTCAGCCCTGCCCGGATCCGTGCCACCACGGCAGGATCCTCATTCAGTCTTACCTTTCCCATGATGTTTCTCCTTATTTATTCGTACAGCAGCTTGGCCACGTGGGTCAGCAGTTCGTTCCGGTCAATGCTGCCGATGGTGCGATCCACTTCCACGCCCTTGCGGAAATACAGCAGGGTGGGCATAGCGTCCACATTGTTGGTGTTGGCCATGTCCGGGTTAAAGGAAACGTTGATCCGGCCAAAGGCCACGCCGGGCAGCTCATCCGCCACGGCGTCATAGGTGGGTGCCAGCATGACGCAGGCAAAGCAGTTTTCGCCGTAGCAGTCAATGACTGCATACTCGGCCTCGGAAAATGCCTTCCAATCTTGATCCTTCAGTTCCTTGACCATGGTTAACCTCCCACCTTCTGCTGGATCAGCTGATTCAGGTACTCAAACATGGGCGTCATGCACAATTCGCTCCGGGACAGCTCCAGCAGCTCTTCCCGGCCGGGCACAGGCTCGCCTACCAGCTGGAACATTTCTGCCATTTGGTCGGCACCCTGCTCAATTTCCTCCGGCGTGGGCATCATGCCCTGCGCCTTGCAGATGGCTTCCGCACACCACTGCTGCTTGCACTGGTACACGATGGACTGGGTGATTCTTTCCTCTCCCATGTCCGCCGCGGCAGGATTCTGCTTCAGGGTTTCTTCCTTCATTTTCGCCACATGGGCTGCCAGTTCGCCTTCATTATAACTGTACTGGCTGCCGTTGACCATTTCGTCCATGAAATGGCGCAGGATCTGCTTGCCCTGCTCCTGCTTCTGTTCCTTCTCCGCCTTGTCGGTCAGGTAAGCCCGATAGGCTTCCACGGTGGTGATGCCTTCCATGCCGAGGGACGCCACAGCAGCGTCATCCACGGGCACAGGCACCCGGCGGATTACCTCTTCCACCGTCAGCTGCACGGTTTTCCCGGCAAGGCTTGCGGTGAATGCATCCCCGGGGTGCTTGCCGACAGCCGCCTTGGCCGCCTCTTCCGCCCCGGGCAGCTGAACGCCGGTAAACAGGAGGATGGTCCTGCTGTCCGGGTAGCTGGCCTGATCCGCCTTGCAGCGAACCAGATCTCCTTCCGCCGCCTGATCCGCCTTGGTTTCCCGTGCGCAGCGCAGGGAAAGCGCCTTGATTTCGTCCTCAATGTGCTGGGTGTCAACCTGGGTTTTCAGGTATTCGGCGGGTATGGCAATGCTGTCCACATCATACAGCTTGGTTACAAATCCGTTCATAGGCCCGTCCTTCCGTTCTGTGATTTTGCTCGAACGCATGCATGGATATTGTACTGTATATTTGCATAAAAGGCAAGGGGATGGGGAAGGAAAAGGGACGGGGGAAATTCGGGGCTGTTGAACAAGTTGCAGCAGCCCTCATTTTCGGGAAAAAATGAAAGAAGCTGGCGAATCCAGAAGGAAAAGCTGACCTTTTTGTTGAATTATATTCTGCATGCCGGGACTTCTTTTTTTAATTGTGCGAAAAATAGTATACCTTATCACGAAAAGAAAATATGGCGACTGATTTCACAACCATGCCGCCATATTACCAAAGTACTTCAATGATCATAAAGATCAGCTTGAAGTAAATGAGCTATTTGATATTTGTAGCCATCTTCTCTCGATAGCATCACGGTCATCTTCGTTGGTTTTTCGTTGGCTGAGCGTTCTCTTGAAGGCATTGTCTGCGACTCATCAGAAACTCATGCTACGCCGACAGTAATCAAAATATTAGCAAACACACGCATCTCCCCTGTGGAGATGGCCAAGCCAACGGCCGGATCGCTTGCTGCATCATAAAATTCATAGCGGCCGAGTTTGCTCAGGCAGATGTTAGGCAGCATCTGCCGAAATTCTTCGAAAATTTCGGGTTCACTTTCGGTGCATGGATCCATTACGCAAGCGGCCTCTACATTGATTTCGTGAAGCAATGTATTGAGAACCTCCGTAACGGTCGGTGTCCCGGCAGTCAATCCCAGATACACTTTTTCAGCATCGCCGGTCTTTTTCATCAATGGGTAATTACCATCGGCGATCAAAATTTTATCACCATGACCCAGCTTAGATAGAGCAGTCATCACGCAAGGATTGATGCAGCCACTTTTTAACATGGTAAATCCTCCTCGTAAAATCAGATACACCGTTGTACAGGCTTTAAGGTTGTACTGATAATTTGAGCATCACGAATCAGCGTCTCAGGGTCAAACCGTGGTGAAGGTCCGGAGACACTGACACTCGCAAAAATTTTACCGGTAGAGTTAAAAATCGGGACAGCAACGCAGCGGACGCCGAATTCATGTTCCATATTATCAACCGCATAACCGTTGCTGCGCACTTCTTCCAGATTATTACGCAGCACAACAGGATCACTTAAAGTACACCCTGTAAAATTGTGCATAGGTTTCGCAAGCACTCGTTCACGGTCTGCTTCATCCATAAAGGCGAGCATCGCTTTGCCAAGACCCGTGCAATACAGCGGAGCACGCTCTCCTAAAATGTTGCGCGTTGCCTGCTGTCCTGACGGATATGCTGCCTCTATGTAAAGAACCTCATCATCATTGAGAATGCCAAAGTAACATATTTCGTGTGTCTCTTGGGCAATACGATTCAAGTACGGGAGGAAAATATCCCTCAGTCCCTGATGGCTGTTCACAATATAGCCCAGATGGAGTACTTTCAGCCCCAGTGAATACTTACCGGTTTGCTGATTCTTTTGCAGATATCCGCAGCTTTGATAAGTTGAAAGAATATTGTACACCGTACTTTTTTGCATGTTCAGCATACGCGCTATTTCAGAAGGGCCCAACTCCGGCTGCTCCACAGAGAAGCATTCCAGTACCTGCAATGCACGTACCAAGGACTTGACGTTCCCGGTTTCTACAGACATACGCAACCTTCCTTTCAAAGCAGCGCAACAGCGGTACTTGACCCGGAGGTACTTATTCCGTGCAAACGGTTTTGCGTACGAAGTCGGCTGCTTTATTCATCTGCTGCACTTCCTTGCGGAAAGTTTCAGTTAATCCTGCATCGCTCAACGTTCTGGCATATGTACTGTTTAGTACATGCTCAATATCCTTCAAATGATACTTTGCATTGACAGGATAGTATTGCCGCTCGATCAGTGAAAAAATGGTCAAGAAGCTTTGCAAAAGTTCTGCTTTCTCAGGGCAATCCTCCCAATGCTGGATGAGCCAGCTATACAGGTCAATATGAAAATTCATCATAACACCTGAAAATCCTGCTGCACCAGCACGAAGAGAATCCAAAAGCGTTGTCGTATTCGCATTAAAAAGCTGCAAAGGTGTTCCCTTGATGATTTCCAGCCTACGTCGAATGGTTTCCATATCACAGCAGGTGTCCTTCATGAAAGCAAACCGTCCCGAATCAGCACACCACTTCAGCTCATCATCGGAAATCAAGCGTTTGAAAGGATAAGGACATTCATAGAAACCCAGAGGAATGTCATTAGGCAGCTTTTCCATCAAGGCCTGAACAGACGGTAAAATGGATCCATCCCGACGGGAAGGATCACACAACCGGTTGGTAATGAAAATCAGCGCATCCGCACCGGCATCACACATTGCCTGTAGCTCATTAGCTTGGTCGTTCAGTCCATAAGAGACATGACCCGATGCAATCACTGGGATATGTGCATGATCCTTGACAAAACGGACAAGGTTTGTCCGTTCCTGCAGGCTCAGATAGAATATTTCGCTGGACTGGCAAGCGGCAAAAAGACCTGTTGCTCCGCCTTGTTCGTACCATGCGATCAGTCGCTCAAGCGATGCATAATCGATTTCGCCTTCATCCGTAAACGGCGTAATCATGACCGGCCACAGTCCGCCATAGCTCTGCTTTTTCATATCCCCACATCCTCAATATTGTACATCGTTCATTACCGGTGAACGTCAGCATTATAACAAAATCATCATCATTTGTCAATAAAGCAATGGCGCATCAGTAAAAATATAAAAGGTGCACAAAAGAAAAAATGTTTCCCATCGTATTGACATTCTTTTTGTCTCATGTTAGAATTACATCATCGAACAACGTTCATAATTGCTGAACGTCATAGATGGATTAAGGAGGTGAGCTCATGACGATTACGAACCACTATCATCCAGAAATGTTACGTCCCAAATTAGAGGTTCAGACGAAGATTGTTTTTGAACCTACGGACGACTGGAACTATGCGCACCATCCTTTCATCACTAGGTTTAAGGGAAAACTTTTTCTGTGTTTCAGCTCAGGCAAGAGCAACGAAGATGATGTAGGTCAGCGCGTTATGTATATGGTGGCTGACGACTTTGATCATTGGGACGAACCGCAAGTGCTTGCTGCGCCAGATGAAGTGGCTCATGAAGTTCTTATCCCCGCTGGGCTGTACCATTACGATGGTCAACTGATTGTCTATTATCATAAGCTCGCCTACAGTACCGACGTGCTGACAGCTGACGGACACCGCCGGATGGGCAGCAAAGGACGTTCCTTCGTCGGGTTTTACTATAAAGTAACAACCGATGGCATCCATTGGAGCGAAGAAAAGCCTCTTGAACACTTCGGCGGTAATATGTCAGTTCGTTCGTTGAAATCCGGTCGGCTCTTTTCCTGCGGCGGAAGAATCTGCGCCTACAGCGATTGCAAAGATGGCGTTCATGGCTGGAAAGAAACGGTGGTATGTCCCCTTGGCTATGGCAATAAGCCAGAGGACGTCCGGGCGGATGACGACATGCCAGGTTTAGTCAGCGATACGCATGTATCACTTTGTGAAGCCTCCTGCATTCAGCAAGACAGTGGTCGTCTATGGTTGTACTTGCGTTCGGCTACTCCTTTCTTGTGGGCAGCCTACAGTGATGACGAAGGTACAACGTGGTCGTCCCCGCAGAAGACAGATTTTACTGATAATCGAACGAAATTTTTTATGGATCGATTACCAGACGGCAGATATTACTATGTAGGGACGCCTGATCCATTTCCGCCGCGCACAAGACATGTGCTGGCATTGTCCTTGTCGAATGATGGATTGGACTGGACGGAACACTATCTGCTGGCAGATGCACAATACAAAGGCCGCTATCCGGCAATTGATAAAAACGGTGTGTACGGATACCCCAGCGTGTTGGTGGAAAACGAGGACATGTATATTGCAGTATCGATCACCAAGGAAATGATTGCTGTAATGCATACGAACCTGGCAGGGATTTGAATGGAGGTTAGATGATGGACGCAGTACGCACATCCGCTGTAAGGAAAGAATCCTTCGGCAAAAGATTCAGGCGTGCCTTTCAGCGCGATAAATGGTTATACCTGATCATTTTGCTGCCTGCTCTCTACTATATTATTTTCTGCTACTGGCCAATGTATGGGGT
>CAVGBO010000052.1:37794-83101 GCA_963627465.1 Phocaeicola dorei
TCACTTTATTTCCACAGTTGTTGTGGTAGGCATGCTGAATACGATGTTCTCTTCCACGGGTATTGTCAATCAGATGCTGAATGCCCTTGGTGTTGAAACAAAAGCCTTTATGGTTTCGGCAAACTATTTCCGTCCTATGTACATTGGCTCAAATGTATGGTCTACCATTGGCTGGGGTTCGATCATTTATCTGGCTGCTTTGTCTGGTCTGGATATGGAACTCTATGAAGCAGCTCGTATTGATGGAGCAGGACGGTGGCAGCAGACGTTGCATATTACCATTCCCGGCATTTTGCCCACGATCATCATCATGCTTATTTTGGAAATGGGCAAAATCATGAACGTTTCCTATCAGAAAATTTTGCTGATGATGACTGGCAGCAATCAATCCGTATCAGACGTTATTTCTACCTATGTGTACCGGCGTGGCATTATCAATGGTGACTTTGAATATGCAACAGGCGTTGACCTTTTCCGCTCAGTTGTATCGTTGATATTCGTGGTTGCTACAAATGCTATCTCCCGGCGCGTAACAGAAACATCCTTGTGGTAAGGAGGGGATTCAAGTGATTGATGATCGAAAGCCATCCCGGCGCATATTCAATGTGTTTAACTTTCTACTGCTCGGCATTATCATGCTGATCACGCTCTATCCCCTGTATTACCAGTTCATTGTTTCCATCAGCAACGGTTTGGAAGTCATGAAAGGTAACGTTACCTTTCTGCCCCAAAAGGTGACATTGGATACATATAAACAGTTCCTGAAGGGTGACCTGTTTATGTATATGAAGAACTCCATTGTCTATACCGTTGTCGGCACAGCCATCAATCTGTTCATGAGCTGTTTGTGTGCCTATCCCTTGACCCGGAAAAGTTTCTCTGGTCGAAAGTTTTTCACTGTCTTAGTGACGTTCACCATGTTCTTCTCCGGCGGCATGGTTCCTCTCTACTTGGTAGTCAAGGAGTTAAAACTGCTGGACACCATCTGGGCGTTGGTATTGCCTACCGCCATTAGCACCTATAACATGATCATCATTCGAACTTCCTTTCAGGCCATTCCCGAATCTTTGATCGAATCCGCTCAGTTGGATGGTGCCAATGATGTCATTGTTCTGTGGAAGATTGTACTTCCATTGTCCAAGGCCGTTCTGGCAACCATGCTGCTGTACTATGCAGTAGCACATTGGAATGACTACTTCAACGCCATGCTGTATATCAACACCAAAACAAAGTATCCGCTGCAAATCATGCTCCGCAATATGCTGATTGCCGGACTGTTCTCTGAAGAATCCGGGCTCTCCGGCAGTGCTGCTACATTCACGGTAACAGATGCGACCCTCCGTGCAGCAGCTATCATTGTTACGACGCTTCCCATTCTGGTGGTATACCCCTTCGTACAGCGTTATTTTGTGAAGGGTGTCATGATTGGCTCAGTAAAGGGCTGATGCAAAGAAGGATGCACGGCGTGGATCGCCTGCAAGATAAGAAAGGAGACCTACCATGAAAAAGACTCGTTTGTTGGCATTGCTCACGGCAGCAACCATGCTGGTGGGCACGGCTTCTTCCATGGCGGAAGAAAGCAGTCATCCGGATACCTGGTTCAGTGAGGAAACGGTTACCATCAGCATCATGCGTGATGAAAACCCTTCCCAGACCATCGACCCCAATTCCCTGAAAGTGCAGACTGTCAAGGAAATCCTGAACATTCAGTTGGATGTTCAAACGCCCCCGAAGGACAGCTATGCCGACAAGAAAGCTGTGCTGATCCGGACAGATGATATGCCTGACATCATGCTGTTGGATACAAGTGATGTGCGTAACTATGCTCGTGACGATATGTTCATTAACCTGAGCGATTATCGCGACAAGCTTCCCCATCTGTTTGCTCTGCTGGATAGCAATCCCAGCTATGCCATGCTGACGGTTGATGGCAGCTACTATTCTGCTCCTACGCTGTTCCGTGCTTCTCCTCATGATGGTGCACTGAGCGGTCAGTTCCCTGTTATCCGCATGGATCTGCTGGAAAAGAATAACCTTGCTGTGCCTACGACGTTCGATGAACTGTACGACACGTTGAAGGCACTCAAGGAGCTCTATCCGGACTGCATCCCGCTGACCAACCGCAAGGGCGGCTCTACCACTTCTACCCGTAAGCTGCTGGATACGATGGCCTATCCCTTGGGCTCTGGTTCCACCATGTATTACGATGAAGATTTGGGCGGCAAGTGGGTCTATGGTCCTGCCAATGAAAACTTTAAGGCAGTGCTGACCTACCTGAACAAGCTGTATAGTGAAGGTTTGCTGGATCCTGATTACGCCAGCAACACGGTGGATCAGTGGAAGGAGAAAATGTCCTCTGGCAAGGCATTGATGTACTTTGACAATAGCGGTTTTGCTTCCCAGTTCCAGGCTGCTTTGAACACGGAAGATCCTGATGCCAAGCTGTCTGTCATTCCTACGCTGACCAACACACTTGGTCAGACCCGCAACTATCGTTACGACTTGGATCACACTTCTCAGCAGTGGGTCATCGCATCCTCCACGGAAAATCTGGATGCATGCCTTGCTTATCTGGACTGGTGCTACACGGATCAGGGTGCCGATGTAAATGGTTATGGCAAGGAAGGCGTAACCTTCGAGTATGACGAGAATGGTAAGCCCTATATCAAGGAAGAAATTCTCGCCGAAATCGCCGCCACCGGTTCCTCCACTGCTTTCTATGATCTGCAGGCAAAGTACGGTCTCGGTCTGTTGGACATCGCTCCTTACAATGATACTGGTGCGCAGACTCAGATGGAAATGTACATGATGGATGAGGAAACCCGTGCAAATTACGAGGCCACGAAAGAAATGATCAACAATGATGCTGGCCTGCGTGTGGCACCGCTGGAACCCACCTTGTCTGCAGAGCAGACTGAACGGTACAAGGAGCTGAAGACCAAGGTTGAGGATATGGTATACCAGGAGATTGACAAGTACATCACTGGTGAAGAGCCTATCGAAAACTATGATAAGGTAATCGAAGCTGCACGTGCCGCTGGTGCCGAAGAAATGGAGCAGATTTACAACGACGCCTGGAATGCTGCTTTGGGTAACTGATTTCAGGTTTCTCAGGGTCCCCGCACTCTAGGCTGCGGGGACCCATTTGCAATCATCAATCAAGATCAATGAGGTGGACAAACCATGAAAAACTCTGGGCATCTTTTCCCTTTCCTATGGCTTAGCGGGCAAACGGAAAACGAAATTCGCAAAGGTATTGAAGATGTAGCCGCCTCTGGTTGCTCATCTATGTGCGTTGAGTCTCGTACACATCCTGATTTTCTAGGCGCAGCGTGGTGGCATGATCTTGACATTGTGTGTGATGAATGCAAAAAAAGAAACATGACCTTCTATGTGCTGGATGATACTCATTTTCCGTCCGGGTATGCCAATGGTGCTGCAAAGGGAACACCGTGGTGCCGCATGATGATGACAGAAGAACATATGGATGTTCTTGGTCCGAAGCAGGGCGGGTGTATTCTTGTTAAAGCAGACCATGATCCGTCCATGCTTGTCGCTGTTGTCGCAGCACGAAAAACTGAGAATCACTTAAAGGAAGAATTTGTTGACATCGGGGGCTGGGCGGTAGAGAACCTGATTGATTTGACGGATACCGTGCAAGATGGACTTGTACAATGGGATGTTCCTGAGGGAACATGGCGTGTTTTTGTCCTTTCAGCAGCTTATGTTTCCGAAAGAAATCCGCCTCAGTTTTTTGCCAACCCGTTACTTCCTGAGGGCGGACAGCTGATGATTGACACGGTGTATGAACCGCATTATCAACATTTTTCCCAGGAATTTGGAAAAACATTTCTAGGCTTTTTCTCAGACGAACCAGCGCTTCGAGCCGGTCGGGGCTGCAAAGCTGTTCTTGGCGAATATCCCCGGCTGCCCATTCCATGGCGCATGGACTTGCCGGAATTGCTGACAAAGCAAATAGGTAAGGATGCAAGAAGGTTGCTTCCTGGGCTGTGGTATGACATTGGAGAAGATACCAGCATCATTCGTTATGCCTTGATGGATACAGTAAGTCGACTTTACGGTGAAAACTATTCCATGCGCATAGGTGACTGGTGCCGTAAGCATGGCGTTGTCTATGTCGGACATGTTATCGAGCAAAATGGTGCTCACAGCCGATTGGGGCAAGGTGCCGGACATTATTTCCGGGCGGTCAGCGGGCAAGATATGTCGGGCATGGATTATGTGTTACATGAACTGAAAATGGACTTCCAAGGAACAACACATGCATGGAAGAGCCAGGACTTTGAGGCTGATGACGACTTCTTTCGCTATATGCTGCCGCAGATGACTGCCTCTGCCGCAAGGATTGATCCAAAGAAAAAGGGGCGTGCCCTGTGCGAAATCTTTGGGGCTTATGGCTGGCAGGAAAACATCAGTGAGATGCGTTACTTGGTGAATCTGCTGCTCAGCCGCGGCATTAATTATTTCGTTCCCCACGCTTTCTCGCTAAAGCCCTGTCCCGATCCAGATTCCCCGCCCCATTTCGGTCACTGCAATCCTCTGATGCCCCTTATCACAGAAGTATTCAAGTATATGGAAAAATGTTGCAACATTCTTTCTGAGGGTGAATATCCCTGTAATGTTGCCGTGGTTTATCATGCAGAAGCCGAGTGGTCTTGTGGGAAAAGCACGATGCAGACGCAATGTGTAGTAAAGGAATTGTTTCAGCATCAGATCCCATGTGAAATTGTTCCCATTGACGATTTGGATCGAAACCAATACAAGGTAGTACTGATTCCTTACGGAGAGCGTTGGCCCAGAAAACTATTTGATACTCTTCATGCCATGCAAGCAAATGGCAGTTCTGTTGTTTTCATTGAAGATTATCCCCAAGCATTGAGTGATAGCAGCGAAGCAATTCTACCTTTGCTGGCTGGTTTTGAAAGTGCTCCGCTTGCTGAAGCCGCGCAAGTTGTTCGGAAAAAGAGTGAACAACCAGTTGAGCCGATGGGATATTATCCGCTTGTTACATGCATGCCCTATCAAAAAGATGGACATCCTGTGTTAGCCCTCTTTAATGATGACAGTCAGGCATCCGTGAACTTCCACTTCTCTGCACAGCAGTTTGATCATCTTGAATGTTTTGATCCGGAGCGAAATCAGTATGAAGTGCTTCCTGACACAAAGGATGTTTCGATTACCATGATGCCCGGACAGTTACTGCTTCTCAGCGATCAGCATGGGATGTGGCCCGATGCCAAGCCCAAGCACGCCTACGAATGTGTTGGCACCATGTCTGTAGCATGGACGGTTACCTATGAAGATGGATATTCTTTTACGGCATATGCACCGCTAAAGCTCGATAGGCGTGATAAACGCTTCGCAGGAAAGACCGTATGCTCTGCCGAAGTGGACGTGCCTTCAGACTGCTCCGCATTAAAGTTTGATATTGCAGGTGCTGTTCGCTTTATGGTGGATGGGGAAAATATTTGCAGTGCTTGGACCGCACCATATATTCTTCCTATCTCTTCCGGGAAGCATTTTCTTGAAGTGCAATTTGTGCTTCCTCTTGTGTATCGATATCATGATGCTCTTTCTTTCTATAATTATATTGACACCCAGGGAATAGCTGGGGAGATTTCTTTGCTGAAAGGAATGAATGATGCAACATAACATTGCGATTCCTGGGACTGACTTGCAAGTGAGTCCCGTGGCACTAGGAACGGTAAAAGCAGCCACTTGGACGAAGCACGAGGCAGATGCAATTTTTGACGCCTACCTTGGAGACGGCGGTAATATGATCGATACAGCCAGGATTTACACGCCTCCTGCAATAGGCATCAGCGAGGAGCGCATTGGGCAATGGCTCTGTTCCAGCCATAAACGAAACCAAGTTGTGCTAGTAACCAAGGGAGGGCACCCTGATATTCAGCACATGCACACAAGCCGCATGGATCCGGTAACAATGCGTCACGATCTCGAGCTGAGTCTTCGAGCACTATGTACGGAAACCATCGACTTGTATCTGTACCATCGAGATGACGAGCGCCAGAGTGTAGGTGATTTGCTGGAGGTTATGGAGCAGTTCCGCAGGGAAGGAAAAATTCGATGGTATGGCTGTTCAAACTGGCGAGTACCAAGGGTAAAAGAGGCATGGCGCTATGCGCAAGAACATGGCTTGCACGGATTTGTAGCAAACCAATGTGAATATAACGTTGGCGTGCGATATATGAAACCAGCAAGAGACGACACCATGGTGGCAGTCGATGAAGAGATGCTTCGTTTTCATGAAGAAAGTCAGTTTACCCTCATGGCTTACTGCTCCTTATGTGGTGGTTTCTTCCATAAACTTTCTGCATATGGAAGAGACGCCGTACGAGAAAAACGTTATTTGACGGAGCAAAACTTAAAAGTTGCAGATCGCTTAGCTGCATTACAAGCAAAGTATCATGCGACATTAAGCCAAGTAGAACTAGGGTTCCTTTTGGTACAGTCCTTTCCTACCATAGCGTTGGCAGGGGTTAGTAAGCCGGAGCAGTTGCATGATTTGATGAACGTGCAGAATATTCCATTTGTGAAACAAGACTATCAACTCTGAAAAGGAGGCATTCGGAAGCATATGGCAAAAGCAGAAGATATTATCCGCATAGAAAATCCATGTTGTGCAGATCATCGTTTTCAGGATGGTGCCCTTCCACATGTAACAGGTGTAAAAAGCTATCAGGTGCTGCGTGCAAATCGTAAGCATCCTGAATTAGCAGACGATCATGGCTGGACGTACAACCATGCTCCCATGCTGGCATGGGCATATGGAAAGTTCTTTCTTGAATATCTGTCGAATCCCGTTGATGAGCATGAAGTGCCCGGTCACACAATGTTAACAACGAGTGCAGATGGCATCCATTGGTCAAAGCCCGAAGTAATCTTTCCCCCTATCGAAATTGACACGACACCATACAAGGGACCAAAGAGCGCAGCATTGAAGGCCAAGATGCTTACGGTTCCTCATCAGCGCATGGGTTTTTATCATGCTTCTAATGGTGTGCTGCTTGTGCTGTCCTTTTATGGCATTGTACATGATCGTCATGTCAGTGCCCCTTGTGATGGCTGGGGCGTTGGACGAGCCGTTCGGCGCATCAAGGAAGATGGCACAGTGGCAGAGGGCACATGGTTCCTCATGTATAATACGCCCGCAGGCTTTACGGAAGAAAATGTGTCTGCCTTTTCTTCCTATCGCACAAGTGATGACAGCGCCTTTGTATGTGCATGCGATGAATTGCTCCAAAATGGTGCCGCTATGCGGCAGATGTATGAAGAGCAACGATTTGATGAAAAACTATTCCCAAGCAAAGGAGCTGAGGCACTATCTTTCTATACGGTAAATCACGAGGAAATGATCGGTGTTTACAAGAAGGGACTAGTATCCGTTTCAAGCGATCAAGGGAAAACATGGAGTGACCCTATTCGCCAAGCAGATATCTGCACTGCGACGGGTAAAGTATGGGGACAGAAAACATCCGACGGGTGCTATACACTAATGTATAACCCTACGACAGATGGACAGCACAGATGGCCCATTGCAGCTGTCACTGGTGAAGATGGCCATCATTTTGATCACATGGCAGCCATTACCGGTGATATGTCTCCGCAGCGCTATGGCGGCTTAGACAAGAATCTAGGCCCCCAGTACATGCGCGGGATTGCAGAGTGTAATACACAGAGCCCGGATGGTGATGTTTATCTGACATACAGCAACAATAAGGAAGATATTTGGATCTCACGCATTCCGGTGCCGATGACGCATGTTGGTTCCGAAAGTGGCGCCTTGGAATTTGGAGAAGGTTTACCCACCGCCTTATCAGTCTACTCGCCACAGTGGTGCCCTGTAGAGGCAAAAGATGGCCTATTATCCATGAAAGATTATGATCCCTATGATCAAGCTTCCGTAGAAGTCAATATGTGCCCTGCGTTAAGCGGTGAAATTTCCACGCGCATAACGATTCAGCAGCTTGCAGCACCGTGTGGAGTAACCTTTGAAGTTCAGGATGATATAGGTCGAACTCCGGTTCGTCTCGTTTTCAAACCAGATGGTCGGGTTTGGGTTCTGGGCGATGGGCGTTTAGAGCCTTGGATCCCATATACACAGCACGAGGAAATGGATGTCACCATCGGTTTCGATTGCCGCACAAGACGCTACGTCATTCGACTTGGCAGTGCCGAAAAATCCTTCGGTTTCAGTGCTGCAGTTGTAAAGCTCCATCGTTTCCGACTGAAGACGAAAGAGAAAATTCCATCGATTTCAACACTGGATGCCAACGGGAAGTATGGCACCAAGGAGCAGATTCTTGCACATTGTGAGGATCCTACAGTGGAAAGCAAGTTAGAAGTTCAGTCATTATACTGGCATGTTGCTGAAGGAGGAAAGTAAGAATGCGCAGACCGCATATTCTTGTTGTTGGCAGCTTTGTCATGGATATGATTACGACAACAAAGGTATTCCCAAATTCCGGTGAGACGGTACTTGGAGAAGGCTTCAGTACCGCATCTGGCGGAAAAGGAGCGAATCAGGCAGTGCAGGCTGCTCGGCTTGGCGCTGATGTTACCATGATTGGTAAGGTAGGCAGAGATGCCTTCGGTGAGCAAATGCTCAGTTCCGTTGCAGCCGCCGGGGTTCATACAGACAAGGTTCTGCATGACGAAAATGGCATCTCTTCTGCAATCGGCAATATCGTATTGGAAGCAGATGAACAAGGAAACAGGCACAACCGAATTATTGTTGTCTCTGGCGCTAACATGACAACTGCAGTAGAGGAAATTGCTTTTCTGAAAGAAGAAATTGCAAAGTATGATCTTGTCATGCTGCAATTTGAAATTCCGATGGCAGTAAATATTGCTGTTGCACGATGGGCTAAAGAAAAAGGCGTGCCTGTTATGGTAAATCCGGCTCCAGCTGCAGTGATTCCTGATGAGCTTCTAGCATGTACAACTTACTTATCCCCTAACGAGCACGAAGCCGCCGCACTTACAGGTATACCAATTCATACCGACCATGGTTTGAATCTTCAAGACGTCAAGAATGCCTCCCTTGCATTGCAGGCAAAGGGCGTAGGGAATGTATTGACAACGCTTGGTGAGAACGGCGCAGCATTGCTGGACAAGGATGGACTGCACTACATTGCCAGTGTCCCGGACGTGGCCGTTGCAGATCCGACAGCTGCGGGTGACAGTTTTGTTGCAGCATTCTGTGTGGGCGTTTGCATTGGGTTAAACGCCTGCCAGGCAATGGATTTCGCACGCAATACAGCAGCGATCACTGTTTCAAGATGCGGTGCGCAGCCCAGCCTGCCAAACCTGGAAGATGCTATAGCCAGTCTGCGTCTCCACGGGGAAAAGAATTTTTCCATGGATTTGCTCTTCTCTCTCACTAATTGAACGGAGGTTCGTATGAACAACGATGCATGCAGAAGCGCTTTCGATGCGTTTAAAAAAACCTCAATCGGGGAATTTGTCAATTTCATGTCCGCTTTAAGTTATGAACAGCTTGAGCCAGCTGCACAGGTGATTTTAGAGGCGCAAGCAAAAGGAAATCGTGTGCATATTACCGGTATTGGCAAGCCCAGCCATGTAGCGAATTACATAGCTTCTTTGCTTAGTTCAACAGGTACTCCTACTGTTTTCCTGCATGGTACAGAAGCTACTCACGGTTCTTGTGGTCAGCTGGTGCCGGGAGACGTGGTCATCTGCATTTCTAACAGCGGTGAAACAGCCGAACTGAAAGCAACTGCGACCGCTATCCTGAACAACGGATGCAAAATTATTGCAGTGACTGGCAATCCCGATAGTTGGCTTGCTACGCATGCTGAGGCGCATTTGTACGCTGGTGTAAGTCAGGAAGGCGGTCCCTTGAATCGTGCACCGCGTGCGTCAATTCTTGCTGAGACAGCGGTTTTGCAGGGGCTGAGCGTTATTCTGCAGGTAAATCGTGGTCTTGATCCAAAGCAGTACATTAAGTGGCATCCTGGCGGAGCTCTTGGTCATCTTCGTGAAAACGAAAAGTAATTCGCTTCAAATACAGAAGCTTGTGTGGTAACTATTTGAATCATGGAGGGCACAATGATTTTTGATACCCTTTCCAATGTGCAAAAATATCGAAGCCTCCACGGAATGGAAGAAGTTGTGGGGTTTGTTCAAGAACATTCACTGAACGAGATGAAATCTGGACGGTATACGTTACCCCACGGCATATGGTGCACAATCACTGATTCGGAGACGAAAACGACCGGTTCTTACGAAGTGCACCGGAAGTACGCAGACGTGCAAATCGTCCTTGCAGGCAGTGAACGTATCGATTGGATGCCGCTAAAGGACAACCATGTAGATTTTCCTTTTTCCGTCGAGGATGATATAGGCTTTTTTGATGCTGAATCAGATCGTGCGCTAAGCCTGTCCCTGCTGCCCGGAACATTTGCTGTATTTTATCCAGAGGATGCGCACAAGCCCCTGCTCTATTTCAAGCATGAACAGGTAAAAAAAGCAGTATTCAAAATTCCCGTCATAGAAGAAGACCTGTAACACTGTTCATTTTTGCCCTTCCCCCTTCCTCCCTTGCATCCCTTCCCTTTGTGCGGTATACTCAAGGGGTGTAAGGAGGATTTTTTCCTATGGACGTACAATCTTTTTTTGATTTTGTGTCTGCCTCGCCCAGCGCGTTTCATGCCTGCGGGGAGGCCTGCCGTCAGCTTGCTGCGGCAGGCTATACGCCTCTGAGCGAGTTCGAGCCTTGGACAGTTCAGCCCGGCGGAAAATATTATGTGACCCGGAACGCTTCTTCGGTCATTGCCTTCCGGGTGCCGGAGGCGGGGCTTGCCCCCTTCCAGATTGTCGCTTCCCACAGCGATTCCCCGGTCTTCAAGCTGAAGCCCAAGGCGGAGGAACCCCGGCTGGATCATTACGTTCGGCTGAATGTGGAGAAGTACGGCGGCATGATCATGTCCACCTGGCTGGATCGTCCCCTGTCCATCGCCGGCAGAGCGCTGGTGAAGATGGACGGTCATGTGCAGACCGTGATGGTGGATTTGTCTCGGGATGCGGTGCTGATTCCCAACATGCCCATCCACTTTAACCGGGACATCAATGACGGCTTCAAGTTTGATCCCCAGGTGGATCTGTTGCCCCTGTACGGGGATAAAGCGTCTGTCGGCGGTCTGGAGGCGGAAATTGCCCGGCAGTGCGGCGTGGAAAAGGAAGACGTGGTAGCCTCGGATCTGTTCCTGTACAACCGGATGCACGGCACTCAGTGGGGTGCTGAAGGCGAATTCATCTCCTGCCCCCGCATTGATGATTTGGAGTGCGCCTTCACTTCCCTCATGGCGTTCATCCGTGCCGAGCAGCAGGGCAACACCGCCGTTTACGCTCTCTTTGACAATGAGGAAGTGGGCAGCCGCACCAAGCAGGGTGCGGACAGCAGCTTTCTGACGGATGTGCTCTTCCGCCTCTGCGCCGCTTTGGGGGCGGATGATGCCGCAACCCGGCAGATGATCGCATCCAGCTTCATGGTCTCTGCCGACAACGCTCATGCGGTGCATCCTAATCATCCTGAAAAGTATGATGCAGACAACCGCACCTGGATGAACGAGGGCGTGGTCATTAAGCACAACGCCAATCAGGCCTACACCACCGATGCCGTGTCCGATGCGGTTTTCACCTGCATCTGCGAAAAGGCCAAGGTGCCTGTGCAGCACTTCTCCAATCTGTCCAACCTGGCAGGAGGATCTACGCTGGGGAACATTGCCAACACCCATGTGTCCATCAACACGGTGGATATTGGTCTGGCACAGCTGGCTATGCATTCCTCCTATGAAACGGCAGGGGCGAAGGATCTGACCTACATGATCGACGCCCTTCGGACATTCTACGAAACCACCATCCGCTTCCAAAAGGATGGCATGTTCACGCTGGCGTAAAGGAGATGATAAAATGATCCTCATCAAAGGTGGTCTGGTAAAACCCATTGCTTCCCCGGATATTGAAAACGGAGAGGTGCTCATGGACGGCGGCAAGATTGTGGCCGTCGGTCAGAACCTGCCTGTGCCTGAAGGCACGGAGGTAGTAGATGCCACTGGTTGTCTGGTAACCCCCGGGCTGGTGGAAGCCCACTGCCATGTGGGACTGGACGGGGAATCCGTCCGCTGGGAAGGCTCGGACGTGAACGAAGCCATTGACCCCGTTACCCCCGAAATGCGTGGGCTGGACGGCTTCAATCCCCAGGATGAAGGCGTGCGCAATGCGCTGGCTGGGGGCATCACCACGGCGGTAACCGGCCCCGGCTCTGCCAACGTGATTGGCGGCACCTTCTGCGCCCTGAAGCTGAAGGGAGAAAGCGTGGATGAAATGGTGCTCCGTGACCCGGTGGCCATGAAGATTGCCTTTGGCGAGAATCCCAAGGGCTGCTACGGTCAAAAGGGCAAGGAGCCCCAAACCCGCATGGGCGTTGCCGCTCTGCTGCGCACCACGCTGACGAAGGCCTTCCGCTATGCGGAGGAAATTGACGAGGCAGAGGCGGACAGCACCAAGAAGCGTCCCTACGACCCGAAGCTGGAAGCTCTGCTGCCGGTGGTTCGCCATCAGATTCCCCTGAAGGCACACGCCCATCAGGCCAATGACATCCTCACCGCCATCCGCATTGCTAAGGAATTTGATCTGGACATTACCCTGGATCACTGCACGGACGGGGAATTGATCATTCCCCAGTTGGTGAAGGCCGGAAAGCCTGTGCTGGTAGGCCCCAGCCTGGGCTCCAAGAGCAAGTTTGAGTTGAAGAACAAGTCCTTCACCACCCCTGGGATGCTGGACGCTGCCGGTTTGCAGGTGTGCATTATCACTGATGCCCCGGTGATCCCCCTCCACTATCTGCCCCTGTGCGCAGGCCTTGCCATGAAGGCAGGCATGAAGGAGGAATCCGCCTGGCGTGCCATTACCCTGAATCCTGCCAAGGTGACCGGCCTTGCGGATCGGGTAGGCTCGCTGGAAGCAGGGAAGGACGCCGACGTGGTGATCTTCGAGGGCAATCCCCTGCGGGACATTCAGGCAAGGGTGCGCAGGGTGTACGTAAACGGCGAAAGAGCGGTATAACAAGATTTCGTTTCTCGGAAGGTCGGGATGGTTCCCGGCCTTTTTCTTGATGAAAAAAAGGAGCCTGCTGTGATGCAGACTCCTTGATTTTCTTGCTTATTCCATTTCCGTGGGATGTTCCTTGGCGTAGATGGCCATGGCGCACTCCAGACGCTTCCGCTCCATCTGGCATTCCATGTCGTAGGGCTGGGAAATATCCCCGTGGAAAGCCTGTGCGTTGGCAGCGCAGCCGCCCTGCCCTACTAAGCTGCGAGACTATGCGTGCATGCGATACCACGTGGCACGGCAGAACATATCGGCCGAGAAAGAACAATCATGGAATTGACCACATAACGTACATCCCCCTCACAGCCTCCATCCCACGGCCTGGGTTCGTGCGTCCACGAACCGCTTGTAAATGCCCTCCTGCCGGAGCAGCTCCTCGTGGGTGCCCTGCTGGGCAATGCGCCCCTTGTCCACCACAAAGATTTGGTCGGCGTGGCGCACGGTCTTCAGCCGGTGGGCAATCATGATGATGGTCTTCTCCCGGGTCAGGGCGTCGATGGCGTCCACCAGATCCTTCTCGTTTTCCGGGTCCACGTTGGCGGTGGCTTCATCCAGGATGATGACGGGGGCATCCTTCATGATGGCACGGGCGATGGAGATCCGCTGCTTCTCGCCTCCGGACAGGCTGGCGCCTCCTTCCCCGATGACCGTGTTGTATCCATCCGGCAGCTTGCTGATGAAGTCGTGGCAGCAGGCTTTCTTGGCTGCCTCCACCACGTCCTCGTGGGTTGCATCCTGCCGGCCGAACTTGATGTTGTTCTCAATGGTATCCGCAAACAGGTACACGGACTGGAACACAAAGGCGAAGTTCGCCATCAGGCTGTTCATGCTGTAGTCCTTCACGTTGATGCCGCCCAGGGTGATGTTCCCTGCATCCACATCCCAGAACCGGGCAATCAGGCGGCACAGGGTGGATTTGCCCCCGCCGGAAGGTCCCACAAAGGCAGTGGTGGTTCCTTGGGGAATGGATAGGGACACGTCGTCGATGATCTTCCGGCTGCCGTAGGAGAAGGAAACGTGATTCAGCTGGATGTCCTCGTTCTTGGGCTGAATCTCCCTGCCGCCGATGTCCATGGTGTCCAGGTTCAGGATGGCATTGGCCTTGTCCACACATACGCTGACCGTGTGCAGCAGGGAGGAGTAGCTGCCGGCGGTTTCAAGGCTTGCAAAGAGCAGAAAGGCCGCAATGGTCATGCCGATGGCGGTGACCACAGGCATATTGCCGGTGGTGAACAGATAGGCACTGCCCACCACCATCAGTGCGCCGGTGATCTTCGTGACCGCCGTTTGCAGGAAGTGATAAGGGATGAAGGTCATTTCCATTCGGGTGTTGATGTTGGCGCAGGCTTCGTTGGCCTCATTGAGCCGTTTCGCCTTGTCCCCCAGCAGCCGGAAGGACTTGACCTCCGCAATGCCCTGAATGTACTCCATCACCTGATTGACCAGCTCCGTGTCGCAGGCCACCTTGCTTTCCGAAAGCCCCTTGCCTGCTTTCTGCATCCGGCTGTTGATGAGGAAGAAGACCCCCACCCCCAGGGCGGCAAGGAGGCCGATGCGCCAGTCCGCCAGCAGGATCATCACCACAATCATGGAGGTTTCCAGAATGCCCTGCAGGGTCAGCATGACCACCCGGGTGGCCACGTCCCCCAGGGCTTCCATGGTGTTGGTGGTTACGGAGGAAATCTCCCCGATGCTGTTGGCGTTAAAGTATCCCATGGGCAGATACCGCAGGTGCTCCGCAATCCTGATGCGGGCAGAGGCGGCGGCGTTGTAGCCTGCCTCGGTCTGCAGCACGGTGGAATACCGCTTGCACACGATGCCGACGATGATCGCCCCGCCCATCATCAGCAGGGAGCCGGTGATATACTTGCCCATGGCTTCCCCGCTCATCAGCCCCATGAGGATGTACATCATGGCCGGCACCTTCATGGCGGAGGCCAGGGCTTCCGCCAGCCCGATGACCACGGACAGGCGGAACTTCCGGCTGTTTTCCTTGCCGGAGAAGCGGAAGAACTTGGCCAGAATCTCAAACATGGGCGTTCTCCTCCTTTGCGGTGTCACGGGCGGATACGTGGGCTTCCCACATATGCCGGTACAGGGGGCAGGTTTGCAGCAGCTCCTCATGGGTGCCTTCGCCCCGGATGCGCCCCTCCTCCACCACGAAGATTCGGTCGCTGTCCTTCACGGTGGATAGCCGGTGGGCGATGACGATCAGCGTCTTCCCGGCCACCAGCTTGGCAATGGAGGCTTGCAGGATGGCTTCATTCTCCGGGTCAGTGTAGGCAGTGGCCTCATCCAGGATGACGATGGGCGCATCCTTCAGCATGGCGCGGGCAATGGCGATGCGCTGCCGCTCGCCTCCGGATAGGTGACTGCCTGCGCCCCCTGCCAGGGTATCAAAGCCCTTGTCCAGCTGCATGATAAAGTCGTAGCAGCCGCTTTCCTTCGTCACGGCTATGACCTGCTCGTCCGTGGCGGCAGGGTTGCCGTGGCGGATGTTCTCCATTACGGTTTCGTTAAACAGGTAGTTGTCCTGGGACACATAAGCCACTTCCCGGTTGAAATCCTCCGGGGAAAGATGGCGAATGTCCGCACCCCCGATCTTGATGCTGCCGCTGCCCGCATCCCAGAAGGAGGCAATCAGCTTGGCGATGGTGGACTTGCCGCTGCCGGAAGGCCCTACCATGGCGTTGACTGTGCCGTCCTTCATGGTCATGGTAATGCCGTGGAGCACCTCCTGCTCATGATAGGCAAAGTGCACATCCTCCAGGGTGACGCTGTGATCCTTGGGGGATTCGGTGCTCCTTTCCGGCCGCTGCAATTCCGGCTGCCGGAGCAGATCTGCCGCCTCCCCTACGATCACGTCAATCTTCCCCAGGTCGTCCGTGTAGGAACCCAGGGTGATCAGGGGTCCCACAATGCCCAGGGAAAGGATGATGCACAGCACGAACCCGGACAGGGACAACGTGCCCCCTGCCACGTAGGCTGCCCCCAGGGGCAGCACCGTCAGCAGGGTGTAGGGGGTCAGGGTCATCATAACGCCGTGGAAGATGGCGCACCGGCGCATCCAGCTGATGAAGGAATCGGCATACGCCTTGGCCGCCTTGGCGAACTTGGCATAGGAGCTTTCCGTTTTGCCGAAGGCTTTGATGACCTCAATGCCGTCAATGTACTCCACCGCCGCATCGTTCAGCTCCTTGGTGGCCTTCACGGTTTTCTCAAAGCTGGGTTTGAAGTCGATCATCATGCCCCCGTAGGACAGGAGGCCTGCAATCACCGGCAGCAGGGACCAGAGTGCCAGCCGCCAGTCGGTGGCGAAGAAGTAGATCAGGATCAGCACCGGTGCCAGCAGGTTGGCGGTAAACTCCGGCACAATGTGGGCCAGGGTGGTCTCCATGCTGTCGATCCGCTCCACGATGATGTTCTTGAAGGTGCCGGAGGAGGTGTCCTTCACATAGCCCAGGGGCACCCGTGCCAGCTTGTCGCAGCAGGCTTTGCGGACAGCGGCCAGCACCGAAAAGGTAGCCTTGTGGGACAGGGAGGTGGAAAAGGAATGGCAGGCCTCCGCCCCCAGAAAGGACAGGGCAATGAGCACTGCCTTGACCCCATAGGCGGCAAAGTCTTTCTCCTCGTTTAGGAACATGCCGACCACATCCGCAATGAGGAAATAGGGCAACAGCTTCAGCAGCACATTGCCCACTGCCAGCAGAATGCTCTGCAGGTACAGACCTTTCTGGGGCTGTGCCCATGCCAGCAGCCACTGGGCGGCGGATTGCTTCTTGACGTCCACGCTTGTTGCTTCCATGCAATTGACTCCTTTCATCCCTTGAAGATGATTAGTTAATACTAACTCTCCGTCAAAAACAAAGGGGATTTACTTCCCCTCGTCTTTGCTCCCGCCATCCGGGAACTTGATGTTCATCAGCCGCTCCCAGCCCCCGGTTTGAAATTCCTTCAGCTGGGCAATGTTCTTCTTGGCGGTTTCCTTGTCCATGTCGTGCTCAATGATTTGGAACACGGAGGAGAAGAAGCCGGTGTTGATCATGTGCAGCAGGCTTTCCTCCACCTGCGGCACGGGAATGCCGGACTGCCGCAGGGTGTCCATGTACGTCTGGGTGGAGGCGATTTCCCGCGCCACCATGCCGTGGATGAACCCGGCGTACTTGCCGCTGTCCCCGCACTTCAGCAGCAGGCGGAAGTGATCGTAATGCTCGTACACGTAGTCGATGATTTGGTTGATGCCGTCCCCGGAGGCTTCCGTCATGTGGTCGGTCTGTGCCTGAGCAGGCAGGGTTTCGAAATCCGCTAAAATCCCGTCATAGATTTGGTAGATGTGTGCCAGATAGGGATCCACAAGAGCGTCGTACAGGCTTTCCTTGGTGGGATAGTACTTGTAGAATGCCCCGGTGGTCAGCCCGGCATCCTTCACAATGTTCCGCAGGGAAGCCCCGTCCAGCCCGTCCTGCAAAAAGTGCTTCTTGGCTGTGCTCAGGATCTTCTCCCGGGTGGCATCCGCTTTCACGGACATGGTGCTCCTCCTTTCAAAAAGATAACGCTGTTATATAACACTGTTATATTTTATGCAGGCACAGGGAGATTGTCAAGGGGAAAATGATGGTTTTCTCACGCCGTGCTGCCCAAATTGACAAACCACCGACCGCCGGCTATAATCAACATATACCCCTTACCCTATGGAGGCTATGACGATGAAGCAATGTATGGATGCGGAAAATCTGCACCGCCGCCTGCGGAAGATTATCGGCCAGGTGCAGGCCATTGATCGAATGGTGGATGAGGACGTGCCCTGTGAAGACGTGCTGTCCCAGATTAACGCTGCCAAGTCCGCCCTGAACGGCTGCGGCAAGGTGGTGCTGGAGGGGCACATTCAGCACTGTGTTCGGGATGGGATTCAGCACGGGGATGCGGACAAGACCATCGAAAGCTTCACCAAGGCGGTGGAGCGGTTTGCCAATATGCAATGACTTTCGCCCAATCATGGGCGATTTTTTTCTGCCCGTGTTGACAACACATACCCCTATGGGTATAATGGCACCAGATACCCGGTGGGGTATAGAGAGGAGTGCCTTTCATGAAGAAAGCCATGGAGCAGCTGCAGCACCTTCTGGAGCTGGGCGGCATCAAAAAGGACATGACGCTGCTGGTGATCTCCGGCATGGCGGTGCTGTGCAGCCTGCTGAAGTTTCAGCCCTTCCCCTTTGACATGGCCTGGTTCGCCATTGTGCTGTGCGGCCTGCCCATTATCCTGGAGGCGGTCATTGGCCTTGTCACCGCCTTTGACATCAAGGCGGACGTGCTGGTTTCCATGGCACTGATCGCCTCCCTGTGCATTGGGGAAACCTTTGCTGCCGGGGAGGTGGCCTTTATCATGCAGCTGGGGGCGCTGCTGGAGGAGCTGACCGTGGCCAAGGCTCGTGCCGGCATTGAAAAGCTGGTGCACCTAACGCCCCAAACCGCCCGGGTGATTCGGGACGGAAAGGAAGCGGTCATTCCGGCGGAGCAGGTGCAGGTTGGGGATCGGCTTCGGGTGCTGCCCGGGGAAAGCATTCCTGTGGACGGTGTGATCCTTGCAGGGCAGACCTCCATCAATCAGGCGGTGATGACCGGTGAATCCCTGCCGGTGGACAAAACCGTGGGAGATACGGTATCCAGCGGTACGGTGAACCAGTTCGGCGCATTTGAAATGGAAGCCGCCAAAGTGGGGGAAGACAGCTCCATTCAGCGGATGATTCGCCTGGTACAGTCGGCAGACGCAGGCAAGGCGAAGATTGTGGGCATTGCGGATCGCTGGGCTACATGGATTGTGGTCATTGCCCTGACGGCGGCGGCACTGACCTGGCTCATGACCGGGCAGATCATCCGCGCGGTGACCATTCTGGTAGTGTTCTGCCCCTGCGCCCTGGTGCTGGCCACCCCCACCGCCATTATGGCGGCCATCGGCAACGCTACGAAGCACGGCTTTCTTGTCCGTGAAGGGGATGCGCTGGAGCGGCTGGCCAAGACCAAGGTCATCGCCTTTGACAAAACCGGCACCCTGACCTATGGCAACCCGGAAGTGGTGGCCGTGCATAGCGTATCTGCCTTGAAGGATGAGGATCTTTACCGGCTGGCAGCCTGTGGAGAACAGTTTTCCGAGCATCCCCTGGGTAAGGCCATTGTGCGCTGCTACCGGAAAACCGGGGCAAAGCTTTTACCGGCAGAGGATTTCGAAATGATGCCCGGCCGGGGAGTGTGTGCCAAGGTGGAAGGCAAGACGGTGCTGGCAGGCAACCCGGAAATGATGCAGGAGCATCACATTCCGCTGAAGGACACAGCCGATGCCCAAGAATACCTTGCCCAGGGCTGCACGGTGATCGATGTGGCGGTGGACGGGGCTTTTGCCGGCTTCATTGCCCTGTCGGACACGGTGCGGCAGGAGAGTGCAGCGACCATTGCTGCCCTGTCCTCTTTGGGGGTGAAGCCTGTGCTCCTGACCGGCGACCATGAAAATGCCGCCAAGGCCATTGGGGACAAGCTGCACATCAGCGAAGTCCGTGCCCGTTGCCTGCCGGAGGACAAGCTGAAGGCCATCGGTGATTATCAGACCCAGAGCCTGCCCGTGTGCATGATCGGAGACGGGGTGAACGACGCCCCTGCCCTGAAGAAGGCGGATGTGGGCATTGCCATGGGGGGTGTAGGCAGCGACATTGCGGTGGATGCGGCGGACATTGCCCTGGTAGATGACGAGGTGAAGGAGCTTCCCCACCTGATTGCCCTGTCCAAGCGAATGATGACCACCATCAAGGTCAACATGACCTTCTCCATGACGCTGAATTTCGTCGCCATTGTGCTGGCCATGGTGGGCACCCTGAACCCGGTGGTAGGAGCCCTTGTCCACAATGCAGGGTCTGTATTGGTCATTGCCAATTCCGCCCTGCTGCTGAAGTGGAGAAAGAAATAAATCCGCCTTACCCTACACAAAATCCCCGAAGAGCGCCTTTGTCAACGCTCTTCGGGGATTTGCTTTTATGCTTGATGAGCTGCTTCCTCGCCCAGGAACAGATCCCGCTTCCGCTGGATCATTTCCTCCACCCGGGTGATGTACTGCTCAATGTTGTACACATTAGGGGCGCGGCCGATGCGGCCTTCCTCCGGGTACACCCGCTTGGAAATTCCTCCTGCCCCCAGGGCAAGGATGTGGGTGGTCTCCTCCATGATGTCCACATTGTACAGGCAGGCGTGACCGGGCAGGGCGTAGCCCACGTTTTCCTGATTGCCGGCCATGTACTTCTGCCGGTACAGGTAGTAGGGGGTCATGCCCATGGCCTTGGCGGTTTCAAGCCCCATGTGCACCATGGCGGCGGCAGTGTCCCCGTCCGGCAGAGGGGCATGCTCCAGGTGCATTTTGCTGGATCGCTTAATGGCCAGGGTGTGGACGGTCAGGCTTTCCGGGTGCAGTGCCTTGGCCTTCTCCATGGTGTAGGCAAAGTCCTTCAGGTCCTCCCCCGGCAGGGCGGCAATCACGTCCATGTTGATGTGGGAAATGCCCACCTCCCGTGCCAGGGCATAGGCTTCCTCAATCTGCCGGGCAGTGTGCCCCCGGCCGATGACTTCCAGGGTGCGATCCACCATGGTTTGGGGATTGATGCTGATGCGTCCCACCCCGTGGTCACGGATGCAGGCCAGCTTGCCCCGGGTTACCGTGTCCGGGCGGCCGGCTTCCACGGTGTACTCCTCCGCCCCGGGGAAGGCGGTCATCAGCTTGTCCATCAGCCGGGCAAATTGTTCCTCGTTCAGGGAAGTAGGAGTGCCGCCTCCCACATACACGGCACGGAGCCGCTTCCCGGCGTCCCGCATCAGGGCGGCGCAGGCGTCCATCTCCTGCCGCAGGGCGGCAAGGTAAGGCTCTACCAGCCGTCCGCTGCCGATTTCGCCCCCGGAGAAGGAGCAATAGGCACACCGGGTGGTGCAGAAGGGAATGCCCACATACACGTCCATGTCCCCGTCGCTGGGGGGCGTAAGGCGGCCTTGCACGGTAACAATGTCCTGTAGGAGAGATGCCTTTTCCGGCAGAATGTCAAACGTCTGCTGAAGCTGCTGTGCGGCCTCTGCCGGAGTAAGCCCCTGATCCAGTGCCTCATACATCAGGTGGGTGGGACGTACCCCGGTCATGCTGCCCCAGGCCGGGTGGAGACCCGTCACCTTCCGGCACAGCTCGTAGGCAGTCTGCTTGCACAGCCGCCGGGCGGCACGCTTCCGGTGCAGGTCGGTCAGCCGGGGATCCGCTTCCTCCCCCGGCACAGGCACGGACAGGGTCGCCGACTGCCCGGACAGGGTGCAGGTGCAGCGGTAGTATCCGCCCTCTTCCTTTTCCTCAAAGGCGAAGGGGGCAGGCTCCCCTTCCCACACGCTTTCCGGCAGTGAAAAAAGCCGGGAGACGTTCTTCATCTCCGGCAGAATTTCTTCCAAGTAGGTTGCAAGCTGGGTCATGGTTCACCTCAATGTCCGGGATATAGGGTGCACGTGCCCGCAAGGGGAACAATTTTCTCCAAAGAGGCCGCCATGGCTTCCCCATCGCCCCCGGGGAGATCCGTGCGGCCGCAGCCCCCGTGGAACAGGGTGTCCCCGGTAAACAGGCTGTTGCCGGTTTTGTAGCACACGCTGCCCGGGGTGTGGCCGGGGGTGTGAATGACATGGAAGGGAATCCCTGCCGCCTCAAAATCCTCCTCATCCCGGAGGAGCCGGGTGGCAGGCCGGGCGGTGATGCTTTGGCCGATCATCCAGCCGGCATTCAGGTCAGGGGATGCCAGCAAGGGAGCATCTGCCTCGTGAATCATCACCGGGGTATCCGCTTCCCGCAGGGCGTCCACAGCACCAATGTGGTCGAAGTGACCGTGGGTCAGCAGGATGGCGGCAATCTTCTTGCCCCCGCAGGCCTGACGAATCTTCTCCGGCTCGCTGCCCGGGTCAATGACCGCACAAGTCTCCCGCCCCGGCAGGGACAGGATGTAGCACTGATTGCACAGCATACCTACGGTAACGGTAACAATATCGATTTTCATCTGTACCTCTCTTGATGAAAAGAATTTCGGAGGAACACCCTCTTAGAATCCTTTTTTGCTGTCCATCAGCATGGTCACAGGCCCGTCGTTCACAAGGCTGACCTGCATGTCTGCCCCGAACCGGCCGGTTTCCACGTGAATCCCCTTCTGCCGCCAAGCGGCTACCAGCTCTTCGTAGAGCCGGTTGGCTTCCTCCGGGCGCATGGCAGCGATAAAGCTGGGACGGCGGCTGCTCCGGGCGTCCCCGTACAGGGTGAATTGGCTTACCGCCAGAATTTCGCCCCCGATTTGCGTTAGGGACAGGTTCATCTTGCCGTTTTCATCCTCGAAGATGCGCAGGTTCGGCACTTTTTCCGCCATGTAGTGCACATCCTGATCCGTGTCTTCCACCCCGGCGCCGATGAGCACCATGTACCCCTTGCCGATCTGCCCGATGATTTCACCATCCACCTGAACGCTTGCCTTGGTTACACGCTGTACCACGCAACGCACACAATCACCCCGTTACACGGAACACGTCAATCACGTCGCTCCGCTTTCTCAGCTGCTTAATCACCTTGTCCATTTCGTCCCTTGTGCGCACTTCCAGCGTCAGGCGAATGGAGGAGGTTTTGGTCTTTTCGTCCACCTGGGCGGAGATGGCCTTAATGGGCACGTTCAAGGCACCGATGTAGGTAGCCATTTCACCCAGCAGGCTCACATGATCATAGGCCACCACCTTGATGGAGGCGTAGAAGCTGGTGCCGTCGCTGTCTGCCCAGGCCACATCCACCCGGCGTTCGCTTTCCCCGTTCAGGGCATTGGGGCACTCTGCCTTGTGAATGGTCACCCCACGGCCACGGGTAATGTAGCCCACAATATCGTCCCCGGGCACAGGGGAACAGCACATGGCGAAGCGGACGGGAATGTCCATATCCTCCATGCCGGCAAGGATCACACCGTGGGTGTTCTTGCCGCCTGAGCGGTGCTGAGGGGCTTCTACCGTTTCGGGAATCTCCTCCAGCTTGGGCCCTTGTGCCTGCTCGTGGGCACGCTGCTCGTCAATCAGCCTTGTAACCACGTAGGCGGAGGCCATGCCCCCGTAGCCTACGGCACCGTAAATATCATCCAGCTCCTGGAAGCCGTACTTCTTCAGCAGACCATCGTAGTATTCCGGCTTGATGACACTGGCAGGCTGCACGCCTCTGCGGCGGCACTCCCGCTCCACCATGTCCCGGCCTTTTTCGATGTTTTCCTCCTTCATTTCCTTCTTCAGGAACTGACGGATCTTCGACTTGGCCTGGGGGGTTTTGCAAATGCGGAGCCAGTCCGCACTGGGACCTTTGCAGGAGGCGGAGGTCATCACCTCCACCCGGTCGCCGGTTTCCAGCGGGGTATCCAGGGGCACAATGCGGCCGTTCACCTTGGCACCCACGCACTTGTTGCCCACGCCGGAGTGAATGCGGTAGGCAAAGTCCAGGGGGGTCGCCCCCTTGGGCATGCTGACCACATCTCCCTTGGGGGTGAACAGGAAGACTTCCTCGGAGAACAGGTCTGTCTTCAGGGTATCCACAAATTCCTTGCCGTCCCGGGCATCGTTCTGCCACACAAGGATCTGCCGCACCCAGTACAGCTTGCTGTCCAGATCATCCGCCGGGCTGCCGCCTTCCTTGTAGCGCCAGTGGGCGGCAATGCCGTACTCAGCCACCCGGTGCATTTCCCAGGTGCGAATCTGCACCTCGAAGGGGAAGGGCATCTTCCGCCCGCCCACCACCGTGGTGTGGAGGGACTGGTACATGTTGGCCTTGGGCACGGAAATATAGTCCTTGAACCGGCCGGGAATCTGGTTCCACAGGGTGTGAACAATGCCCAGCACCGCATAGCAGTCCGGGATGGTATCCACCAGCACCCGAATGGCAATCAGGTCATAAATCTGGTCGAAGGATTTGTTTTGCAGCACCATTTTCCGGTAAATGGAATAAAAATGCTTGGGTCTGCCGTCAATGTCATAGTGGATGTGCTGCTCGTCCAGCTTGGCGGACAGCTCCTCAATGACCATGCGGATGTTTTCCTGCCGCTCGGCACGCTTCATGCCCACCTTCTGCACCAGATTCTGGTATCCGGCAGGGTCGATGTACCGCAGGGACAGATCCTCCAGCTCCTGCTTAATGGCGTACACGCCCAAGCGGTGGGCAAGGGGTGCATAAATATCCAGCGTTTCCCGGGCAATGGCCACCTGCCGGGCTTCCGGCTGGTACTTCAGGGTGCGCATGTTGTGCAGCCGGTCGGCCAGCTTAATCAGCACCACCCGAATATCCTTGCCCATGGCAAGGATCATTTTTCTCAGGCTTTCCGCCTGGGCTTCTTCCTTATCGGCAAAGTCCAGCTTGTTCAGCTTGGTCACACCGTCCACCAGCTGGGCTACCTCGTCTCCGAATTCCTGACGGATGGTATCCAGGGTAATGCCCTCGCAGTCCTCAACGGTGTCATGGAGCAAACCCGCCGCAATGGTAGGCGGGTCGATCATCAATTCCGTGAGGATGCTTGCCACAAAGCAGGGGTGAACAAAATAAGGCTCGCCGCTCTTTCTCTTCTGCCCTTCATGGGCTTTCTCCGCAAAGCGATAGGCTTTCTCCACCAGCTTATAGCCGTCGCCGGGGTTATACTTCTGCACCCGTGCCAGCATTTGATCCAGCGGCATGGCTTCATAGGCCGTATAGGTCATACTGCATCCTCCTTTCCATGGGATGTTTCGGCAAAGTGTCTTTGCCACGTTGCCGAGGTTTGCACGCACTGGTCGAAGGGCTTTGCCCTTCTCCCTGCATCACTTATGCTTTCTCTTTGCTGCCCATCCCCCGCAAATAGCGGATCAGGGGGCTGTCCCCCATGCTGATCTTCCCTGTGCCCTCCTTGGGCTTAGGGGGCGGCAGCACCAGGTTGGCTCGGTAGGGGTTCAGGGTCATCTCCGCCAGACCCACCTGCGTAAAGGCGGTTAATCCGGTCAGCACCTGTTCCCGGGTCATGCCGGACTTTTCTGCCAGCACCCGGGGGGTTAAGTCCCCAGCCATGCAGCACCGGTACAGATGGCGAAGGTCATCATCCGTCAGCACCAGGGTGCGGAGCTGGCTTTCCAGCAGAGGATTCACCCGGAAGCAGTGGAGCTGTGCCCGGGGGCAGTGCTGGCGAATCCACGCTGCTTCACCGGGAATGGCTTCCCCATCCGCCAGGATGATGTGCTGCCACTGATCCGTCAGCTTGCTCACGTCCGGGGCGCACAGCAGGGTATTGAATCCACGGGGATCCCTCACCTGCCCCACGGCAATATCCACCTTGCCCATCAGGGCGCAGTGGCGTGCCTTTTCCCGCTCGTGGGCGATGATCAGGGTGCCCATACCGGTGCCCAGCAGCTTTTTCGCCCCGGCTTCGGTGATGGGCTTTTCTTCCTGGTGAACCTTGTTGAAATTCGCCGCCAGCAGGGTCATTTCCTGCAACAGGGGCTGAAAAAAGCCTTCTGCCTCCGGGCAGGGAATGCTGCCTTCCGCAGGACGCAGGGCTTTCACTTGCAATTGAGCGGTCACGTTCCCCCGGAATTCGTTCTTTTCCGGGGCGTAGAGGGCATCCACCACTTCCATGCCTTCATCCGCCGCATCCCCCAGGGAGAAGCCGATACCATCCCGCACCTGCCCGGCGGAAAACAGGGACAGCTTCAGGTGGCTCAGATCCTTGCCCACCCGGCGCATCTGCTGCACCTGAGCATTCCGCACAAGGAACACCGGCGGCGGATTGCCGAAGCCGGTCGGCTGCATCACGGCCAGCTGGTCAATCCACTGAAGGGTCACCCCGTCCAGGGGCATTTCCAGGTCATACTCCTGCCGGGGAATGTAGCAGTTCAGGTCGCACTGCTCCTCAATGGCCAGGTTCAGCCGCCGCCTAAGCTCCGGCACGTACTCCGCCCGCATGGTCAGTCCGGCGGCCTGCTCGTGTCCGCCATAGCGGATGAACAGATCCTTGCAGCAGGTCAGCATGGCATGAATGTTCACCCCGGGGATGGAGCGGCAGCTGCCCACCGCCGTATCCCCCTGACGGCTCAGCACAATGGTGGGATAGTGCCACTTTTCGCACAGCTTTCCGGCGGTCAGGCCGATAACGCCGCTGTTCCAGCCCTCCCCCATGACCATCAGCACCCGGTCGTTGCGGAAGTCCGTTTCACGGCGCACCATGTCCGCCGCCTGGGCGGTCATGTCGTGCTCGATGCTCTGCCGCTGCTGGTTATTCTGCTGCAAGCGCAGTGCCAGCGCCTCTGCCCGGGTGGGATCCTTCGTCATCAGCAGTTCCACCCCGATGGCGGCCTCCTCCATGCGTCCCCCGGCATTAATGCGGGGAGCCAGCCGGAAGGCGATCTGGTCGCTGGTCATGGGCAGGGTGACCGCACTGACGGTCATCAGTGCCTTCAGTCCCGGCCGAGCGGTGCGCTCCATTCGTGCCATGCCTTCCCGGACGATGATCCGGTTTTCGTCAATCAGGGGTACCACGTCTGCCACGGTGGCCAGGGCGGCGATCTCCAGCTTATCCTCGATGCCGGTCATGCCCAGCAGTGCCTGACACACCTTCAGTGCCACCCCTGCACCGCACAGCCGCCGGAAAGGATAATCCCCCAGCAGGGGATTCAGCACCGCATCCGCCTGAGGAAGCGCTTCTGCCAGCTGGTGGTGATCGGTCACAATCACCTGCATGCCCAGCAGCTTTGCCAATCGAACTTCCTCCAGGTTGGTCACGCCGCAGTCCACGGTAATGAGCAGTTTATATTTTTCCGCTATCTCCCGCACGGCCTTTTCGTTCAGCCCGTAGCCTTCGCTATGGCGGCTGGGGATGCGGAAATCCGCCTGACCGCCCATGGCGCGCAGGGTTTCCAGCATGATACAGGTGGCGCTGACCCCGTCCACGTCGTAATCCCCGTAGACCAGGATGGGTGTCTGATCCGCCACTGCCTGCCGGATGATGGTCACGGCCTGATCCATGCCCTGCATCAGCATGGGATCGTGCAGCCGGGACAGGGACGGGTGCAGGAAGGCCTCTGCCTGATCCGGGGTGTTGATGCCCCGGCTAAGCATCAGCCCGCTGAGCCACAGGGGATAATCTCCTACCTGATGGGGCGCATCCCCGCCCCGCTGCACGAATTCAATCATAGTGTTGATTCCTCTCGTTTTTTGCGAGAGGGCAGCTTTTGTGCCAAAAGCTCCCTCTCGCGCTCTCCCCGAAAAGCAGCTAGGGGAAAGCTCTGCAGAAGTTGCTGCTCGAAGTTTACCCTTCCGGCACTACGTGCCGTCTCCCCTTTCAGGGGAGGTCGGGTAAATGAGACATGCCAAGGTGTCTTTGACATGTCCGCATTTCCTCTATCATACCACAAAGGTACAAAAAAGAGGAGTCCCTTTCGGGGCTCCTCAATGAGTGACTCAGCGAACCAATTTGTCTTATGCCTTTTTCGGCTGCAGCTTGCGGGCACGCTTCTTTTCTTCCAGGAAGGCCCACACGTAGCCGTTGATCATGTTGGCACTGTACACGCCGCTGACGATGCCGATGATGATGGGCAGGGCGAATTCCTTGATGCTGTCCACACCCAGGATGTACAGGGTCACGATGGTGATCAGGGTGGTCAGGGTGGTGTTAATGGTACGACCCAGGCACTCACGCACAGACTTGTTCACCACGTCCACCTTGGGGGCGGAGGGCATCTTCCGCACGTTTTCACGGATGCGGTCGAAGATCACGATGGTGTTGTTGATGGAGTAGCCCACAATGGTCAGCATGGCAGCAATGTAGGAGCTGTTCATCTGGATCACATTGCGCAGCAGCACCATGAAGGCCCACATCATCAGCACGTCGTGGAGCAGGCCGAAGACGGCGGCCACGCCGCTGTTGAAGTCGAAGCGGATGGCGATGTAGATCAGCATCAGCGCACCGGCCAGCAGCACGGAGGTGAAGGCGTTGGTCAGCAGGGTCTGGCCTGCCACAGGGCCTACATAGCTCACGTCCCCGTCACGGGCAGCGGTGGGATACTTGGCAAACAGGGCTTCCTCGAAGGAGGCCTGCAGGGTCTGCACATCGTCCTGGTTAATGTCCTTGATGCGGATGTTCACTTCATCCGTGCCCTGCTCGGTCAGGGTGAAGGAGCCCACGTTCAGCTCCTTCAGGATCTGTTCCACATCCGCCTTGTCATAGGTGCCGCCCATGGTGTACTCCATGGACAGACCGCCGGAGAAATCAATACCGTAATTTACACCCAGGCCGCAGATGGTCAGCACCAGGGCGATCACCATAATGGCCGCAGAGACCATCAGGCAGATCTTGGAGCGATTCTTTACAGTCATTTCTGCTCCTCCTTCTCAACCTGCTTTACCTTGGCGAACAGCCCGGTATTCTTGATGCCCAGGTTGACGATGTTCTTCATCAGGAAGCGGGTGACCACCACAGCCGTGAACATGGAGGTGACAACACCCAGCAGCAGGGTCTTGGCGAAGCCCTGGATGGAGCCGGTGCCGTAGAACATCAGCACGATGGCGGCAATCAGGGTGGTCACGTTAGCGTCCAGCACAGCGCTCATAGCGTTCTTGAAGCCTGCACGCACGGCAGCCCGGAGGGGACGGCCTGCACGGAGTTCTTCATTGAACCGCTCGAAGATCACCACGTTGGCGTCCACAGCCATGCCGATGCCCAGCACGATACCGGCCAGACCGGGCAGGGTCAGCTGGATGCCGGGGATGACCGCCAGCAGGAAGAACAGCAGGATGATGTAGATGCACAGTGCCCAGCTGGCGATGACGCCGTTCAGGCGATAGCGGACGATCATCACCAACATCACCAGCAGGATGCCGATGATGGCAGCCGTTACGGTGGTGGACAGAGCGTCACTGCCCAGGGTGGCGGACACGGTGTCCACCTTCTGCTGGGTCAGCACCAGGGGCAGAGCGCCGGACTGAATCTGGGCGGCCATGGTCTGGGCACGCTCCAGGCTGCCCATGCCGTTAATCACGCCCTGACCGCCGGTAATGGCGGACTGCACCGTGGGGGACATAAGCAGTTCATCATCCAGGTAGATGGAGATGGTCTTGCCGATGTTGGCAGCAGTGGCCTGTGCAAACACGGTTGCGCCTTCGCTGGTCAGCTTGAAGCTGATCACGTAGTCGGCCTGATCGCTGTCGTAGCCGCCCACGGCGGTCTGCACCATGGAGCCGTCCATGATCAGGTTGCCGTCAGCATCCTTGAACTCCAGCTTGGCAGGGGTGCCGATCAGGTCCAGCACGGCCTTGGGATCATCCGTATCCGGGATTTCCACACGGATGCCGTCAGTGCCGATGCGCTGCACGGTGGCTTCGGAGTAGCCCTTATCCGTCAGACGGTTCTGGATTACGCTGATGGTGCCTTCCATGAGGGAGTCAAAGTCAGCGTCGCTGTTTTCCGGCCGGGCTGCGGAGTACTCCACGTACACGCCGCCCCGCAGATCCAGACCCAGGGACAGGCTGGAGGGCCAATTGTCCGCATTGGTGGTAGGCAGCCAGCTCTTCAGCTTGTACAGGCCGCGGGCGTCCAGGTTCATGCCCGTTACGCCGATGACGCCCAGCGCCACCGTCAGCACGAACACGATGACCAGCAGGACGATGGACTTCGTCTTGCTGCTCGTCTTCTTTGCTTTCATAATGTTTCTGACCTCCAAATTGATTGATGAAATGGGATGATGGATGGAGGATCCGGTCTATCCGGCCATCCTTTCCGGTGGAAAGGCCTGATAGACGGTGCGGATGTAGGTTCGGCTAAGCACGGGGTGCCCGTTCTGATCCGCCGCTCGCACGCTGCCGGCAGTGTCGCCGCCCTCCTGCTGCTTTTCCGGGGCAGGCAGGGAAGTTTTCGCCCTCATCGTCTCCGTTTCGCAGGGGTGATCCACCCGGGCGTTCCCCTCCGGGGAGGTGAGCGCCACCTGGGCAGCCATGGGGGGCAAGGGAGCCGGGGAAGCCTTCGCCCCCTCCTCCGGCCCTTCGACCAAGGCGGAAGAGCCGAGCACAAGCAGCCAGACAGCCAGCAAAAGCAGCCCAACATGCAGGATGCGCTTCACCGCTCTCCCCCCTTTTCCGAATCTACGCACATTGTCTACATTATAGCGGCTTTCTGCCGGTGCGTCAACCGGGGGAAAAGCAAAAAAGAGGAAGAATTTACCGCTCAAAATGACGCAAAATGGCTCGTTGTCCTTTTCGGAGGGATGTGCTATAATGACTGCCATTCCGTTCATCCCCCGTTAGAGCGCTACACCCGAGGGGCTGAACGATGAGCGAGAAGGTGCATTATGAGGGAAAATCAGCAGCGGGTACTGATTGCCTCCCACCGGGGGCACTTCAGCGGAAACATTGTGGAGAACACCCTGCCGGCCTTTGAAGCGGCCATCCGCAGCGGTGCCGACATTGTGGAGACCGACATTCATCTGACCCGGGACAATGTGATGATCCTCTTCCACGACCCCAGCCCCCTTCGTCTGCTGGGGCTGCCGGGGAAGGTCAGCGACTATACCTTGGAGGAGCTTCGTGCAGGCAGGCTGAAGAACGTGATCGGGGAACCTTCCGACTGGCACATCAACACCCTGGAGGAATTCCTCCGTGCCATGAAGGGGCGGGTGATGATCAACCTGGATCAGTGCTGGGGCTTTATGGATCAGGTGTATGACCTGGTGGAGGCTATGGGCATGGAGGATCAGGCACTGATCAAAGGCCGTGCGCCCTATGATGAGGCAGTGGCGTGGGCAGGCAAGCGTCACTGGAAGCCCAAGTTCATCCCCATTATCGCCAACGACAAGGAGATTCCCCTGTTCGAGGCACTGCCCAAGGAGATGGACATTCCCCTGGTGGAAGTGTTCCTGACCCACGACGAGGACAGGCTGATTTCCCCGGCATTCGTGGCCGGGCTGAAGCAGCGGGGTATCAAGCTGTGGGTCAACAGCCTGAGCCTGGGCAGCGGCATTGACTTATCCGCCCATCATGACGATGATGTATCCGTCACCGATGCCCCGGAAAAGGGCTGGGGCTGGCTTATCGATCACGGGGTGGAAGTGATTCAGACCGACTGGCCGTCAGAGCTGCGGCGGTATCTGGATCGCATTGGCAAATAACAGGCAGAACCATTCCCAAGGAGAACGGTGAAAACATGTAAATCTCGGCAACGTGGCACCGCCGCTTTGTCGACTAATAGAAGGAGGACAATCCCATGGAAGCATTGCTGAAGGACTGGACAGCCCCTGAGCTCCCCGACGAGATTCCCCACGGGGACATGCCGGGAGACAGAATCTGCATTGACGAAGGGCACATTGCCAAGGCACAAACCATCTTCCCTGTACTGAAGAACATGCTGGCGGCACAGCTGCAGGCCAGCCCCAAAGGAAAGGCGGTTGTGTCCGTATGCGGCGGCAGCGGCGTAGGCAAAAGCGAGATTGCCTCCGTGCTGGGCTATTACCTGAACCAGTTGGGCATCGGAACGTATATCCTCAGCGGCGATAATTATCCCCGCCGGATTCCCTGTGATAACGATACGGAGCGGATGCGGGTGTACCACGTGGGCGGCCTTCGGGGCTTGCTGGACAGTGGTCTGTATACCGACGACATGGGGCAGACGCTTTGCAGCCTGTGGCAGTACGAAGTGGACTGCGACCCGAAGGCGGTGGAGCAATATCCCTGGCTGAGCGTCTATCAGCCGGCTGGCCGCATGGCACTGACCGCCTATCTGGGTACCCCCAACGAAACCGATTTCGATGAGGTGAACAACCTGATTGCCCGCTTCAAGCGGGGGGATGCCCTGATTCCCCTGAAGCGGATGGCTCGGGACCCCAACGAGCTGTGGTACGACACGGTGGATCTCTCTAAGGTGCAGGTGCTGATCATCGAGTGGACCCACGGCAACAGCGATTATCTCATCGGTGTGGATCTGCCCATTCTGCTGAACTCCACCCCTGCGGAGACTCTTGCCCACCGCCGTGCCCGGAACCGGGACGGCAAGGTGGACAGTGCCTTCACCACCCTGGTGCTGGCCATTGAGCAGAAAAAGCTGGAGGAGCAGGCCGGAAAAGCGAAGCTGATCCTGTCCAAGTCCGGCAAGCTGCTCACCTATGCCGAATACCGCAAGCTCATGGCGGAGGAGGGCTGACCATGAACAACGGCGTTATGCTCAATGCCTACCCGGACAGCATGGGCGGCACACTAGGGGATATTGCGGCACTGCTGCACAGGGAGGAAATGCAGGGAGCGTTCCGCTCCTTCTACATCCTGCCCAGCGTGTTCAATACGGATCTGGATCGGGGATTCTCCGTCATCAGCTACGACCTGAGCCACCTGCTGGCCAAGCGGGAGGACATCGAATCCCTGAAGGATTTGGGGCTGGATCTGAAGCTGGACTTTATCCTGAATCACCTGAGCGTCCTTTCCCCCCAGTTTCAGGACATTGTGCAAAAAGGGGACAAGAGCGAGTACCGGGATTTCTTCATCGACTGGAACAAGTTCTGGGAAGGCCACGGCACCATGACAGAAGAGGGCTATGTGCAGCCGGATGCAGCCCTCATCAAGGATATGTTCTTCCGCAAGCCCGGCCTGCCCATCCTTATGGTTCGCTTCCCGGATGGGCGGAACGTGCCCTACTGGAACACCTTCTATCAGGAAGTACGGTATCCGCAGGTGGATCCTCAGGATCTGATGCAGGCACTGTCCATCCAGTATGGGGAGGCAGATGTGCTGGCCAAGCGGCTTAATGCCGCCGCTGCCGCAGGGAAAAAGCCTGCCGAGGCGGACTTCACAGGCTTCGAAGCCTACCGGGATGCCGCTGTGGACGTGATGGAAAGCCGCCGCCGGTATCTGGGACAGATGGATCTGAACCTGCGCAGCCCTCTGGTGTGGGATTATTATGATCAGGTGCTGAAGACCCTGGCGGACTACGGTGCCTCCATTGTTCGGCTGGATGCCTTCGCCTATGCCCCCAAAACCCCGGGGCTGCGGAACTTCATGAACGAGCCGGATACCTGGGACACCCTGGAAAAGATTCGGCAAATGGCAGAGAAGTATCACCTGACCCTGCTGCCGGAAATCCATGCTGCCTACAGCGAGCACAGCTATCAAACCCTGGCCGACAAGGGCTACATGACCTACGACTTCTTCCTGCCGGGGCTGATTATCGATGCCATTGAGCATCACGATGGCCATTACCTGAAGCGGTGGGCGGAGGAGCAACAGGAGAAGGGCATCCGCACCGTGAACATGCTGGGCTGCCACGATGGTATTCCCATGCTGGACTTGAAGGGCATGATCCCTGAGGAGCGGATTCAGGAGCTGATTGACCTGATCATTGCCCGGGGCGGTATGATCAAGAACCTCCATGGGCAGAAGAACGTGTACTATCAGGTCAACGCCACCTACTACAGCGCCCTGGGTGCGGATGACAAGAAGATGCTGCTGGCACGGGCACTGCAGCTGTTTATGCCCGGCAAGCCTCAGGTATGGTATCTGGATCTGTTCGCCGGGGAAAACGACCTGGCGGCGGTGCAGCGTTCCGGGGCTGCAGGTCACAAGGAAATCAACCGCACCAACCTGACCCAGGCAGACATGGATGCTGCCCTGACCAAGCCGGTGGTGCAAAAGCAGCTGGAGCTGCTCCGCTTCCGGAACACCTGCCCGGCCTTTGATGAGGGGGCTGTGCTGACGGTGGAGACGAAGGATGGGGAGATTTCCTTCACCTGGCAGCGAGGCGAGCATCAGGCGAAGCTGATCGCTGATCTTTCCACCTACGATTTCCGTATTGAAGCATAACAGATTACACAGTGAAGGTCATTTCCAACCGGGAATGACCTTCTTTTTGCCTGTATATGACAAACGTTTAACATGGAAAAAAAGGTCATCTTTTTTCCGAAAACTTATGCTAAACGGTTGACATATGATTTCCTGTGTGCTACAATGCCCTCATCGAAAAACGGAAACGAGCGGTAACAATGGCTGTTGCCCGTTCCCTGACAAAGGAGGAACTACCCCACATGAAGAAGTTCTTTTCCCTGCTGCTGGCGGCAATCATGCTGCTGTCCATGGCATCTGTCGCTTCTGCTGACGATGCTGTGACCATTACCGTCTGGTGCAGCGACGGTGCCGAGACCACGATTTACACCCAGATGTGGGACGATTTCAATGCCAAGCATACCGACGTACAGGTCAGCTACCTGTTCTTCGCTCAGGATGAGCTGCTGAACAAGCTGTCCACCTCCGGCGATGCCGGCGACACCCCCGACCTGGTGGTTGTGGACGGTCTGCAGATCCCCTATTTCCAGGATCTTGACATGATCGCCTGCCTGGATGACTACATTCCCGAGGACATGAAGTCCGACGTGCTGCCTTCCGTGTGGGCTGAAAACACCTACGACGGCAAGATCTACGGCGTGGCACAGTTCGACTCCGGCATGGCCCTGTGGACCCGCAAGAGCGTGCTGGAAGAGCTGGGCGTCCGCATCCCCACTTCCTACACGGAAGCCTGGACGTTGGAAGAGTTCGAGGACATTCTGGCCAAGGCCAAGGCTGCCGGCTATGAATATCCCCTGTACATCCGTCAGAACAAGACCTCTTCCCTGTACTTCACCTACATGCCTGTGGTTCGCTCCTTCGGCGGCGACTTCCTGAGCCGTGAAACCTACACCGCTACCGGCACCCTGGACTCCGAGGAGACCATCGCCGCCTACGAGTGGATGAAGCGGATGATCGACGAAGGCTACATCAACGCTGCCTGCGACTATGAAGACGCCTTCTATGGTGTGGAGCGTCACGAAGCTCTGTTCTCCATGCTGGGTCACTGGAAGTACTCCAACCACGTGGAGGCCTACGGCGATGACGCCATCATCGTGCCCATGCCCGACTTCGGCCACGGCGTGTACACCTGCTCCGGCTCTACCGTGGATGTGATGACCACCGCTGCTGTGGAGCGCGGCGTTGCCGACCAGGCCTGGACCGTGCTGGAAGCTATGATGAGCCCCGAGTACATCAAGATGGTCTGCGAAGTGAACGGCGGCGTGCCTGCTCGTTCCTCCGTGATGGATACCATGCCCCAGTGGCAGGTAGGCGGCCGCCTGTACCTGTACCGTGAGCAGCTGGAAGCCGGTATCTCCTACCTGCGTCCCATCACCCCTGCTCATGCCACCGTGTACAACGCAGTGGCTCAGGTGGTGACCGACATCCTTGCCGGCGGCGATCCTGCTGAACTGCTGCACACCGCTGCTGAGGAAGTTGATGAAATCATTCTTGAGAACGGCTGGAATGTTGAGTAATCTTTAAGCACCCTTTGACGCCCGGCCGGCCGATGACTGGCCGGGCGCTTCTGTATCACAGGCATCAGCATCCATTCCATGTTTACATCAGCCTTTGGGAAGGACGGGAACGAAACAATGAGCGTTACAACCATTCAGCCAAAGAAAGTGCGGAAAGGGAATCTGGCTAGATCCCAGGCCAAGGCCGCATGGGGGCTTTCTGCACCGGCACTGATCATCATGTTTTTCTTTATGATCCTGCCCTTCTTCATGGCAGTCTTCTACTCTTTCACCAACCGGCAGTTGGTGGTCAGTGCTAAGAAGCCTACCGCCTTTGTGGGCTTGGCCAACTATACCAAGATCTTTACCAATTCCACGGCAGCCAACGCCTTCTGGTGCACCTTTGAGTACACCATCATCCTGGTGCCGGCGGTGCTGATTCTGGCTACCCTGCTGGCACTGCTCATTAACCGGAAGGCCAAGGGCGTTACCTTCTTCCGCACCATTTACTTCTCCCCCCAGGTGGTAACCATGACCGTTGTAACGGTGATTTGGCGCACCTTCTATTCCTCCGGCAGCGACGGCTTGTTCAACACCATCCTCACCGCCTTTGGCGGACAGCCGCAAAACTGGCTGCAAAATGCCAACCTGGCCATTCCCTCCATTGCGGTCATGTCCATTTGGCAGTGCCTCGGTATGCAGATGATCATCATGCTGGGCGGCCTTCAGTTCATCCCTGAAGAGCTGTATGAGGCCGGCACCATTGACGGTGCCAGCAACTGGCAGCAGTTCATCTACATTACCGTGCCTCAGCTGAAGAATACGCTGGTGTACGTGTTTATTTCCAACACCATTTATTCCCTGAAGCTGTTCACCCAGATCTACATGTTGGATGATCGCCTCCCCAAGAAGGTCACATCCCTGGTCTACCTGATGTATGATGCCGGCTTTAACGATAAGCGGGTCGGTTATGCATCTGCCCTGGCTGTGGTGTTCTTTGTGATGGTTCTGATTATCTCCTGTGTTCAGAACAAGATTACGGAGCGTGATTAACAATGATGGCTGGAAAGAAGACGCAAAGGAAAATCACCAACATCCTTTTCTACCTTTTATATGCATTGGTGGCGCTGATCTTCATCGCCCCCCTGTGGTTCCTCTTCCTCTCTGCCATGAAGGAAGAAACGCAAGTGGTCAGCGACATGGCCACCATGAAGGCCTTCGTGCCCTACGGCACCATGACCTTCGACAACTACAAGGCTGTGTTTGAGAAGCTGGACTTTCTCCACTACTTCCGCAATACCCTGCTGAACGCCCTGCTCCAGGTGGCCTTCGGCATGGTGATTAACGGCATGATGGGCTATGCCCTGGGCATGCTGAAGTTCCGGGGCAGCAAGCTTCTGGTGTCCCTGATGATCGCCCTGACCATTATCCCTACGGAAGCCGTGGTCATCAACCGGTTCATGGTCACCAAGGATCTGGGAATGCTGAACACCCTGTGGGCACTTTCTGTGCCCAACATGGCAACCCCCATGTATGTGTACCTGTTCTATCAGCACTTCCGGGGCATGCCGAAAGAATTGCTGGAGGCGGCGGTCATTGACGGCGAAAGTTACACCGGTATTTTCTTCAAGATCATGACCCCCCTGAGCAAGCCTATTTACTCCACCGTGGCCATCATGACCCTGATTCGTGCCTGGGGCGACCTGCTGTGGCCGACCCTGGTGACCCGTGACAACACCTGGCGTACCCTGACCCAGGCACTCCGTGGCCTGGATGACAGCGTGTATACCTTCTGGGGACAGATTTTCGCCTTCTCCGCCATGATGACCCTGCCCCTGCTGGTGGTCTTCATCCTGTTCCAGAAGCAGTTTGTCCAGTCTGTAGCCATGAGCGGCATTAAGGGGTAAGCAGTATGAAAATCAAGTATTTGGGCACGGGAGCAGCAGAGGGCATGCCTGCCACTTTCTGCTCCTGCCCGGTGTGCCTCCGCTCTCTGGCAGAGGGGGGCAAAAGCCTGCGGATGCGTTCCTGCACCCTATTGGGGGATGATGTGCTCATTGATATGGGCCCAGACATTCACGCCCAGAAGCTGAAGTACGGCCTTCGCCTTGACCAATTGAAGGCAGTGGTGTACACCCACTCCCATGAGGATCATCAGGATGCCTATGCCCTGCAGCTGCGGGGCACCCATTCCTGTGCTGTCCACCCCGGCATTGCCCCGGAGGGGGATGTGCTCCAGCTGTACGGCAACCGCTGGGTGGGCAAGCGGTTCCTGTCCGCCATGGGGCAGGGGGTGCAGATTGATGAAACACGCTTCTGCTTCCATGAGGTGCACCCATGGCAGCAGTTTCAGGTGGAGGGATACACCTTTCATGCCCTGCGGGCGAATCACCGCCCCATTGCCGTGGAGGATTGCCTGATCTATGCCATTACCGATGGGAAGAGCAGCATCCTTTACGCCAACGATACCGGGGAACTTTCCCCGGAGGTGGATGCCTACCTGAAAAAGACGGGATTGAAGTTTTCCCTCGTGTCCATGGACTGCGCCCGGGGACTTTTGCCCGGGGACGGTCACATGGGCTGGACAGAGGTGCTGAAGCTGCGGGATCGGCTCATGGCCATCGGTGCGGCGGATCAGAACACCCGGTTCATCCTGAACCACCTATCCCACATGAATGACATGACCCATGCGGAATGGGTCTCTTTCGCAACACCCTATGGCATTGAAATTGCCTGGGACGGATTGGAAATCGAATGCTAAGCAAACGCACAGGGGGAACGCTGACGGATGGCAAGTATCAAGGAAGTGGCAGCAAAGGCCGGAGTCTCGGTGACCACCGTATCCCGCACGCTGAATAACCGGGGCTACATCAGCGATGCCATGCGGAAACGGATTCAGGACGCCATGGACGAGCTCCACTACCGACCTAACGAAGTGGCACGTTCCCTGACCCGGCAGCGCACCCGCATCATCGGCGTGCTGATGCCGGAAATCAACAACGCCTTCTTTTGCGAGGTTATTGCCGAGCTGTCCAAGATCCTGACCCAGCGGAATTACCGCATGATGCTCTATCAGGCGCTCAGCCTGGAAGATAAAGCCACCGAATATATTGCCATGCTGGAGGCTAATCAGGTAGACGGCATGATTGTTGCCCTGCGAGGCGAAGCCATCGGCCACGACCTGCGGGCGGATTTCCCCGTGGTCTCCTTTGAGCGGCTGAAGATTGACAACATCCCCACGGTGGAGTGCGATAATGAAATGGGGGGCTACCTGGCGGCCTGCGAACTGCTGGACTGCGGCTGCCGCAAGCCCATCATGGTATGGGAAAAGCACAGCCACGGCAAGATGCCTGCCTTTGACCGGTTTGCCGGCTTCAGTCGGTGCATGGAGGAAAGAAACCTGCCGGTGGAGTTCGTGGAGGTTCGGCAGGCAGAGACCCAGGTCAGCTACGATGAACTGGCACGCCGGGTCTTCCGGGAACATCCCGATGCGGACGGGGTCTTCTGCACCAGCGACACCATTGCCAGCTACCTGATGCAGGAAGCAGTCCGATTGAACAAGCGAATCCCCGAGGATCTGAAGGTGGTGGGCTTTAACGATAATACGCTGGCCGCCATGCAGACCATTCCCCTGACCAGCATCCGGCAGCCCATTCATGATATGTGCGAGGCGGCGGTGGACTGCCTCATGGAGCAGATTCATCACGAACCATTCCAGACAGATATGATCTTCCCGGTGACCATCAGCCGAAGGGTCAGCACCCGAGGCTATGAGGCAGGATTGAACAAGGATGAGGAGGCAGCAAAACATGAGCCATCGAATGGAATTTGAGCGCTGCACCCCGGAAGAGGTGGGCATTGCCAGCGAAGGGATTCTGCGCCTGATTGACAGGCTGGAAAACTGCGGATCCACGTGGATGCACGGGCTGATGATCATGCGGCACGACAAGGTCTGTGCTGAAGGTTGGTGGGCACCCTTTGCCCCCCAGCTGCACCATGCCCTTCATTCCCTCAGCAAAACATGGACCGCCACCGCCGTCGGCCTTGCGGAATACGAAGGCCTGCTGAAGATGGATGATCCGGTCTGCAAGCTGCTGCCGGACAAGATGCCTACCCCCCTGCCGGAGAGGGTAGCACGCATTACCGTGCGGGACATCCTGACCATGTCCAGCGGCAGTGAAACCCAGGGTTCCACCTACGGGGAACACTGGATGGAGGAATTCTTCGCCAGACCCTTTGAGCACGAGCCCGGTACCTTCTGGTGCTACAATTCCCAGGGCACGGCTATTGCCTCCGCCCTGGTGGAGCGTGTCACCGGCATGAGCATGCTGGATTACCTGGATACCCGGCTGTTCCGGAAAATCGGCGTAGACGCCAGTCACGTCATGTGCTACCGGGATGCTGCCGGTACCTGCCTGGGCGGGCACGGCATGTTCACCACCACGGAGGATAATCTGCGGCTGATGCGGCTGTACCTGCACAAGGGTGTATGGAACGGGGAACGGCTGCTTCATGAGCGGTTCGTCCATGAGGCTACCTCCCCCTTGATGGATACTGCTCCTGCCCATGCGCATACTCCCTGGATTTACGATAACCGGGTGGGCTATGGCTATCAAATCTGGATGTGCCGCCCGGAAGGCAGCTACCGTGCCGATGGTGCTTACGGTCAGTTCTGCGTGGTGGTGCCCAAGCTGGATCTGATTGTCTCCATCAATGAAGGTGCTTATATCGGTCAGCACATGAGCCACAACGAGCTGGAGCAGTTGAAAGGTCATGCCATGGGAGAGGATCATCCTGTGCATGGCCCGCAAAATACACTGAACATTCTCTTTGATACCCTGCTGCCTGCCATCAGGGAGGGGGATGCGCCCCTGCCCTTCAGCGACACTTCCCGCCTGCTGAAGGAGCGCATGAGCCGGCTCAGCATGCCCCGGCCTGCCCTGCAGGTGCTGGATCGCACTTCACGTCCCCTGCATGTAACCCTTGTGCCGGAGGAAGGCCGCATTACTTTTGCCATGCTTCACGGCATGGACAAGCATAACGCCTCCTGGCCGGGGGTGGAGCGGATGCGCCTGTCTGCCGATGGCGGGCTCATGACCATTGCCTTCACCGAAGGCGGCGTAGAAAGAACCATCCTCTTTGATCTGCGGGGCGGCCGTTGGCTGGGCAAGCTCTGGTACACGGAAAACCGGGAGCTGGTATCCGATGTGGCCTGCGCTGCCTGGTGGAGCGGAGAAAACAAGCTGGAGCTTTCCATCCTCTGGTATGAAACGGAAGGTGAGAATCGGTTCACCTTCTCCTTTGAAGGGGAGCATGTCCGCATACACAAATGGGTGCAGGCCGGCATGGAGGATGAAATGCAGCACCGTGACGCCGTGTACAAAGTGGTGGAGGGAAACGCATGAACAACGGTGTAATGCTCAATGCCTACCCGGACAGCATGGGCAGCAACCTGCATGAGCTGGTTCAGCTGCTGCACCTGCCGGAAATGAAGGACGCCTTCCGCTCCTTCTACATCCTGCCCACGGTGTTCAATTCCGACCTGGACGGCGGCTTTTCGGTCATTACCTATGATCTGTGCCGCTCCAAGGCAAGCGAGGAAGACCTGCAGGCGCTGAATCGCCTGGGCATTGACCTGACCTTTGACTTTATCCTGAATCACCTGTCTGTGCTGTCCCCTCAGTTTCGGGATGTGCTGAAAAAGGGGGATCAGTCCGAATACCGGGATTTCTTCATTGACTGGAACCGTTTCTGGCAAGGCTGCGGGCAAATGACCAAGGAAGGCTGGATTGCCCCTGACCCGGATCAGTGGGCAAGCATGACCCTGCGGAAAAACGGCTGGCCCCTGCTGATGGTTCGCTTCCCGGATGGTCGGGATGTGCCCTACTGGAACACCTTCTATCAGCAGGTGACCTATCCACCGGTGGATGCTTTTGACCTGCTGGATGCGGTGGATAATCGGTATGACGCTGCATCTGCCCTGTCCAAACGCATCAACGAACAGCTGCAGCAAGGGCTTGCCCCTGCCCAAATGGACTGGACGGGATACGAGGCATACCGGGAGAAAGTAACGGCACTGCTGGAAAGCCGCCGTCACTATCTGGGGCAAATGGACGTGAACGTGCAGCATCCGCTGGTGTGGCAGTGGTATGATCAGGTTATGGGGCAGCTGGCCTCCTACGGTGCGGTGATGATCCGGCTGGACGCCTTCACCCGGCTGCACAAAGCCCCGGCACGGGTGAATTTCATGAACGAGCCGGAAACCTGGGACATTCTCCAACGGCTGCGCACCATGGCGGCAAGCCACGGGCTGGAAGTGCTGCCGGAGATTCATGCCACCTACGCCTCCGGCAATTACCGCCGCCTGACGGATCTGGGCTGCATTACCTATGATTATTTTCTGCCTGCCATGCTGATTGACGCCCTGGACATGGGAGAGAGCCGGTATCTGTACGCCTGGGCACGGGAGCAGATTGACGATGGGCTTTCCGTCATTAACATGCTGGGCTGCCATGATGGCATTCCCATGCGGGATGCCCGGGGCATTTTGCCCAACGAACGGGTGGATGCCCTGACAGAGCGGCTGGTAACCCGGGGCGGCCGGCGGAAGATGATTCACGGTGCCAAGCCGGAAACTTATCAAATGGATATTACCTATTATAATGCCTTGGGCTGTGATGACAAGAAACTGCTGATGGCGCGGGCTGTCCAGCTGTTCATGCCCGGAAAGCCTCAGGTGTGGTATCTGGATCTGCTGGCAGGGGCAAATGATGAAGAAGTCTTCCGCCGTGACCCCACTGCTGACAACCGGGAAATCAACCGCACCTCCTTTACCAAGGAGGAGACGGAGCAGCGGCTGAAGCTGCCTGTGGTTCGGGATCAGCTGAAGCTGCTGGCCTTCCGCAACACCCACCCGGCCTTTAGCGAGGGCGCACAGGTGGAGGCAGAGCAGCCGGATGAACATACCCTTCGCCTGACCTGGCGGAAGGGGGATGCCTGGGCTTCCCTGTATGCGGACTTGCAGCAGGTGCGCTGGGAAATCACGGACAGTGATGGAGTTTGCCCATGAAAGTGCTGATACTATCGGATATTCACGCCAACCACACCGCCCTGCAGGCGGTACTTCAGGATGCAGGGCAGGTGGATCAAATCTGGTGCGCCGGGGATCTGGTGGACTACGGCGTCTGCCCCCACGAAACCGTTGCCTGGTTCCGCACCCACGAGGTGCAGTGCGTATCCGGCAACCATGACAGGCATCTGCTCCACATCCTGCAAACCGGGGAAACGGAAGCCTATCGGGGCACTCCCATGTACAAGTGGGTACATGACAACTGTGAACGGATCACCCCGGAGGATATCCGCTACCTGGAGCAGCTGCCTATGCATCTCAGCCTGCAGGCGGATGGCATTGCTTATTTACTTCAACATCAAATGATGGAAGGCTCTCTGGCTTATCAAATGCCGGAAAGCCTCCACGCCTTTGACGACTTCTGGCAGACCTGGTACACCGGCAGTGCATGTGATGAACGGCGCATGATCTTCGGCCATACCCACCGGCGGTGCGTGCATCAGCTGGACGACCGGGTGCTGTGGCTGAACCCTGGTTCGGTCAGCTATCGCCGTCCGGATGACCCGGATAAGCGTGCCCATTACATGACCATCGAGGACGGGGTTATTCGCTTCCATGCCGTTTCCTATGACCGAAGCGACAGCCTGAAGCGTGCCATGGCCTATGTGCGCTCCGGCGGCATGATGACCACGGAGCTGCAGGATGCCATGTTCTTCTTCGGCGATGCCGCTTCCAGCCGGGATCCCCTGCCGGAAGCGTGACAATTCGCCATTCCCATGATTGAACACAAGGAGGAAGCCGGCAATGGCTCACCGATTGATCAACGACCTGTACCCTACCATGCCCTGGGATGAAATTGACGCTGTGGTGTTTGACATCGGCAATGTGCTGGTGGCCATGAATGAGGATCAGGTGCTGGCTGCCATGTTCCCGGGAGATCCTCTGCTGCAGCATCGGGTGCAGATGCGCACCACCCGTGTCCCCTACTGGAACATGCTGGACGGGGGCATGCCCATGGAGGAATGCATCACCGCCATGGCCGGCAACGAGAAGGATCTGCTGGAGCCCATCCGGCAGTTTGTAACCCACTGGCCGGATTACCGCCACGTGGTGGAGGAAGGCCGGCAGGCTGTGTACACCTGCAAAGCCCACGGCAAGAAGCTGTATATCCTCAGCAACTATACATCCGAGCACTATGCCCGCAACGAGAAGGAATATGATTTCTTCGCCCTGTTTGACGGCGCAGTCATTTCCGCCCGGGAACATATGCTGAAACCCTTCCGCTGCATTTACGATCTGGTGACTGAACGGTATCACCTGAACCCCAGCCGCACCCTGTTCATTGACGATACCCCGGCTAACATTGCCGGTGCCTTTGATGCAGGCTGGCACGGCTTCTGCATGAACGAGCCGGGGAAGCTGTCCGCCTTCCTGGGAGAATAACCGACGCGGACTCTGGTCTGCCCGAAGGAAAGAAGGATGAACCCATGCTGCTAATCCCTTATGCCGAGGCCGTTGATACCATGACCAAGGGGCTTTCCCGCTTCATGGAGGAGGAAACCGCCCGGCACTTCGCTTCCGTCTTTGCGGATAATTCAGCGGACGGCATTGCCAGCCACGGATTGAATCGGTTCGCCCGGTACATGGATGACATGGCTTCCGGCATCTGCAACCCCAAGGTGCTGGAGGCGGAGAAGGTTTCCGGCCTGGGCGGCTTTGAGGTGTGGGATGCGCACTTCGGCGTAGGTCCCCTCATTGCTGAGCAGATGGGCAAACGTGTCATGACCCTTGCAGGGGAGCACGGCATCGGCTGCATCGCCCTGCGGAACAACAGCCACTGGCTGCGTGCAGGCCGCTATGCCCTGCAAATGGCGCAGGCCGGGTATGTGTCCTTCTGCTTTACCAATACTTGCATGAACATGGCAGCCTGGGGCTCCAAGCAGCTATCCACCGGCAACAATCCCATGGCCATGGCCGTGCCCTATGGGGAGCAGGGCCTGCTGATGGATATGGCGGTGAGCCAATACGCCTTCGGCAAGCTGGAGGTGATGGCGCAGCAGGGGAAAATGATGGATACCCCCTGCGGCTATGATGCCCAGGGCAACGAAACCAATGACCCGAAGAAGATCATCGACGGGGGCATGATGTTCCCCATGGCCATGTGGAAGGGCAGTGCCCTAAGCATCATGCTGGATCTCATGGCTGTAACCCTGTCCGCCGGTCGGTCTTCCCTGGAAATTGGCGAGCCCAAGGATGGGGAAAAGGGCATGAGCCAGGTGTACATCGCCATTCACCCGGATGCCCTGCCGGACAAGGAGCACGTGCAGGAAAAGCTTCAGGCAACCCTCCGCTTCTTCCATAGCCTGAACGGAGGGCAGAGCAGCGTCCACGCCCCGGGAGAGAACCTGCCGCAGGTGCGCAAGCGCAGCATGGAGCAAGGCATTCCCGTAACGGAAGCCACGTGGGAGAAGATTGTATCCATTTGCTGAAAGAAAAGGACTGACCGGTGAGGCCGATCTGCCTGTAAAGAAGACACAAAAAAGCCACGGTTTCTTGCCCACAGCGGGTAGGGATCGTGGCTTTTGAAGTTTATCGGGCACCGCAGCAAATATTACAGCGCTAATTTTGAGCACTCCACCGAGCTTATAGCAAAATCACCCAGCCACTTGTCGCAAATTTTTCTTTCCTTGCTACACAAGGGGTTGGAGCCCCTTGGTCGCC
>CAVGBO010000053.1:0-23378 GCA_963627465.1 Phocaeicola dorei
TGCAACAGGAAGGCCGCACGTTTGACCTGATTTTTCTGGATCCTCCTTATGCCATGGAGGATTTAACACAAGTTACCGAAGCTTTAATTCCTTTGTTGGCACAGGGCGGCTGGGTGGTTATTGAACATCGGGCACAGCATGAGCCCCTTGTGGCGGAAGGCTACTATTGCCGGGACAGCCGCCGCTGGGGCATTGCCGGCATCACCTGCTATAGCCGGGAGGAAGCGTGAATGGAAAAGGTTTGCATTTATCCCGGCAGTTTTGATCCTCTGACCATCGGGCACATGGATGTGATTCGCAGAGTTTCTAGGCTGTTCGACCGGGTGGTGGTGGCTGTCCTGCATAATCCGGCAAAGATAGGCTGCTTTCCCGTAGAACAACGGCTGGAGATGATTCGCAAGGCCTGCGCTGCTATGCCGAATGTGGAAGCAGATGCTTTCTCGGGGCTGCTGGCAGATTATGTGGAGCAGCTGGGAGCGACTGCTGTTGTCCGAGGAATTCGCGGCGAAAGCGATTTCCCTGCGGAGGCCATGATGGCACAAGTAAATCAGCGCCTGAATCCTCAGGTTGAAACGATCTTTCTGCTGGCAAGGCCGGAGCATGCCTGCATTTCTTCCTCCATGGTCAGGGAAGTGGCAAGCTTCGGCGGCGATGTTTCTGCTTTCCTGCCGGCGGAAGTGATCTCCTACGTTACGGCAGTGTTTTCCAAGGAAAAATGACGATCGATTCCCCTGCAAGGGTTTGCTGAAACAGATAAAGGAGGCGTCCCATGGCTGGCACCGCTGTAGATCAATGCATGAATATCATTCGAGATATTGACCGAACCCTTGAAGAGGCGCGGAAGTACCTGATGAGCAAGGACGACTGTATTGTCAGCCGTACGTATCTGCGTACCCGGGTGCAGCAGTTGCAGGATTCTCTGCCGCAGGCTGTACAGACGGCGTCCGAGTATGTGCGGAATATCCAGGCGATTCAGCAACAGAATAATCAGGATTGCTCTGCACTTTTGCGGGATGCACAGCAAAAGGCACAGCAGACCATTTTCGATGCGGAGCAGCAAGCCTCGGATACTACATCTCGTGCGGAGCGTACTGCCAATGAAACCCTGACCAAGGCACAGAACGAAGCCCAGGCCACTGTGGAGGCTGCCCGAGGGGAAGCAGAACGTATTTTGGCCAATGCACGCCGTCAAGCAGACATGATGGTGGATCAGGAGGAGATCGTCCGTCGGGCACGGGTGGAGGCCAGCGAGCTGCAGGAAAGCACCCAAGAGGAAATGAATCAGCTGCGGCAGAATACCTTTGATTATCTGGACAGCGTCATGGAGCAGGTGGATCGCCACCTGAGCAGCACTATCAATAACCTACGCCTTGAGCGAACGGAGCTGAATAATCATCGTGGATGACGGCAAATTTACCGAGATGGTATATTCGGTTTGAAAAGTGAAGCTATCATGACAATGACTTGCTAGATGCTGTCAAACTTAATGATGAATCATCATAGTTCCGCAACATGCATTTGCAATTTGCGCACTCCAAAGGCTGCTTTGGGGTGCGCAGAAAATGACGAGTTTTCTGTGCAGTAAAGAGATGAGCACTGGAACCGTGGTGACCCACCGAAAAAAATCCTTGACAAAAGTGCCCTTGATCGCTATACTATACATTGCTGTTTGACTTGCGACCGTGGCGGAATTGGCATACGCGCACGTTTGAGGGGCGTGTCCAGCAATGGGTACGGGTTCAAGTCCCGTCGGTCGCACAGCAGAGCTTCGACTTGGTTCGAAGCTTTTTTTATACCTTGAAGCATGGCTTGCAGCGTGCTACAATGCTTTCGGAAAGGGTGATGACATTGACGAAAGTAGGGATCATAACCTTCTTGCACAATGAAAACTACGGTTCCATCCTTCAGGCTTGGGCATTGGCACAGGCGGTGAACAGCCTTGGCTATGAAGCCGTGCATTTAGACTATGTACCCGGCACGGGAGAAAAGATCCGCAATATGATGCATTGCGGCAATTCACCCAAGCTGCTGCTGGATGGCCTTCGCAAGCGGCTTGTCAAGGCAGAACAGGGGCAGGCAAGGGGAAAGGCGGCGGCATTGGCGGCTTTCCGGAAGAAGAGCTTGCCTATTTCTGCCCCCTGCCATGGGGAAGCAGAGCTTCGTGCAGCCGCGCAGGCATGTGATGTGCTGCTGGCAGGCAGTGATCAAATTTGGTCGCCCACTTGGCTGAATCCTGTGTACTTCTTTTCCTTTGACGATGCAGGCAAGCCCAAACTGGCGTATGCCCCATCCTTCGGGGTCGCCGAAGCGCCAAAGGGACGCAAGGCTCACATGATGCAGGCATTGATTGCGCCCTTCCGATCCATCAGCGTACGGGAGGAAGAGGGAGCCAAGATTCTCAAAACCCTTGCAGGCCGTCAGGCACCGGTTTTGCCGGATCCTGTCTTTTTGGTCACCCAGGAGGCTTGGCGGAGCTGTGCTGATGAGCCTCAAGTGCAGGGGGATTATCTGCTGTGTTACTTTATCGGTGAAAATCCGTCCTATTGGCAAAAGGCGCAGGAAACGGCAAAGCAGCGGGGACTGAAGATAGTCATCCTCCCTGCAACGAAGGAAGCGTGGCAGCAGGAAGGCGAAAAATACGGGGATGTTACGCCGCAAAGATGGGTTGGACTGATTGCCCATGCCACTGCCATGGTGACGGATTCCTTTCACGGCGCAGCCTTTGCCTATTTGCTGGGCACGCCTGTCACCGTGATGCGCCGCTACAGCGATCAGGATCCGGCCTCTCGGAACAGCCGCATTGACCAGCTGCATCGCAATCTGGGCATTACTAATGGAGAAATGCCGACAATAGAGGCGCTGGAATCCTTGCGTCAGAAAGGGCTGACATGGCTTAAGGATGCGCTGGATCAAGCAGCTGCTGAAGCTCCGCAGGCAGGGGAGAAGTGATAGTCAGCCAATCCCCAGTGATGGGATGATGCAGCAACACTTCCTCGGAGTGAAGGGCAAAGCGTCCGGGAAGCTCTGGTAATTCCTGCCCATAGAGAAAGTCGCCGCAAATGGGACAGCCCAAGTAAGCAAGATGAACACGTATTTGATGGGTTCGCCCGGTTTCCAGTTGCAGGCGAATCAGGCTTCGATGCCCGTCACTTTTCAGCACCTGATAGTGAGTGATGCTGGGTTTGCCGGCAGGATCAATCACTCGCTTAATGCTGGCGGCATCCTCCTTGGCAATGGGAGCGTCAATTATGCCTTGAGGCACTTTCGGCACGCCTTCGGTGACAGCTAGATACGTTCGCCTGAATTCGTCCGTATGCAGCAGCCGCTGTAGGCGATACTGGGCGTGGGCGTTTTTTGCCACCACCATCAGACCACTGGTTCCTTTGTCCAAACGGTTGACCGGGCGATAAATGAAGTCCGCAGGGCAGCCAAGGTGAGCATACAGCATGTTTTCTAGGGTGTCATCACTCTGACGTTCGCTGGACTGACTGGCCAGGGGTGCAGGCTTATCGATGATCCAAAGATCATCATCCTCGTAGGCGATGGACACGGGGCGGTAACAAGGTGTGAGGCTGTACACCGGCAGGGCTTCCTTATCCAGTACCTCGATCCATTCACCCACATGCACCGGTTGATCGACTGTGCGAGGGGACTGATTGACGAGAATGCGCCCGTCCCACTTGGCAGACTTCATGGCGGTATAACTCATGCCCATGCTTTGGCGCAGCACGTCCCGCAGGCGCATGCCTTCTTCGTTTTGTGTAACCTGATGCTTCATTGTGCTCCTTATACGGAAAGAGCCAGGCGTCCATGATCCTATGGAACAGCCTGGCTCTTTGATTGCTGTTTATTCGGCAAACCCTACAGCGGTCAGGAACCGCTTCATGCCGTCCAGACCTGCCTGATCCAGCTTGTACACGCCGGCGTCACACAGCACCTGTGCACACACCTTGGCAACTTCGCTGCGCAGAAGCTGCTCTGCTTCTTCATGGGAGGCACACAGTCCGTGCTGCTGTACCATGGTTTCCACCCAGGGGTAATGCTTGCAGCTGGAGTCGCTCTCTGCCGGGCAGACCATGGGCTTTTCGCCGGTCAGGTAGCCTTCCAGTTCCTTCAGCTCCTGCTTTAAGCGACCGGGAAGGATGAACAGACCCATCACTTCAATCAGGCCGATGTTTTCTTTCTTGATGTGATGCAGGGGCGCATGGGGATGGAAAATGCCCAGAGGATGGTCCTCACTGGTGCGGTTGTTCCGCAATACCAGCAGCAGCCGATAGGTGTCGCCTACCTTGCGCAGAATGGGCGTGATGGTATTATGAGGCGTGCCATCGGTTTCCGCATAGATGTTGCAAGCTGGGTCACTGTAGCCGCGCCATGCTTGCAGAACCTTGTCGGCCAAGTCAATCATCTTTTCCGGCTCGGTTCCTTCAAGGCACAGGGTAGACAGCGGCCAGTCCAGAATGGAGGCCTTCACGCCTTCCACGGGTGAATGCATCGTTGCACGCACACCGGCCTTGTCCATGGGGAACTGATAGCAGCCGCCTTGGAAGTGGTCATGGTTGAGGATAGAACCGCCTACGATGGGCAGGTCGGCATTGCTGCCAAGGAAATAATGAGGGAGCTGCCCAACAAAGGCAAACAGCCGACGGAAGGTTCCACGGTCAATCTTCATAGGGGTGTGCTGACTGTTGAACACAATGCAGTGTTCCGGATAGTAGGCATAGGGGGAGTACTGCATGTACCAGGAGGCGCCGTCCAGGGTCAAGGGCACAATGCGGTGATTCTGCCGGGCAGGGAAGTTGCTGCGGCCAGCGTAGCCCGGGTTTTCCACACAAAGCATACACTTGGGATAACCAACGCCGGGAGCGTTCTTCAGCTTGGCAATTTCCTTGGGATCCTTCTCCGGCTTGCTCAGGTTGATGGTGATTTCTAGCTCGCCGCAGGGGCTATCCGCAAAATAGCGCACATTCTGGGCGATGGCATCTACCTTGATATAATCGCAGGCACGGCACATATCATAGAAATGCTGGGTTGCTGCCTCTGCTTTGCCCTCTTGCAGATTGCGGAGGAAATCTTCACGCACCTCCTTGGGGGACGGAGTCAAAAGCCCCATGACCCGGGCAGTGAAGAGATCCTTCTCGTACTGCATATCCCCGATCATGCCCTTTTCCCGTGCCAGAGCAGTCAACTGATTCAGCAGGGTGGTGGCGGTTTCTTCGCCTAGATCATGGGCTTCTACCGCCGCAGGAGCGTCCAATCCCATGACATCTAGCAGCAGATTACGATAGTAGGGGAGATCCACATCCTCAATCAGCCCCCTGCGCCGGGCATACAAAAGCAGAGATTCTAATGTGGCAGTTACCTTCTCGGACCAGTCCATTTCAAACGCCTCACTCTCTTGATTTGCCGGCAGCGGAGGCCTTTGCCCCTGCATCTGTCGGTAGATTACCTCGGTCACCGTTGATTTCCTTAGGTTCCTTAAACGAGGGCAGAATGCGATGCATGCAGGCCTTCATGTCCCCGTGCTCATCCAGGCACTGCTGTAAGGCGGCCAGCATGGCTTCAACCTGCGGCCAATCCACCTGTTCCGGCTTGGCAATGAAGATCTTTTCCTTGCTGGTGGCGGTGGAGTTTTCCTCGTCACGCAGCAGCTCTTCGTACAACTTTTCGCCGGGACGCAGACCTGTGTAGACAATCTCCACCGGGGGCTTTTTCGGATCAGCGTACAGCTGAATCATCCGCTCAGCCAGCTCCTGAATCTTGACCGGCTTGCCCATATCCAGCACGAAAAGTTCCCCGCCCTTGGCGATGGATGCCGCCTGCAGCACAAGGCTTGCGGCTTCCGGGATGGTCATGAAATAGCGGATAATGTCGGGATGGGTCAGCGTTACCGGGCCGCCTGCACGAATCTGCCGCTCAAACAGGGGCACCACACTGCCGTTGGAGCCTAGCACATTACCGAAGCGAACGGCGGTAAACTGGGTCTTTCCTTGCTTTTGCAGCGCCTCGATAATGATCTCCGCCATGCGCTTGGAAGCACCCATCACATTGGTGGGATTCACGGCCTTGTCGGTGGAGATCATCACAAAACGCTCTGCCCCATGCTCCATGGCGCACTTGGCCACATTGTAGGTGCCGAATACATTGTTCTTCACAGCCTGCTCCGGACTGTCCTCCATCAGAGGCACGTGCTTGTGAGCGGCGGCATGGATCACGATTTCCGGCTTGAACTCATCAAAGACACGGTTCAGCGTTTCCGGATCCCGGATGGAGCCCACACGAAGCTTCACCGTGTTTTTGACGATTTCTCCGTACTTCTCCTTTAATTCAAAGAAAAGGTCGTAGATGTAGTTTTCGCTCATGTCGTACAGTACCAGTTGACTGGGGATAAATCCCATGATCTGCCGACAAAGCTCAGAACCGATAGAGCCGCCGCCGCCGGTAACAAGTACCCGTTTCCCTTCGAAATAGTGCCGAACCTCTGTCATGTCCAAATGGGTCTCTGCCCGCCCCAGCAGGTCGGCAATGTTTACGTCACGCACCTTGCCTGCGGTAGTACTGCCGGAAGGATCCTGCAGGGTGGTGAAAACCCGAACGTGGCAGCCGGTGCTCATGCACTTGTGAATCAGGGGCGTCAGGTCATGTTGAGGGGTGGCAATGGCTACGATGATTTCGTCAATGCCGTATTGTCTGGCGTACTCTTCCACCTTATCGGTGCCCAGCATCACCGGCACACGGCCGATGCTGGTATTCCGCTTGCCAGGGTCATCGTCTACAGCAAGCACGGCAGCACAATCGCCATACCGGCCGGCAAGCAGATCCCGCAATACCTGGGCGCCTGCCCATCCGGCACCCACCACCATCACCCGGCGGGCATGCTTCTTGTTAAACCACAGCCCGGAATGACCGGCTTGACCGGCAATCCGGAAGCTGAAGCGGCTGGCGCCAATCATAAAGGCGGACAGCAGCCACTGAATCAAATACACAGGACGAGGCATCAGGAAAATGTTGACTTCCCGGTACAGGGTGTAGGTAGCCAGCGAGACCAGATAGGATACTCCTGTGCCGATGAGCGTACCCGTAACTACCTGCACCAAGGTATCAATGCTGGCGTAACGCAGCAAATTTCTGTACAGCCCCATGGCAAACAGGGCACCTACCGTAGCCAGCGTCAACACCGGCGCAATATGCAGCACATGAATCAGGTGGGCTTCCGGGGGATGCATGTCACTGTAAATCTGCAGGGCCATGATCATGGATAGGTTTGTCAGTATAATATCCAGAAGCACCAGCAAAGCCGTTTGCCAGTGTTTTTTCTTGACGGAATGCTTTCGTTCGGTCATCTTCCGCTTCTCCCTTGTGTTTCTTCCGGGGTCTATTGTATCACACAGCCGGGAGGGATGCAATCGCCGGGATGGGCAAATCACATTTCACCCGGTCAAAACACAGGCAGCCGATTCGAAAAAGGAGCTTCTCCCTTTTCGGAGAGAAGCTCCTTCTGTGTACATTGAACGATTAGCGACCCAGAATGGTCTTCTCGGTCTCCTTGTCGAAGAAGTGCAGATGGTTCACGTCGAAGGCAACCTTGATCTTCTCACCGGCACGGCTGGTGGTGCGAGGATCAACACGGGCAACGATGTTGTCATCCTTGCCGGAAGTCTTCAGGTACAGATAGGTTTCAGAGCCCATCAATTCAGTCACTTCCACGTCGCACTCGATGGTAGCGGTGGACAGGGCTTCCAAAATGGCAGGCTTGTCGCTGATGTTCTCAGGACGGATGCCCAGCACAACTTCCTTGCCGATGTAGCTTTCATCCACAAACTTGGATACCTTGCTGTAAGGCACAACAATCTTGTTGGTGCCGAACTTGGCAACCACGTCCTGGCCTTCCTTCTCCAGCTTGGCGTTGAAGAAGTTCATCTGGGGGCTGCCGATGAAGCCTGCCACGAACTGGTTGGTGGGATAGTCGTACAGGTTCTGAGGGCTATCCACCTGCTGCACAACGCCGTCCTTCATTACCACGATACGGGAAGCCATGGTCATAGCTTCGGTCTGGTCGTGGGTAACATAGATGAAGGTGGTCTGCAGACGCTGGTGGAGCTTGGTGATCTCGGTACGCATGGCCACACGGAGCTTTGCGTCCAAGTTGGACAGAGGTTCGTCGAACAGGAAGACCTTGGGCTCACGAACGATAGCACGTCCCAGAGCAACACGCTGACGTTGGCCGCCGGACAGAGCCTTGGGCTTACGGTTCAGCAGGTGAGCGATGTCCAGAATCTTGGCGGCTTCTTCCACACGGCGCTTGATCTCGTCCTTGGGGGTCTTGCGCAGCTTCAGGCCGAAAGCCATGTTGTCATACACGGTCATATGGGGATACAGAGCGTAGTTCTGGAACACCATGGCGATGTCGCGATCCTTAGGAGCCACGTCATTCACCAGCTTGTCGCCGATGTACAGCTCGCCGTCGGAGATTTCTTCCAGACCGGCGACCATGCGCAGGGTGGTAGACTTACCGCAGCCGGAAGGTCCGACCAGAACGATAAACTCTTTGTCTTCGATGTCCAGGCAAAAATCGCTGACGGCCTGCACACCGCCGGCATAGATCTTGTAAATGTGCTGCAGGGATACACTTGCCATTGATTACATCCTCCTTGTCATCTTGCAGGACAAACCTGCTCCATGCGTTCTGCAACGCTTTTGTTACCGTCATTATATCGATTTTTTCAAAAAAATGAAATTGACGAAATTGACAAGCATTTCGAACAACGGTTGTTCACAATGTACACGCAGGGCAGAAACTGACCCATTTTTCCATGCTTTTGCACAAAAACAGATACGCAAAGGAAGCAAATGCACAAATCACCATGGCAAGTCTTCATCATGGATAGGCAGAAGCTCTTCCTATTAGGAAGGAGATGACAGCCGGGATGGCGAATGTATCATCCATCGGAATGAAGGCCGGAGGTTGGGAAAATGAAGACCGTGCGTAGATTGCTGTTATGCCTGATGCTGCTATTGTGCTTCGCTTCAGCCGGGGAGGCGGAAGACTTGTCTGTTTCCTGGAGCGGAACGCTGCGGGGCTTTCAGGAGAATACACTGATCGTCACCTGTCCGGGAGAGGGCACGGTTCGTTTGACCGTTGTGGATTCTCTTAATACCTATCGCCGGTTGGAAATGAACGTGGTGGCCGGTGCCAATACCTTAACATGGGATGGCCTGGGGGATCATCAGGAGAAGATGCAGGAAGGCAGCTACAGCTTTTTCGTGGAATGGCTGGGCAGTGACGGACAAACCCAGACAACCACCGTCCCCTTCGACCTGAAAAGGTGCAATCAGGCACTGCTTTTCGCCTTGTCCAGCGGAGATACCTATTACCGGGATGGTGACTGGTATGTGGAGTACGCCCTGGTTCGGGAAGGGCAGCTTATGGTGGAATTCTACAAGGCGGATGATATGCAGACCCTGCTGGCAACCAAGCGGCGGCAGGTTGGCACAAAACCTGCGACTTATCACTGGGATGGCAAGCTGAACGGAAAAGCAGCGGAGGCAGGGGACTATGTGCTGCGGCTGTACGCCACCGACAATCCTGCCTATGCAGTGGAGATTCCTTTGAAGATGACCGATGAACCATCCCCGGTGTATCAAGTAGGCGTAACGGGAAGGATTATGCCGGAGGATGGGGACGATGATGCAACCATTTGGCAGCTGATGACCGCAGCCGCCACCGTGGTTCGTCCTACCAGCGCAGCGAAGCATACCCATCAAAACGTGTATGCGCTGGCCTCCAAGGAATCCAAGGTGTTGGGCACCTTGCACTGCGGCACCCAAGCGGTTGAAGTGAAGGAAGTCCGTGAGGACGGCTGGTGTTTCATCGGTGCTTGGAACCATGAAGACGGCTCTTATACAGAAGGATACGTACCCACGGATCGATTGATGGTGGTTCAGCCGCAAAGTAAGTATGGCCTGCTGGTAAATAAGCGGCAGCAGACCATGACCATTTATGAAGAGGGAAAGCCCATCTGGACCATGCCTATCTCTACGGGGCTGGCGGCGGAGGACAGACTGATTCGGGAAACAGCGGCAGGCTCCTTTATCACCGGGGAGCACATGGAAAGCTTCAGTGATGACGGATACACCTACAGCTATCCCATCCGCTACGACGGGGGCAATCTGATTCATCAGCTTGGATGGAAGAAGCAAAACGGCAAGCTGGATTTCTCAGCCCAGCTGCCCTATCTGGGTCAGAAAGCTTCCCATGGCTGTGTCCGCATGGAAAACAACACGGGGGACGGAGAAATCAACGCCTACTGGATCTATACCCATATTCCCGCGGGCACGAGAATCATTCTGATCGATGACCCGGAGGAGCGTGTGCAGCAGGTTGCAAATGCTGAGGCAGGGGTCTCTAACAACCGCATGCTGGAAGCGACGGCAACGGCCACGGATTTGCAGGATGAAGAATCGGAACTGGTGCTGACCCTCGGAGGCGATGTGGTGCTGGGCACCCGGGAAAAGTGGCAGAAGGCGGAGGATGCTTTCCCTGCCGTGCTGGAACGAGAAGGATACGATTATCCCTTCAAGAACCTGACCGAAATCTTCAAGGCGGATGACATGACCTTCCTGAACCTGGAGTGCGTACTGAAATCGGATGGTAGAGGCGAGGACAAGGACAAGCTGTATCGCTTCCGGGGTCTGCCTGCCTACACGGCTGTGCTGTGGCACTCCGGGGTGGATCAGGTGAACATTGCTAACAATCATCATATTGACTACGGTCAGGAAGGACGTGCGTCCACTGTCCAGGCGCTGCGGGATGCTAACATGCCCTACAGCGGCTACGGACAGCTGTACATCTGGGAAAAGAACGGGCATAAAATCGGCTTTGCCGGCTGCCGTGAAACCATTTGGCGGCAGGATCGTACCATCATCAAAACGGAAGTGGATCAGCTTCGCTCTCTGGGCTGCGATGTGGTGATTTACAGCTGTCACTGGGGGACGGAGTATAGCCCCACCCACAGCAGCGAATTGCAGCAGCTCATGGCACAGGATGCGGTAGATGCCGGGGTGGACATTGTGGTGGGCACCCATCCTCATGTGGTGCAGGGCGTTGAATACCGCAATGGTACGCTGATCATCTACAGCCTTGGCAACCTGATGTTTGGCGGGACTCATGATATGACCACCTTTGATGCCATGCTGGCACAGGTTCGCCTGCGCTTCAGCGGCGATACTTACTTGGGAGCAACCTTGAACCTGCTGCCCGTGCTTACCAGCAGCAGCGTGCCCTACAATGATTTCTGCCCCAAATTGGCGGATGGGGAAGATGCCCTGCGAATTCTGGCCAAGGTGCAGGCGGACAGCGATATACTGATTCAACAGGGGATGTACTTTCCTGCAAGGTAAGCCAAAACAAAAGAAGCTCCTGCGGCGATGAACCGCAGAAGCTTTCTTTATAGTGGGAAAGATTACAGTACTTTTTCCAGGAAACTGACCAGTCGGGGATTTTCCGGGTGGGCAAACAGCTCCTTCGAGGGCTTGTCCTCGCCGATGGTGCCACCATCCAGGAACAGAGTACGGGTGCTGACTTCCCGGGCAAACCGCATTTCGTGGGTGACGACAATCATGGTCATGCCGGTTTCCGCCAAGTCACGCATAACGCCCAGCACTTCGCCTACCATTTCAGGGTCGAGGGCACTGGTGGGCTCATCGAAGAGCATGACCGCCGGGTTCATCATCAGGGCACGGACAATGGCGATCCGCTGCTTCTGCCCGCCGGAAAGCTGGCTGGGATAAGAGGTCAGCTTGTCTGCCAAACCAACACGCTTAATCAGCGCATGGGCACGGCTTTCCGCTTCTTCCTTGCTCATCTTCAGAATCTTCATGGGGGCGATGGTCAGGTTCTTCATTACATTCATGTTTTCAAACAGGTTGAACTGCTGAAACACCATGCCCATCTTTTGCCGATGCAGGTCTACGTCCACCTTTTTGCTGCAAATGTCAACGCCGTCGAAGAAGATTTCTCCCGCCGTGGGGATTTCCAGCAGGTTCAGGCACCGGAGGAAGGTGCTCTTGCCGCCGCCGGAAGGACCAATGATGCTGACAACTTCCTGCGCCTTGAACTCCGTGCTGATGTCGTTCAGCACCTTCAGGTCGCCGAAGCTCTTGGAAAGGTGATTGACTTGAATGATGGTTTCCTTATTTTCTGCCACGAGACATCTTCCTTTCCAAAAGAGCAATCAGTCGGCTGCTGACGAAAGTCATGACAAAGTAAATGATGGCGGCGATGGCCAGACATTCCAAACTGTTGTAGGTCTTGGCGATGACGCCTTTGGAGCGGTACATCAGGTCGGCAATGCCAATGACGGACACAATGGAAGATTCCTTAATGTCAGTCACAAATTCGTTGCCAAGGGCAGGGAGAATGTTTCGGATGGCTTGGGGGAGAACAACCAACCGCATGGTCTGCCCTTCATGGAAGCCCAAGCTCCGTGCCGCTTCTGTCTGTCCCTTGTCCACGGCTTGAATGCCGGAGCGGATGATTTCAGCCACATAGGCGCAGCTGTTCAGACTCATGGCCACAACACCGGCGGCAAACCGGTCGAAGTTGGGGATGAAGCTGACATCCGGGAACGTGATGCCGATCATGGGCAGCCCGTAGAAGATAAACATCAGCTGCACCATCAAAGGTGTGCCACGGAAGAACTCAATGTATGCCGCGGCAAACCAGCGCAGGGGAGCGATCTTGCTCATGCGGGCTGTGGCCATCAGGGTACCGAGAATGGTGCCGAGCAATACGGTGAAGAAAGAGAGAATCAGCGTATTGCCTACGCCTTCCAGAAAGAATCCGGAATACTTGGTAACAAGATTCCACATTGTCGTTAGAAATTCCATGACATTGCTCCTTCCGTGGGGGAGAAATACGGCGAAAACCGGAAAGCTGCCGAACAGCTTTCCGGTATGCCTTCAAAAGTGAATGCTTACTCAGCAGAGGGAGCCCAGATGGCGTTGTACTTGTCGAAGGCTTCCAGGTAGGAACCATCAGCCACAACACGATCCACCACGGTGTTCACCACTGCCAGGAAGTCTTCGTTGCCCTGAGCCACAACGCAGGCCTTGCCGAAGGAGGCTTCTTCTGCGGAGAAGGTCAGGCCGGAGATTTCCAGATTGTCGTTCTGGGCAACCATGCCTTCGCCTACAGCCTTGTCACACACGAAGCCGGCAATGTTGCCGTTCACGGTTTCAAGAGCCAGGTTCGGATAGGTGTCCAGCTCGAACAGTTCGCTGTCAGGCAGGGCAGAGGTGATCAGCTGGGACTGGATGGTGCCCATCTGTGCGCCAACCTTCAGGCCGGCAATGGCTTCCTTGGTGGCATAAGCTTCGCCGTTGCCCTTCTTCACGATGAACAGCTGCTCGCTCAGTTCATACTGGTTGCTGAAGTCGATGACCTTAGCACGCTCTTCGCTTACGGTGAAAGCAGCAATGCCGATGTCCACAACGCCGGACTTCACAGCATCGATGATGCCGTCGAAGGCCATATCCTGCACCTTCAGCTCAACGCCCAGCTCGTCAGCAATCTGCTGTGCCAGCCAAATGTCGCAGCCAATGGGATTTGCATCGTCATCCAGGAATTCGTAGGGGCCATAGGTGGCTTCGGTACCAACCACCAGCACACCGGCGGCCTTAACCTTTTCCAACACCGTTTCAGCGGATGCAGCAACAGCCGTGCACAGCACCATGCAGGCAACCAATACGAGAGCAAGCATCTTCTTCATGTTCGTTTCCTCCGTTTGCTTTATTCAGGGTACGTGTATGATTATACACAATAATATGCACTTGTCAAGCATAAATTTTCATTTTTCAAAAATCTTTTTCCAACTTCTTCAGCCGCTCCATGGCTTCGGTGATTTTCTCCTCAGAAGTGGTGCAGGCAATGCGGAAGTGGCCATTGCCAGCCTTGCCGAAGACACAGCCGGGAGACACCATAATGTGAGCTTTCTCCAGCAGATAGTTGCAGAAGGTCTTGTCGTCCATGCCGGTTTTGCTGATGCCGGGGAAGGCATAGAAGGTGCCCCGAGGCTTGAAGATGGTCAGGTAGGAAATATCCGAAATGGCTTCCGCAACCTTGTATACACGTGCACGATATTTGGATATATATTCATCAGCAATGACGTCTCGGATGGCCAGCGCCTTAATGGCTGCCCGCTGGGACATGGCAGGGGCGGAATAGGTCAAGGCATCGTTGACGTGCTTGAATACGCTGATCAGGTCAGGGTGGGCAATGATGTAGCCCACACGCCATCCGGTCATCATAAAGTTCTTGGAAAAGCTATTCAGGGTCACGGTGCGGTCTGCCATGCCGGGCAGGGTACGCATGGGCACAAACTCTCCGTCATACAGATACCGTGTATAAATTTCATCTGCCAGAATCAGCAGATCTTTTTCCTGAGCGATGTTGGCCAGCATTTGCAGGGTGTCTCGGTCATAGGCTGCACCGGTGGGGTTGGTGGGTGTGTTCACAATCATGGCACGGGTGCGGGGGGTAATAGCATTACGAACAGCCGCCTCATTGGGGCGATACATCTGCTCCTCGTAGGTTTCAACCTCCACCAAAGTGCCGCCGGCCAGTTCGATTTGGTTCTTGTAGTCGGCAAAATAAGGACCGAAGACAATCACTTCATCCCCGGGATTCAGCAGGCTCAGCAGAGTCTGGGACATGCCCATGCAGCTGGAGGTGGTCACCAGCACTTCATCGGCACTAATGTCCTGCTGGAAATCTTCCTTCCATGCCTGACGAATGGCTTCGATCAGCTCCGGGTCGCCCTTGGGGTCGCCATAATGAGTGTAACCGTTGCAGGCATCATGATAAGCGGCATCAATAATGCGTCGATCCGTGGTGAAGTCCGTGTCGCCGATGCTCAGATCAATCACGTCATTGTAGCGGTGCAGGGCTTCCGTGTCCAGGGTCAAGCCTGCGCTGCGGTGCTGAAAACGTTTGGCAATGTACTCCTTCATTTTCGTTCTGCTCCTTCTTTCACATAAGGTACAACCGTACTCCCGTTGGGAATTACATAAATTTTCTTATCTTTCAGGTCGGCAGCCGCCATCAATGCATCCACGGTTTGGTAGGATTTCAGCCCCATGGGGGCCACGGTTTTCTGCGCCACGGAGGAAAGCATCAGGATGTTATATCGTTTGGCCTGCTCACAGTTCAACAGGAAGATGTAGCCGGGAATGGTGAAGTGCTCCCTGAGCTGCTGTTCCATGGTGCCGTCCTGCAGGTTTTGAATCCAATCGAAATATTCTGCCGGGCCGCCGCCTTCCCTGGCTTCAATGAGCAGAATCAGCGTGCCCCCGACCTTCAGCCCGGTTTCCACATTGTCAATGGTCTTTGTGCCCTGATACAGGGACATATCCTTGGGATAGCCGCCGCAGCTGGCGACAATCACGTCTGCCTTTTCCGGCACTTCCACCCGGTAAATCCGATCCACCGCTTCGCAGGCTCGCAGCCAGGAATGCAGGTAGTGGCCTGCATAAATTTCCGCCAGCTGCATTTCGGCATTCATTACCAGGGAAATCATGAACAGGTTGTTCATCAGCCCGGCAGCTTCGCACATGTCATCGTTCAAGGGATTATCATTTAGTTTGCCGTTGCCGATGCGGGGATTGCTTTGGAAGCACTTGGGATCCAGTGCAAAGGCATGGTTGTGGCAAATCGTATCCATGGCACTAATGCCTGGCAGGATGCTCTTCCGCCCACCGCCGAAGCCTGCCATGACATGATGGGTGCATGCACCCAGGCAAATGACGCGATCTGCATGGGCTGCCGCCGGATGAATTCGCACCACCGTGCCGTGAGGCGTTGTGCCGATGGTCACTAAATCGTCCGCCAAGCAGTCGTGATTGATCACCTGTACCCGGTCATAAATCCCGTCTGTGACTAAGGTGCGCAGCTCCTGCTCGTCTCCGCCCAAATGGGTACCGTTGGCCACCAGAATGGTCAGATGATCATCCGCCACCTGGCAATGGTCGTGAAGGTAGTCCACCAAAGGGGGAATCACCTTATCCTGCCGCATCCAAAACCGGGACATATCGCTGATGACCAGCGTTACCCGGTCGCCGGGCTGAATCCACTTGTTAAGCGGCGGCGCATCAATAGGCGCATCCAAAGCGGCAGCAAGGGCGGTTGCAATGTCCTGAATGGCAGGGGTGTGGTGTCCCTGCAAAACGGTGACATTGGCTTCCTCCAGCGGAATGTCCACCGTGCCGCTGCCGTAGCGGAAGGTATAAGGCTTCATAGGAAAACTTCGCCTCCTTAGAGGGGTCGTATGTTTATGCAAACGAAACTATTATAGCACCGGAACAGACCTTTGTCGATATTGGAACAAAGTCCAGACTGCATTTTTGCTGTATCTGCTCCACAAGAAAAGGCGTGCGGAAATTGCATCCGCACGCCCTGGATCGTTGCTTATGGATTACACGTTGAACAGGAGATCTGCATAGGTGGGGAAGGGCCAGTAAGAACGTCCCACCTGGGTTTCCAGCTCGTCAGCCACCACACGGACAGCGTTCATCGCAGGGATGATCACGTCATGCTCGTACACGGCAGCTTCCTTTGCATCAGCGTCGTGATTGGTGTTCACAATGGCGGCCTGCAGCTCGTCAATGCGGTCGGAGAGCAGGGACACATTGCAGCTCAGCTTGGCCAGCAGCTTTTCCTCAGCGGAGGTGCTCACGGCGGAGGAAGCATCCTTCAGTGCCTTCAGCTGGGAGGCTACGGCAGCGGAATACTTCATGGCAGCAGGCAGAATCTCACGCTGTGCCATCATCAAAGCGGTTTCTGCTTCGATGTTCAGCACCTTGGCATACTCTTCCAGCTTGATTTCATACCGGGAACGAATCTCGGTTTCGGAATACACCTTGTGGGTGGTGAACAGCTTGATATTCTTTTCAGACACCATGTAGGGCAGAGCGTCCACGGTGCTGTGCAGGTTCAGCAAGCCACGCTTTTCAGCTTCCTTCACCCACTCCTCGGAGTAGCCGTTGCCGTTGAAGATAATGCGCTTGTGAGCACGGATCTCACGAACAATCAGATCATGGAGAGCAGTCTTAAAGTCGGCTGCACCTTCCAGCTCGTCAGCGAACTGACGGAGGGACTCGGCCACGATGGTGTTGATAACCACGTTGGTCTCGGAAATGGAGGCAGAGGAGCCGAGAGACCGGAACTCGAACTTGTTGCCGGTGAAGGCGAAGGGAGACGTACGGTTCCGGTCGGTGTTGTCCTTGGGGAACTTGGGCAGCACGTGCACACCCACGGTCATGTCGCTGTGCTCGTGACCCATGTAGGCAGAACCGGACTCGATAGCGTCCAGAATCTCGCCAAGCTCTTCGCCCACGAACATGGAGATGATGGCAGGCGGTGCTTCGTTGGCACCCAGACGATGATCGTTACCTGCGCTGGCCACGGATACACGGAGCAGATCCTGATAGTCGTCCACAGCCTTGATGACGGCGGTGAGGAACAGCAGGAACTGAGAGCTTTCATAAGGCGTATCGCTGGGATCCAGCAGGTTGTAGCCGGTGTTGGTCACCATGGACCAGTTGTTGTGCTTGCCGGAGCCGTTGACCCCTGCGAAGGGCTTCTCGTGCAGCAGGCAGACCAGACCATGACGCTGTGCTACCTTCTTCATCATTTCCATGGTCAGCTGATTGTGATCGGCAGCCACGTTGGTGATGGTGAACACAGGAGCCAGCTCGTGCTGAGCAGGAGCCACTTCGTTATGCTCGGTCTTGGCGGCTACGCCCAGCTTCCACAGCTCTTCATCCAACTCGCTCATGAAGGCCTGAATGCGGGGCTTGATGGCACCAAAGTAGTGATCTTCCAACTCCTGACCCTTGGGAGGCTTTGCACCGTACAGGGTACGGCCGGTAAAGATCAAGTCACGGCGCTTTTCATACAGTTCACGGTCAATCAGGAAATACTCCTGCTCAGGACCCACGGTGGGGGTCACACGGACAGAGTCCATGCGGCCGAACAGGTGCAGCACACGCACAGCCTGCTTGCTCAGGGTTTCCATGGAGCGCAGCAGAGGCGTCTTCTGGTCCAGTGCTTCGCCGCCATAGGAGCAGAAGGCAGTGGGGATGCACAGCACGTTGTCCTTGATGAAGGCATAGCTGGTAGGATCCCATGCCGTATAGCCGCGGGCTTCAAAGGTGGAGCGAAGTCCGCCGGAGGGGAAGGAGGAAGCGTCAGGCTCGCCACGGACGAGTTCCTTGCCGCTGAAGGAAAGAATCATCTTTCCGCCGGGCTGAGGATTCAGGAAGCTGTCGTGCTTCTCGGCGGTGATGCCGGTCATGGGCTGGAACCAGTGGGTGAAGTGCGTTACGCCCTTCTCCGCTGCCCAATCCTTCATGGCGTGGGCAACAACCGCAGCAACCTGCGGATCAAGATGACGACCCTCATCAATGGTCTTCTTCAGGGCCTTGTAGGTATCCTTGGGCAAATGCTGCTGCATTACAGCATCATTAAATACGTTGCTGCCAAAGATCTCATCCATATGTGCCATCCAGGTAAACCCCCTTCTACGATGTTTCTTTGGTTTCGCAGCCACTTTCATGACCGATTGTCATGAAAAAAGGACGGTGCGAGAAAAAATCCCGCAGCGTCCTTGCTGCATGCACACAAGTATAGCCATGCCCCACGGGTTTGTCAAGGACAAAAGCAAAGAAAAAACGAAGCAAAAGCAGCACAAGAGTTTCAATGCGTCAACAAATCGAGGGCGAGAGAAAACCCTCCCGCCCTCAATTGAAGATCCTTTACGCCTGTTCTTTCCGAACCTTAATGGCACCATCCTCCAGGTACAGCTGCACTTGGTCACCCAAGGCAAAGTGCCCAAGGATCAGCTCCTCGCTCAGCATATCTTCTACCGTGCGCTGAATCAGCCGCCGCAAGGGACGTGCACCGAATTTGGGGTCGTAACCTTCCTGCGCCAGATGAGCGGCAACCTCTGCATCCCAGTGCAGGTGGACATCCCGCTCTTCCAGCCGCTTGGCAACCTGGGTCAGCATCATGTCCGCAATGCGGCGGATGTCCTCTTCCGACAGGGCGTGGAAGACGATCATTTCGTCGACACGATTGATGAATTCCGGCCGGAACAGATCCTTGACTTCCTTCATCACGGAATCTTTCATGGCTTCGTAGCTGTGCACATCGGCCATGGGGCTGGCACCGAAGCCCATGGCACGCCCTGTGCTGATGTTGTGGGCACCAGCGTTGGAGGTCATGACAATGATGGTATTCTTGAAGCTGACCGTGCGTCCGGTGTTGTCGGTAAGCCGACCATCCTCCAGAATTTGCAGCAGAATGTTAAACACATCCGGGTGCGCCTTTTCCACCTCATCCAGCAGGATTACGCTGTAAGGCTTGCGGCGCACGGCCTCGGTTAATTGGCCGCCTTCCTCATAGCCTACATAGCCGGGAGGAGAACCAACCAGCCGGGACGTGGTGTGCTTCTCCATGTATTCGCTCATGTCGATGCGGATCACGGCGGATTCATCCCCAAACATGGCCTCGCCCAAGGCACGGCAAAGCTCGGTTTTGCCTACGCCTGTAGGGCCAAGGAAGATGAAACTGCCGATGGGACGCTTGGGATCCTTGAGCCCTGCACGGGCACGGCGAATGGCTCGGGCGATGGCACTGACGGCTTCGTCCTGCCCAACGACACGGGCGTGAAGGGTTTCCTCCAGATGCATGAGGCGATCCGCTTCGGTTTCCGTCATTTTGCGGACGGGAATGCCTGTCCACCCGGAAACAACCTGGGCAATGTCCTCTTCGTTGACCACGTCTCTGGCGGCAGATTGCTGCTTGCTCCATGCAGTGCGCTTCATCTCAATTTCCTGACGGAGGCAGCGTTCCTGATCCCGCAGGGCAGCGGCACGCTCAAAGTCCTGATGGGCAATGGCATCCTTCTTTTCGGCAACCAAGGCTTCCAACTGCTTTTCCTGTGCTTTCACATCCGGAGGTGCGGTAAAGGCCTGAATCCGCACACGGGAGGCGGCCTCGTCCATCAGGTCAACGGCCTTGTCCGGCAGGAAGCGGTCGGCAATGTAGCGGTCGGAGAGCGTGACGGCGGCTTTCAGGGCTTCATCGGTGATGTGCACCTTGTGATGGGCTTCATACCGATCCCGCAGTCCGTGAAGAATGGCCAACGCTTCCTCTTGGGTAGGTTCACCCACCATGACAGGTTGGAAGCGGCGCTCCAAGGCGGCATCCTTTTCGATGTGCTTCCGATATTCTTCCAGCGTGGTGGCACCGATGCACTGCACCTCGCCCCGGGCAAGGGCAGGCTTCAGAATGTTGGCAGCATCCAGGCTGCCCTCTGCCTGACCGGCACCCACAATGTTGTGAATTTCGTCGATGAACAGGAGAATGTTGCCGCTCTCCTGCACTTCCTTCATGACATTCTTCAGCCGCTCTTCAAACTCGCCCCGGTACTTGCTGCCGGCAATCATGCTGCCCATGTCCAGAGACAGCACCCGCTTGCCCACCAGCATCTCCGGAATGCTGCCCTGCACGATTCGCTGGGCGAGTCCTTCCACCACGGCACTTTTGCCTACGCCGGGTTCACCAATCAGCACGGGATTGTTCTTCGTGCGGCGAATCAAGATCTGAATGATGCGCTGAATCTCCGTGTCTCTGCCGATGACGGGATCCAGCTCGTTATCCCGGGCGGCAGCGGTCAGATCACGGCTGTACTGGGCAAGCACAGGGGTTTCAGCCTTCTTGCCCTTTGCCTTGGGATTTGGCCGCTCTTCCGGTTCTTCTCCGTTGCCGCTGCGTTCCGCACGAAGCTGACGGATGATTTCATCCCGGGTCTTTTCCGTGTCCACTTGCAGCTGCTTTAGGATATTGAAAGCCAAGCAGTCATTTTCACGCAGGAGTGCCAGCCACAAATGCTCTACGGAAACATAGGCCTGCCCCAGCCGGCGGGATTCCATCACGCTAAGCTCCAGCAGCTTTTTCATGCGAGGGGTCATGCCGATTTGCAGCGGCTTGGGCGCATTTTCATCCGTAGGCGGCATCAGGTCAAGCACATCATCATAAGATGCTTTTTCCTGAATGGATTGGGGCTGATGCTCATCCTCGCTTACAAGGGCGAGAAGCAGATGTTCCGTGCCCATGGCAGGATGGTTCAGCTCCTCTGCAATGGAGCGGGCAGTTTCCAGCATATGCTGTGCCCGCTCCGTAAATTGTCCGAATAGGGCCATAAGATCCTCCTGATACATTCAAATGAACGTAATGATATTGCTTGTTACTCTGCCGTCAGCATGCTGCGGATTCTGCTTGCACGGGCAGCAGCCAAATCCCTGCCGATCAGGCGAGATTCCGCAAAGTCCTGCAAGTGAGCATCCTGCACCTGTTCCAGCATTTGATCCAGCGTGTCTGTTTTCACTTGAAGCATGCCAATGGCAGCCCCGAGGCGAACAGCACTCCAGTGCTTGAAGAATTCCGGCAGCTCCATGATTCTAGCATTGCACAGAATGCCCCAGGCACGCCAGATGGGATCTTCCAATACCAGCCGATGGGAAGCAAGTGACTTTTCTCTCAAGGAAAGCTCCATGTCCGTCAGTTGATGCCCCACAGCGGTAACGGCACTGATCAGCTCCTGCTCCGTTCGGCCAAGGGTCACCTGATTGGATACCTGATACAGGCAGCCCAGCGCCTCGGCACCTTCACCGTACACGCCACGGATGGTTAACCCCACCTTGGCAACAATCTGCCCCACATTGCCCATTTGCTTGCCGATGGTCAGCATAGGCAAATGAATCAGCAGGGAAGCACGCATGCCGGTGCCGGTGTTGGTGGGGCAGGCGGTCAGGTACCCTAGCTGATGGTCAAAGGCAAAGTTGACCTGACGGCTCAGGGCGTCCTCCACCCGGAAACAACGGTCTGCAGCCGTTTGCAAATCATCCCCGGGCACAATGGCCTGGATACGCAGATGGTCTTCTTCGTTCATCATCACGGAAAGGCTTTCTTCCGTGTTCAACATCACAGCCGCCGTGTCCGGGCGCAGCAGCAAATCCTTGCTGATCAGGTGACTCTCGCACAGTGCCTGCCGCTGATTGGCACTCATATCACTGAGGCGAAGCAGTTCAAAGCCCTCATCAGCGCCGGAAAGCTTCATGGCATTGGTGGTGCGGGAAACGCAGGCGGCAGCCAGGTCGGGATGCTCTGCTACATCAAAGGGCAAATCTTCATAGTTTCTCGCAAGGCGAACCCGGGAAGAAAGAATGGTTGCATGATTGCTCATTGGGCCTGTGCCTCCTTGGCAGCCATTTCACGGAGCTGATCCCGCAGGCGGGCGGCTGTTTCGAAATCTTCCTGAGCAACGGCCTGCTCCATTTGCCGGGTCAGTTCTTCCTGCCGGGTGCGCTGCCGCTGGGCTTCGCAGGTGTTCAGGGGTTCACGGCCGGCGTGCTGCACTCGTCCGTGAATCTGCAGCAGCATGGGTTGAAGCTGCTCACGGAAGGCTTCGTAGCAGTGGGGGCAGCCCAAATGGCCGGACTTGGTAAACTGGCTCAGGGTGGTATGACACCGGGGGCACACGATTTCCACACGAGGTTCCTCCGGCGTTTCTGATCCCGTAATAGCGGAAAGAATGGAGGAAAGCAGGCTCTTAATATTGCCGCTTTGCAGATCAGCATTCATTTTCGCCATGCATTCGCCGCACAGGTGCCGGGTGGTCACTTCGCCTGCAACCACCACGGAAATGGTAAAGGTCGCTTCATTAACCTTGCATTCTTCACATAACATAAGCAATCATCCTTTCAGGTTAGGCTTCAAGGGTGGGCGTATTTCGCCGAGCCACAGAGGTCAGCATCGCCTTCAGCGACTTTGCACGCAAGGCATCCTTCATGGGCTCCGGCAGGGGAACGGCCAAGGCTTGGGCGGAAACGGCAGCACGGGCAAGCTCCCCTTCACTGGAGGTCAGCATTTTCTGCTCCACCAGGTGGGTAATGATATGAACGGCTTCTCCCTCCGTAATGCTGTCCCCGATGCGTTCATGAATCAGATACATGAGCTGCTGGCCGGGCTGCTGCACTACACGCACAATGCGGATATAACCGCCGCCGCCCCGCCTGCTTTCAATCACATAACCGTGATCCGGTGTAAACCGGGTGGCAAGCACATAGTTGATCTGGCTTGGGGCACAGCCGAAGTATTCGGCCAGCTCGTTTCGCTTGAGCTCCACCTCGGGTTCATCCTGAGCGAGGAGCATTTTGATAAAGTCTTCAATGGTATCGCTTAATCGCATGGTCAATTCCTCTGCTTTCGGTCAAGACTGACTATCTCGGACCAATCTCAGTACAACAGGGGAAGCATG
>CAVGBO010000054.1:0-31030 GCA_963627465.1 Phocaeicola dorei
TGGTCATTGTTTTGTAATATTTGAAATGATTTCGGAATATGACGTTGGGACCGTGCTGCCCCCCAATTCCAACCTTGACATAACAGTTGCAAACAGGTACAATAGAGACGATCGGCTGATGAAGGCGGTTTCGCCTTCGGGCTGTTTTCGATAGACATTTCCTGTTGCTTCGACGTGTATGCCCCTTTGGGGCTTGTGCGCTTATGCTATTTTGTGTCTGCATCCCGGGCTCTTCCTTTTTATGTGGGCAGGCGTGCCCGTTTTTGAAGGACGGGGCTTTTGCAGCTTTTCCGCAAATTTCAACGGCTTGAGGTCGAGGGAATCTGTTAGGCTGCGCCTGAAAGGGCGGCTTTTGCCGTGCTTTCGCAGCAGTCATCCAGCATGACAACATGAATCGTACCATCCAAAGCAGTCTGCCGCGTGAACCTGAGGGTTCGGGCGGCTTTTGTCGATTTGAACAATAATGAGCATGAGATTTTTTGAAAAAAAGGAGGGGATTGCGAACCATGATGTGGTTATGGAACATACTCATTGCGCTGCTCATTGCCGCCGTGTGCGCCCTGGGCGGATACACATACCGGAAGAATGAGGCCGAGAAGAAAATCGGCCGAACGGAAGAGTATGCCAAGCGGCTGTATGACGATGCTGTCCGCAAGGCAGATGAGTACAAGAAGGAAAAGGTGCTGGAGGCCAAGGAGGAGATCCTGAAGGCCAAGGCAGAAAACGACCGGGAAAAAGCGGAAAACGATAAGGAAATCCGCGACCGCCGGGCGGAGGTTCAGCGGAACGAGCGCCGCTTGCTCCAGCGGGAAGAAACCCTGGACAAGAAGGCTGACAACATGGAGGCCCGGGAAACCAGCCTGAACAAGAAGGCTGCGGACATCCAGAAGATGCAGGAAGAAGCCGAGGCACTGACCGAGAAGCAGAACGCCGAGCTGGAACGGATCGCCGCCATGACCCAGGACGAGGCACGGCAGATCATTGTGGAGCGTGTGCAGAAGGAAGCCTATCACGACGCCGCCGCCATGGTGCGGGAAATCGAAACCCGTGCCAAGGAAGAGGGCGAAAAGAAGGCTCGCAACATTATCGCCCTGGCCATTCAGAAGTGCGCTGCCGACCATGTGGCGGAAAGCACCGTGTCGGTGATCTCCCTGCCCAATGACGACATGAAGGGTCGGATCATCGGCCGTGAAGGCCGCAACATCCGTGCGCTGGAAACTGCCACCGGTGTGGATCTGATCATCGACGACACTCCCGAGGCCGTCATCGTATCCGCCTTTGACCCTGTGCGCCGTGAAATCGCCCGCATCGCTGTGGAGAAGCTGATCATGGATGGCCGCATCCACCCTGCCCGCATTGAGGAAACGGTGGAAAAGGCTCGCAAGGAAGTGGAAAACCAGATCCGGGAAGCCGGCGAGAATGCTGTGTTTGAGACCAATCAGCACGGCATCCACCACGAACTGGTGAAGCTGCTGGGTCGGCTCAAGTACCGCACCAGCTACGGTCAGAACGTGCTGAAGCACTCCATCGAGGTCAGCCACCTGGCTGGCATGATGGCAGCAGAATTGGGCGCAGACGTGCAGCTGGCTAAGCGTGCCGGTCTGCTCCATGATATCGGCAAGGCCGTTGACCATGAGGCAGAGGGAACCCACGTAACCCTGGGCGCCGAGCTGGCACGGAAGTACCACGAAAGCCCGGATGTGGTGCACGCCATTCTGGCACACCACAACGATGTGGAGCCGCAGACCGTGGAAGCCGTGCTGGTGCAGGCTGCCGATGCCATCTCCGCCGCTCGTCCCGGTGCACGCCGTGAGAGCCTGGAGAACTACATCAAGCGTCTGGAGAAGCTGGAGGAAATCGCCAACAGCTTCGACGGCGTGGAGAAGTGCTACGCCATCCAGTCCGGCCGTGAAGTGCGCATTATGGTGAAGCCGGATGATGTGACCGATGAGGGCACCAAGATCCTGGCCAAGGAAATCGCCAAGCGCATTGAAAAGGAAATGGAGTATCCGGGTCAGATTCGGGTCAACGTGATTCGGGAAACCCGGAGCACCGAGTACGCCAAGTAAGCAATCGAATACGCAACGTAAAAAGAACCCATCCGCTCAGCACGGTGGGTTCTTTTTGTATGCTGATCTTTATGCGATCTGCTTCTCGATTTTGCCGTTCTTGACCACCAGCTTCACATGATCCGCATGGGTCAGGCACTCGATATCCTCCAGAGGATTGCCGTCCACCAGCACAATGTCTGCCAGCTTGCCGGCTTCCAGTGAGCCTACCTGATCCTCCATCCGCATCACCTTGGCGGCGTTGATGGTGCCTGCCTGCAGGGATTCCAGGTTGGTCATGCCCGCCTTCACCATCGCCCGGAACTCGCTGCCGTTGGCCAGGTAGGGGGAGTTCTTCGAATTGGAGAAGTCCGTGCCCAGGGCGATGCACAGCCCTGCCTTCCGTGCCATGGCAATGGTGTTGATGCTGGCCTGAGCGCAGGCCACGGCCTTCTCGTGCATCCAGTCCGGCAGGCCGGGAATGTTGGCCACCCCAAGGGACACGGCCAAGGTGGTCACCAGGGGCACATGCTTTTCTGCCATCAGGTCAATCTCCCGCTGGGTCAGGAATACCCCGTGCTCAATGCACTCCACCCCGGCCAGCAGTGCCTGATAAGCGCCCTCGTAGCCGGTGCAGTGGGCGGTAACGTAGGAATGATGCCGCCGGGCTTCGTTCACCATGGCACGCAGCTCCTCCGGGGAGAACTGCACATCGTCAATCCGATCCGTGGGGGAAGACACGCCGCCGGTGGCGCAAATCTTGATGAACTTTGCCCCGGCGCGGAACTGTTCCCGCACCGCCTGCACGCAGCCATCCACCCCGTCGCAGCACATGGACAGGTGATCGTGAGCATTGTAGTAGGCAATGGTCTGATCCGGGCGAAGATCCACATGGCCGGAGGTAATGCCCAGCACCTTGCCCCCAGGCACAATGCGAGGCCCCCGAATCACCCCACGGTCAATGCCGCGGCCTACGTACAGCCCGGCTTCGCTCATGTCCCGCAAGCCGGTAAAGCCTGCATCCAGCAGCAGCCCTGCCTGATACACCGCACCGACCACCTGATCCCCCAGCAGGGCACCATCGGCAAAGGAGCCTGCGTCTTCTGTGCCCATCAAATGGGCGTGCACGTCCATAAAGCCGGGCAGCAGGGTGCCTTCCCCTGCCTCCAGCACCTGTGCGTCATTTGCCGGGCAGCCGGAGGCCTCCCCTGCATAAATAATCTTATTTTCCTTCACCAGCACAGCGGCGTTCTCGATGACCCGACCGGTCTTGACATCGATCATCCGCCCCTTCAGCATCAGCTCAGCCATAAAGCTCCTCCTTCAATGAAAACAAGGCGTATTCAACACTTGATGACCAGCTTATCTTAGCAAAGCCTTGAGAAGGTGTCAATCGGGCAAGGGTGCACAGACCGGGGGCGGCATGTGTTCTTTCTCTGTTTTTTCGCCCTGTAAAATCATGCAAGCCATTGACATACTTTTTCATAATGGTTATCTTATCATAGGAAACAGCTGAGTAGGAATGCTTTGTGCGCAATCCACACGCAGGCGCTGTTTACAATCACGGAGGTGCGCAACATGAAGAAACTTGTCTCCCTTTTGCTGGCTCTGGCCATGCTCTTGACCTCGGCCGCTGCCTTGGCAGAGGGCTCCCTGACCATTAAGTCCACCGAGCCTAACACCCTGAACTGGACCCAGTCCCAGTCCAACCTGGACAGCGATGTGTTCTACCTGATCAACTGCTTCCTGTACCGCCCTTATAACGGCACCGCTTATGCCGAGGCGGCGGAAGGCTACACCGTGTCCGATGACGGCCTGACCTACACCTACACCCTGAAGGACGGCCTTGTGTACAGCGACGGCACCCCCGTCACCGCTGACGACTTCGCCTATGGCCTGCTGACCAAGATCGGCCTGAACTCCACCGCCAACTTCTACCTGAACGGCGAAGCTTATGTGAACGGCGAAGTGGATGAAAGCGAAGTAGGCATTAAGGCACTGGATGACAAGACCCTGCAGATCACCCTGGCCAGCTACAACGCTGACTTTGATCCCGAGCTGGAAGCCTGCCCCCTGAACCGTGCCTTTGCAGCGGCACAGGGCAATGCACTGGGCGGCACTCCCGATAACCTGATGTATTCCGGCCCCTACATCCTCACCGAGTGGGTGTACGGCTCCTACCTGACCTTCGAAAAGAATCCCTCCTACATTTATGCGGATGACAGCTTCCAGATCAGCAATGTGAAGCTCCTGTCCTCCACCGACTCTTCTGCTTCTACTGCCTACTCCATGTTTGAGACCGGCGAGGTGGACGTGATCATCTCCGCCAAGACCGAGCTGGTGGAGCTGGTGGGCGAGCAGTATGCTCATCACTATGATTCCGCCGCTATGCAGATGCTGGAGTTCAACACCACCGGCTACTACTTTGCGGACGGCAGCTTCCAGACCCGTGACGAAGCTGTAACTGCCCTGCTGGCCAACAAGAATTTCCGCCTTGCCCTGTCCTGGGCACTGAACCGTGAAGCCATCGTAGGCGCTGTGAACGAGTCTGGCACCCCCACCGCCCGGTACTACGGCTCCACCTGCCTGGGCACCACCGATGACGTGGCTTACATTGACGAGTATCCTGTGGAAACCGTGTCCCTCACCGGGGATGAAGCAAAGGCGCAGGCTTACCTGGCTGCCGCCCTGGAAGAGCTGGGCTACAGCAGCGTGGACGAGCTGCCTACCGTGAAGTACCTGACCTTCGACTCCGAAATGTACCGCCTGATGGCTGAAACCATTCAGTCCGAGTGGAAGCGTGTGCTGGGCATTAACAACATCGAGATTGAGCTTCAGCCTGTGCAGAGCGCCATCATGAGCATGGTGTACATGGACTATGACATTTACTATCAGTCCCTGAGCGTAACCCCCACCGCCATGGTGACCAGCCTGAACTGCTGGATGACCGGCGGCACCGTGTCCGACGTCATGGGCGCAGGTGCTCCCTTCTCCTCCATCTACAGCAACAGCACGTTTGACGAGCTGATGGCCAAGGCCTCCACGGAGGCTGACCGGGCTGCCCGCCTGTCCCTGCTGTCTCAGGCTGAGCAGATCATCATCGATGATGCGGTGATCCTGCCCATCCAGTTCAACGGCAGCTACTACATCGTCAGCGACCGTGTTCACGGCTTCGTGCAGGTTGACAGCCAGGAAGGCCTGATGATCAACTACGCTACTGTCGACTGAGATTGCAGCGACCTGTATGCGAGAAGTATCTGACTTTCGCACCACATGAACCTCGGGTGGCGTTGGAGGGCTCGCAAGCCCTTCAACTGAAGATCGGCTTTCAGCGAGCCCCTTCGGGGCGTTAAATGGGGCGAAGCCCCTGTGCGGTGAAAGCCGCAGCAATCCGAAGGATTGCTTCCTTACACGAGCGAACGGCCGGGAGAACGGTGAAACCGTTCGACCAGTGAGTGAGTGCGAATCTCGACAAAGCGGCTCTGCCACTTTGTCGATACACGTTGCGGGAGCGGGATGCATTCCTGCTCCCGTATGTTTATTTTCTGAAGGAGACAAGCCAATGGTTAAGTATATTGCCAAGCGACTGCTGATTTCGGTGCTGACGATTTGGGCCATTGCCACCGTGTGCTTCTTTTTGCTGCGGCTGTTGCCCGGCAATCCCTTCATCCTGAAGGATCCGCTGCACATGAAAAACGCAGAGCGGATGATGGCCTACTACGGACTGGATCGGCCGCTGCTTGAACAGTATGCCTCGTATATGTGGAATCTGCTTCACCTGGACTTCGGCTATTCCCTGACCTACATCGGCCGCAGCGTGAACGACGTGATTACCACCTACTTCCCCATTACCGCGCAGCTGGGCATTCAGGCACTGCTGGTGGGCATCCCGCTGGGAATGCTGCTGGGGGTGCTGTCTGCCGTGTTCCGTGGGGGCAAGCTGGACTACACCTGCCAGGTGACCACCATCCTGCTGACCGCCATGCCTTCCTTTGTGCTGGCGGCACTGCTGCAGCTGCTTTTCTGCGTAAAACTGAAATGGTTCCCTGCCAGCCAATGGCTGTCCTTTAAGCACACCATCCTGCCCACCTTCATCCTGTCCATTGGGATTATCTCCAGCCACTGCCGCTCCATGCGCACCCTGATGCTGGAGGTGGGCAAGCAGGATTACCTGAAGACTGCTAAGTCCAAGGGCATCAGCAAGTTCCGCATCGTATTCTTCCACCAGATCCGCAATGCCATCCTCCCCATGATCACCAACCTGGGCATGGAGATCGCCGGGGCACTGATGGGCTCCTACATCATTGAAAAGGCCTTTTCCATCCCCGGACTGGGCAGCTATTTCGTCACCTCCATTACCGGCCTGGACTATACCATGACCCTGGGGCTGGTGGTGTTCCAGTCGGTGCTGGTGGTGTTTGCCAATTTCCTGGTGGATCTGCTCTACGGCGTGGTGGATCCCCGTGTCCGCATTCAGTAAGGAGGGAAGCAGATGAGTACAACAACGCAAGCAGCAGTTGCCTCCCCTGCGGAGGAAGAAGCCCTTGACTTTACCCCCCTGACGGAGGCGGAGCGGAGCAAAATCCAGCAGCCTCAGCGGCCTTCCACCCGGTACTGGCCGGAGGTGTGGAACCGGCTGCGGCACAATCCCATGGCGGTGTTCTGCATGGTGCTGATGCTGATCATCATCCTGCTGGCCATCTTCGTGCCCATTTTCTCCCCCTACGAGTTTGACGCTACCTCCCTCATGGAGAAGAAGCAGGGACCTTCCGCCGCCCACTGGTTCGGCACGGACAACGCCGGTCGGGACGTCTTCACCCGGGTGTGGATGGGTACCCGAACCTCTCTGGTCATCGGCTTTCTGGGTGCCCTGCTGCCCTACATGCTGGGCATGATCATCGGCGCCATTTCCGGCTGGGTGGGCGGCCGGGTGGATATGATCATCATGCGCATTGTGGATATTATGCTGTGCATCCCCTCCATGATTTACATGATTCTGATCCTGATTGTCATGGGAGGCAATGCCTTCTCCCTGATTGTGGCACTGGCTATTTCCGGGTGGATGGGCTCTGCCCGGGCGTTCCGGGGCAGAATCCTGCAATTCAAGAACCGGGAATTTGTGCTGGCTGCCCGCACCCTGGGCGCAACCCCGGTGCGGATCATCTTCCACTACATCCTGCCCAACATTCTGGGCAACATGGCGGTGGGCCTGTGCTCCTCCATTCCCGGTGCCATCTTTGCGGAGGCAGGCATGAGCTACATCGGCCTGGGCATCAATCCCCCTGCCACTTCCCTGGGTCAGCTGGCTACCGACGGCATGAAGTACTTCATGACCCAGTTCCATGTGTTCATTTTCCCGTCGCTGGTGATTTTCCTGATTATCTTCGCCCTGTACATGTTCGGCAACGCTCTGCGGGATGCGCTGGATCCCCGGCTGAGGAATGAGGATTTTGTGATCCGCCGCTTCCGCCGGGAAAAGCGTCGTCACCGGGCTGAAAGGAGGGTGCGTGCATGAGTCATCTGCTGGAAGTAAAGGATCTCCACGTATCCTTTGACACCGCCGCCGGCGAGGTGAAGGCCGTTCGTGGGGTGGACTTCTATCTGGATCGAGGGGAAACCCTGGGCATTGTGGGGGAATCCGGCTGCGGCAAGTCGGTGACCATCCAGACCATTATGCGCTTAAATGACGAGCCCCCTGCCCGGATTGCCGGAGGCAGCATCCGCTACAACGGGGAAGAACTGACAGGCAAGACCGACAAGGAAATGCGTGCCTACCGGGGCAAGGAATTCTCCATGATCTTTCAGGATGCCATGACCTCCCTGAACCCCACCACCAAGATCGGCAAGCAAATGCGGGAAATGCTCCGGGCCCACGAAAACGTGTCTCAGGAGGAGGCACGGAAGCGGATTGCGGACATGTTCCGTCTGGTGGGGCTGCCCAGCCCGGAAACCTTGTACAACCGTTTTCCCCACACCTTAAGCGGCGGCCAGCGGCAGCGGGTGATGATCGCCATGGCACTGGCCTGCAAGCCTGCCCTGCTGTTTGCCGATGAACCCACCACCGCCCTGGACGTCACCATTCAGGCACAGATTCTGGAAGTGATGCGCACCACCCAGAAGGAAATGAACATGGGCATCATCTTCATCACCCACAACATGGGGGTGGTGGCGCGGATGGCGGATCGGATTGCGGTGATGTACGCTGGGCAGATTGTGGAAAGCGGCACCGCCAAGGATATTTTCTATCACCCCAAGCACCCCTACACCTGGGGGCTCATCGGCTCCGTGCCCCGTATGCACGGGGAGATTCCTCATCGGCTCATCAGCATCCCCGGCACACCGCCGGATCTGTTTGCGCCCCCCAAGGGCTGCGGCTTTGCCGCCCGCTGCAGCCGATGCATGCATGTGTGCCTGGATCACACGCCAACGGAAACGGAAGTGGAGGGGCATCAGGTGCGGTGCTGGCTGTATGACCCTCGCTGCCCCCAGCAGGCAGACGGAAAGGATGGTGAATGATCCATGGCGGAAGCGCCGATTTTGCAGGTGGAACATCTGCAGAAGTACTTTACCGTAGGCAGAAAGGCCGTGCTCCATGCGGTGGATGATGTATCCTTCACCATGGAGAAGGGGGAAACCCTGGGGCTGGTAGGTGAATCCGGCTGCGGCAAAACCACCTTGGGACGAACCCTGCTGAAGCTGTACAAGCCGGACGGGGGCAAAATCCTCTATCAGGGGCAGGACATTACCCACGTATCCTCCCGGGAACAGCGGAAGCTGTACAGCAGGATGCAGATGATTTATCAGGATCCCTATGCCTCCCTGAATCCCTTCATGACCATCGGGGAGATTGTGTCCGAAGGATTGAACATCCAGAAGAACACCGCCAAAGCCCTTGCCCCCACCCGGAAGGAGCGGGACGAGGTGGTCTACACCATGCTGGAAAGGGTGGGGCTGAACCGGGAGCACGCCAATCGCTTCCCCCACGAGTTTTCCGGTGGACAGCGGCAGCGTGCCGGCATTGCCCGTGCCCTGGCGGTGAACCCGGAGTTTGTGGTCTGCGATGAAGCCGTGTCCGCCCTGGACGTGTCCGTGCAGGCCCAGATCATCAACCTGCTCATGGATCTGCAGGAGTCCATGGGGCTGACCTACCTGTTCATTGCCCATGACCTGAGCGTGGTGCGGTGCATTTCCGACCGGGTGGCGGTGATGTACATGGGCAAAATGGTGGAGATTGCCGAAACCAAGGAGCTGTTCGAGCATCCTGTGAATCCTTATACCATTGGGCTGATGCAGGCTGTGCCGGAGGCTGACCCGGACTTTGAAAAAGGGAAAACCTATCAGGTGATGACCGGGGAAATCAAGACCCCGGTGAACCCCAAGCCCGGCTGCCGCTTTGCGGACAGATGCCCCCGAGCCACGGCACAGTGCCGGCAGGAGAATCCTCCCCTTGCGGAGGTTGCCCCGGGGCATCAGTGCGCCTGCTTCCATCCCTAAAGCAAAAGAGGCCTATGCATGAAAGAACTTTTTGACACCTATGCCCGCCGGGATGGGGGCGTATTCTGGCTGAAGACCGTCCTGACCCCTCAAAACATTCTGGATGCGGGGAAGCGGGGCTTTTCCGGGGCGGAGTTTGAGTTCCCCACCTGCCCGGCCTTTTCACGGGGCGTGGCGGAAGCCGCACAGAACGGGCTCTTCGGCTTTACCCTGCCGGGGGATGCCTATCGGCAGCATGTGTGCTGGTGGATGGAACATGTGCGGGGCTTTGCCATAGACCCGGCATGGATCGTCACCACCCATGGCACCATTTTCACCCTGGCCACCCTGATTCGCATGCTGACCCGGCAGGAGGAGGGCATTATCATCATGCCCCCCTGCTACAATCGGTATGAACAGGCGGCTACCCGGCTGGGCAGACCCACCACCGCCGTGCCCCTCTTGATGGAGGAAGGGCGGTATCACATCGACCTGCCCGGGCTGGAGACGGCCATGGCGGACAGGAAGAATCGCATTCTGGTGCTGACCAACCCCAATAACCCCACCGGCACCATCTTCCCTGAGGAAACGCTGAAGGCCGTGATGGCTTTGGCAGATCGGTACGACGTCACCGTGTACTGCGACGAAATCTTTGCCGAGGTGACCCTGCAGGGCAAGCGTGTGCCCTCCCTGTGTGAGGTGTCCCAAAGCAAGCACGTGGTCACCGTCACCGGCATGGGCAAGGTGTTCAGCCTGACGGGGGTGAACCACGCCAATGTGATCATCCCGGATGAAGAATTTCGGGAGCGGTTCATTGCCCAGCGGAATGCGGATCACTACGGCAGTCTGGATCCCATGGTGCACGCAGGCCTGCTGTCCGCCTTCACGGAGGAAGGGGCGGCCTGGGTCAGGGAGCTGAACGCCTACATTCGCCGCAGCGCCGAGGAAGTGTGCCGCACCCTGAAGGAAATCTGGCCTTCCATGGATGCGGAAGTGCCGGAGGGCACCTTTGTCCTCTGGGTGGATTATACAAAGACAGGGCTGGAAAAGCCGGCACTGGAAAAGCTGCTGGACAAGGCCTGCTTCCTGGGCGACTGGGGAGAGGAGTACTACGGCCATCCCCTTGCCATGCGCTACTCCCTTGCCCTGCCTTATGCGGAAATACAGGATACCATGGTGCAGCTGAAGCAGGCTGCCCGGGAAATGGCATGAAGGAGGATACGGAAATGATCGTTATTGAAGAAAATCAGGTGCGGAAGCTGCTGACCCCTGAAAAGTGCACGACAGCCATGCGGCAGGCCTTGATGGATCTGGAGCAGGGCAAGTGCGCCATGCCTCCCCGGCTGATTACCCACATGCCCAACACGGCGGCCTTCGGCTTCATGCCTGCCTACGTGGGGGATTATTTCGGTGCCAAGGTGATCAACGCTTTTGCCCCCAACATGGGCACAGGGTATCCTTCCCACATCGGGTATGTGATGCTGTTCGAGAGTGCCCACTGCACCACGGTGGGGCTCATTGAGGCAGGCAGCATTACGGAGATCCGCACCGGCTGCGTCTCCGCCGTGGCCACGGATCTTCTGGCACGGAAGGATGCCCATACCATGGCGGTCATCGGCGCAGGAGCTCAGGCACGGAGCCATCTGGCGGCCATTCGGCTGGTGCGGGATATTACCGCCGTCACCGTATACGACCGGAACCCGGAAGCTGCCAAGAAGTATGCAGCGGACATGACAGCCCTGTATCACCTGCCGGTTACGGTCTGCGAGGATGCAGCCCAGGCAGTGAAGAATGCGGACATCATCTGCACCGTATGCCCGGCCAAGGAACCCTACCTGACCCGGGACATGGTAAAGCCCGGCGTGCACATCAACGCCGTGGGCACCTTCTCCCCCACCACCCGGGAAGTGGCCTCTGATCTGGTGGCCGCCGCCCGGCTGTACAGCGACTACACCCCCTCCACCGTGAAGGAAAGCGGCGAGTACCTGATTCCCCTGCAAGAGGGGCTCATTGGGGAGGATCACATCATCGGCTCGGTGGGCGAATTGCTGCTGGGCAAGTGCAAGGGTCGGGAAAGCGACACGGACATCACCATGTTCGATGCCCTTGGGCTGGCCGTGGAGGACATTGCCGCCGCCGTCATGGTGTACAAGGAGGCAACGGAAGCATGAGCAAGTGCACCGTAACCCTGAAGCCCTACCCTGCCGGACGGGGCATTGAAAAGATGGATGTATGCTATGCCATCGAAAATTGGCAGGCGGCGGCAGGAGAAAACCTGTGCAGCTTTCAGTTGGAAACCGTGTCCATCCCCGGCTGCGCCCCGGAGGAAGTTTCCGTCCGGGATGCCAAGGGAGACGTGCCCTTTACGGAGACGGAAAGCACCCCTTATCCCTATCACTGGCTGCATTTGCAGGCAGGCCGGGCAACGGAGGGGGCACTCACTATCCGCTACACCGTCCGTCCCCGGTATGCGGACGAGAAAACCACCTGCGGCCCCTACTTTGACCTGCGCAGTGAGGACGGGGGAGCCAACGGTGCAGGCATTCACTTCCTTGCAGAGGTGCAGGATCTTTCCGGCACCATCGCCCTCCACTGGGACATGACCGCCATGCCGGCAGGCAGCCGAGGCGTGTGCACCTGGGGGGAAGGAGACTGCGCCTTGGAAGGCTCGCTGGAAAAGCTGCGGCAGTGCTACTTCGCCTTTGGGGATGTGAAGAAGATCACCGAGGGGGATTTCGGCTATTACTGGCTGTCCGAGCCCACCTTCGACGTGCAGGAGCTGGCGGACTACACCAAGAAGCTGTTCGGCAAGATGCAGGTCTTCTTCCATGATGATCAGCACGCTTACCGCATCTTCATGCGGAAGGATCCCTTCCACCACAGCGGGGGCACGGCACTCATGCGCAGCTACATGTTCGGCTGGAACGATGCCGAGCCTGTGTCCGTGCGGGAGAAGCAGAACATTCTCGCCCATGAAATGGTGCACAACTGGCCTCAGCTCAACGACAACCCTTACGGCACTTCCTCCTGGTACTCCGAGGGTACGGCAGAATACTACAGCTGCATGCTGCCCTTCCGTGCCGGGCTCATTGACCGGGAAGCCCTGCTGAAGGAAATTCAGAAGCGCACCACCGCCTACTATACCAACCCCACCCGTCACCTGGAAAACCTGGCGGCAGCAAAAATCTGCTGGCAGGATCGCCGGGCTCAGCGGCTGCCCTACGGCCGGGGCATTTTCTTCCTGGCCAATACGGATGTGAAGCTGCGGCAGGCCACGGACAACCGGGTCTGTATCGATGATGTGGTGCTGGCCATTCAGGAGAAGGATCGGGCAGGGGTGACCCTGGGCAATGAGGTCTTCCTTGAAACGGTGCAGGAGCTGGGGGGCATTGACGTGCGGGACGACTGGGAAACCATGCGCACCGGCGGGCACATTGTGCCCCTGGAGGATGCCTTCGACAAGCAGTTCCGCCTGAAGGAAGTCACCGTGCCGGAAGCGGATACGGGGACGCCGGTAACCTCCTATGAATGGACATTGAGGTGAATGCAATGAAGCAGTGTTTCACGCCGGATGATTTGAAGCAGATTCGGTATCTGTCCTGGCCTGCCCTGTCCCCGGACGGGAAGCTGATCGCCTTTGTGGAGAAGCTGGGCAGGGAGGAGGATGGCGCTTTCCCCCCGGTGGTTCGGGTGGTGGAAAGGGCAACGGGAAAGCAGGTGTACCAGACCCCTGCCGGGATGCAGGAGCAGCAGCCCCTGTTCCTGACAAACGATACCCTGACCCTGCTGTGTAACGCAAGCGGGGAATATCAGCTGTGGGTTCGTCACCTTCCCACAGGGGAAGGCAGGCAGGTAACCCACCTGCGCCACGGATTGGTGCGCTACCGCACCGCCGCCGGGAAGGCAGTGTTCGAGGCTACCGTGTACCCGGGGGAAGCGGAGAGCGGCGACATCCTCCGGGAAATGACCGCTGATGAGAAGGCTGCCTGGCTGGAGGAGCTGGATTACACCCCCTACGTGGCCACCGACCTGATTGACAAAATGGACGAGTGGTACGGCATGCGGAAGGGGGAAATCAGCCGCATTGGTCTGTGCACCCTGAACGGGGAAGACGGCTGCATCCTGCCTTTGGATGGCATGGAATGCCTTGATCCGGCCATCACCCCGGATGGGGAGCGGCTGTGCTTCTACGGCATGCCCTACCACGGTGCTAAGGGATACAACAAGGAGCTGTTCACCTGCAAGGCAGACGGCAGTGATCTGCAGCAGCTGACCCATGACGTCATGCTTTTCGGCGACGGCACGCCCCTGTTCACCCCGGATGGCACTGCCGCCATTGCCATGGCCTATCACGTGAACGAGGGAGGCGGCTTCACCTCCATGCCCTACCGGATTCCGCTGGACGGCGCAGAAGCATCCCCCATGCTGGACACCGGGGATGAATCCCTTTGCGAAGGTGCGGGGGAAATGGTGGTTGGCCGGGCAGAAAACGGGGAGAATGACAACATCCTGTTCCTTGTTGGTCAGCGGCTGTGGTTCCAGGGAGGCTATAAGGGACGCAACAACCTGTACAGCGTCAGCCTGACGGATCCCAAGGATATTCGCATGGAGAAGGAAGGACAGACGGATCTTCAGTCCTTCGGCATGAACGCCAAGGGGGATCTGGCTGTGATGCAGGGAACAATCCATCAGCCTGCGGAGCTGTACGCCGATGATCGTCCCCTGACCGATGAAAACGCCTGGCTGAAGGCCTATGCCCAGGGCAGACTGGAGGAAAAGTGGATCCCCAGCCGGGACGGCAAGGCGCAGCTCCATTACTGGCTTCTGCACCCGGTGGAGGAAGTGCCGGGCAAGCGGTATCCTGCGGTGCTGGATGTGCATGGCGGGCCTACCGTGACCTACGGTGACACCTGGTGGCACGAATTCCACGCCCTGTCCGCCGCAGGCTTTGCGGTAATCTACGGGGATCCCCGGGGCAGTGTGGGCTACGGCAGAGACTTCCTGAAGGGCGGCCTGTGCTGGAAGCAGGAAGCCATGGACGACCTGATGGCCATGTGCGATGACGCTGTAGCCTCCGGGCTGGTGGACGGCAAGCGCATCGGCATTACCGGGGGCAGCTACGGGGGCTACATGGTGGTGAAGATGATCGGCAGCAATGACTACTTCGCCTGCGCCGTGGCACAGCGTGCCCTGATCAACCTGGCCACCTCCTACGGCACGGGAGACATGGGCTTTGTCAGCGAAGACGGCAGTGTACCCAAGGATTTCACCATGCTGAAGTACCTGTCCGACCGGGCAAGAAACAGCAACATCCGCCGGGTGGATAATATCAAGGTGCCTACCCTGATCCTCCATGCCAGCAACGACTACCGCTGCACCTTTGAGCAGGCAGAGCAGCTGTTCATCGCCATGAAGGAAAGGCGGCCGGAAGTGCCTGTCCGGCTGGTGCGCTTCCCTGGGGAGAACCATGCCTTGACCCGCACAGGCAAGATGCATCATCAGGTGCGCCACCTGCAGGAAATGGTGGACTGGTTCGTCAAGTATCTGAAGAAGGAGGAAGCCGACCATGCGTAAGCGTCTTCCCCAATTTTCCGACACATGGAGCATGGAGCGGCTCAGCGGCGGCGACTGGTGCGCCGAAAAGCAGCTGGTCTGCTATGCCTCCAACAAGACCCAGGGGATTCTTGTCCGCAGCCTGAAGGACGGCACGGAAGAAAAATACACCGCCGGTGGGGGCGGCGAGGGTTATGCCCGCTTCTCTCCTGACGGCAGCAAGGTGCTGTTCTGCTCCTCCCTGCCGGGAAAGGGACGGCAGGTGTGCGTGGCGGATTTGGTCACCCATGGGGTGAAGCAGGTTACCGCCATCAACGGTGCCGCCATGGAACCCATGTGGAGCCCGGACGGCACGAAGATCCTCTTCGCCTCCTCCCAAGGTTCCGCCGGAAAGAAAACCGCCGGGCGGCCGGATGAAGCCATTGTGATTGAAAACTTCAATTACAAGTTTGACGGAGCAGGCTACATTACCCCGGACGGACATGTGCAGCTCTTCGTCTGCGACCTGATCACGGGAGAAACCCGGCAGATCACCCAGGGTGCGTACAACTTCATGCACCACTGCTGGGGGCCGGACAGCCGGCACATTGCCTTCTGCGGCAATCAGCACCGGGGGGCAGAGGAAAGCATCGGCTTTGACCTGTACGTGATGGACATTCAGGCGGAGAGCGTGGAACAGGCGGTGCAGGTGTCTCACGACCTGGTGATCGTCTCCTACCCCAACCCCATCCGCCCGGTGTTCACCGCCGACGGCAAAAGTGTCGTCATGGGTGCCCTGAACCCGGATGCGGACATGAACAAGGGCTACCCGGAGGCTTACCTGTTCCGCTTTGCCGCCGACGGCACGGAGCAGGAGCAGATTTTCCGGCAGGATGAAGGCTGCTTCCAGTGCGTCCAGTTCCCCTACAACGCTTTTGCAGGCATGGGTATGGACAAGGTGCAGCTGGACAAGGAAACGGGGGATGTGTACTTTGTTTCCGGCTGGATGGGACAGGGCAACCTGTACCGCCTGCCCAAGGGAAGCACCCACGCAGAGCCTGTGCTCACCGGCAAGCATTGCTGCCACGGGCTTTCTGCCATTCATCAGGGCAAAATGCTGGTGTCGGATGTGACCCCCACCACGGCGGAAGCCTACTGGCTGCTGGACATCCACACCGGGGAAAAGCTGCTGAAGGCGGTGCAGAGCAATCAGACCCTGATGGAGGAAGTCACCCTTTCCCCTGTGGAGGATTTCTTCTTTGACACCCTGGACGGGGAAGGGAAAGTCCACGGCTTCGTTATGCCCCCTCAGGAGATGGAGCCGGGGAAGAAGTACCCCACCATTCTCTATGTTCACGGAGGCCCCCATCCTTTCTACACCTATGGGCTGACCATGGAGTTCCAGTGCTTTGCGGCGGCAGGCTTTGGGGTCATCTGCTGCAATCCTCGGGGTTCCAGCAGCTATGGGGTGCGTCACCTGAACATGCGCCGTGCATTTGACGGATGCGCCTACACGGACTGCCTCCAGTTTGTGGAGGAGGCTGTGCGCCGCTTTGACTGGATTGACGGCAGCCGCATGGGGGTCACCGGAGGCAGCTACGGCGGCTACATGACCAACTACATGGCCACCCACTGCAGCCGGTTCAAGGCCTACATCACCCAGCGCAGCGTGTGCAATGATCTGATCGGCTACGCTTCCTCGGACATGCAGGGGCAGAGCATGGACTATCATTCCTTTGAGGAATTCATGGTACACGAATTGGAGCAATCCCCCGTGGCCTACGCCGAACGGGTGAATGCTCCCCTCCTGATCCTCCACGGGGAGGATGACCTGCGCTGCCCGGTGGAGGGTGCCCATCAGCTCTTTATCGCCGTGAAGGACACCCATCCCGACCTGCCGGTAAAGCTGATGATCTTCCCCCACACCGCCCACGATCAGCCCTCCGAACCTCGGCTGCTGAAGCGGTACTATCAGGAAATGGTGGACTGGTTCAAAGCGTGGCTTTGAGCGGCGGAATAATTTCCCGGCAACATCCATTCCCGACTGTTTGACGGCAGTCGGGAATTTTCCTTTTGGTTGACGTGCCCCGGGAAAACCCCTATAATGTTTCTTGTGTGCAGGGCGCACAGAGGAGGGATTCCATGAAGCGACTGGCTTTGCTGCTGCTGTGTTTGATGCTGATCTGCCCGGCTGTACTGGCAGAACCCATTCAGGTTTCCGATGTATCGGAAATCCCGGAGACCAACGAGGAAGGCTTCCTGCCGGAGGGCACGGACGCCTATTACGTGAAGGATCACGCCAACGGATACTGGTACTACGTGGATCAGACCGTTCGGATTGAAATCACCAGAACCCAGACCAAGAGTCCCCTGTCCACCTACTATCTGGCGGACATTGTGTGCGCATCCGGCACCAGCCTGTACACCGTTACCTGGAACACGGAGCGCCCTGGCCGCACCAACGGTCTGCCCCAGGACATGGCCAACGCTTCCCGGGTGGTGTACGCCCAGAGCGGGGACTTCTATTCCTACCGGGTAGCCAACGACCGGTATCCCGGCAACATTGTCCGGGACGGCAAGGTGCTGTACAACAAGAGCTATTCCAAGGTGATTGACGCCATTCCCAACCTGGCCACCATGGCCTTCTACCCCTCCGGCAAGGCAGAGGTCAACGAGGCCGGGGAAGTCAGTGCCAAGGAATACGTGGCCAAGGGCGCTACCACCGTGGTGGCTTTCGGCCCCATCCTCATCCGTGATGGTGAACTGGCGGATGTGGACAAGGATGAATACAATCACAAGGAGCCCCGCAGCTGCATCGGCATCATTGAACCCGGTCACTATGTGGGGCTGCTGGTGGAAGGCCGGAAGAATCATGCCGACGGCGCAACCCTGACCACCTGCGCCGAGCTCCTCTATGAAGCAGGCTGCACCGATGCCATCAATCTGGACGGAGGCAACACCGCCGCCATGCTCTTCATGGGGGAAAGCGTGCAGCTGACCAACAACGGTGGCGTGGATGTGAACGACCGTGCCATCCCCGATATTCTCGCCGTAGGCACGTATTGAGCGGAAAGGGAAAAATATGATTCTGTTTTGCAGCGATTACCAAGAAGGATGCCATCCTGCCATTTTGCAGCGGCTGAGTGAAACCAATTTGGAGCAGACCCCGGGCTACGGCACGGACGACCTGTGCCTTCAGGCAGCGGAGATGATCCGCAAACGCTTCCACTGTGAGAAAGCCGCCGTGCACTTTCTCGTAGGCGGTACCCAGGCCAATGCTACGGTGATTGACGCCGCCCTCCGCTCCTATGAAGGGGTGCTGTGTGCGGATACCGGGCACATCAACGTGCACGAAACCGGCGCCATCGAGGCTGCCGGCCATAAGGTACTGGCACTGCCCGGACGGGACGGGCGGATCACCTCCGCCCAGATCAGCGTGGCTGTGGCCATGCAGGGGGATGATGAGCACGTTGTGCGCCCCGGCATGGTGTACATTTCCCTTTCCACGGAAGTGGGCACCTTGTATAATCGCTCTCAGCTTCACGACCTGTACCAGACCTGCCACCAGCTGGGCCTGTACCTGTTCATTGACGGTGCTCGGCTGGGCTATGCTCTTGCCTCCCCGGTGAATGATTTGCAGGTGGAGGACATTGCAGCCAACTGCGATGCCTTCACCATTGGCGGCACCAAGTGCGGTGCCCTCTTCGGGGAAGCGGTGGTGCTGGTGAACCCGGCCCTGCAGCCCCGGTTCCGGTACATGATGAAGCAGCACGGAGGTCTGCTGGCCAAGGGTCGTCTGCTGGGCATTCAGTTCCAGACCCTGATGGAAAATGACCTGTACTTCACCCTGGCGGATCATGCGGTGAAGGAAGCCATGCGCATCCGCACCGCCCTGATGAACAAGCATATTCCCCTGGCGGTGGATTCCCCCACCAATCAGCTTTTCCCCATTTTCACGGACGAGCAGCTGGAGACGCTGGAGGAGGACTTCGCCTTCAGCACCTGGGAGCGGGTCAATGAAAGCAGCACCGCCGTGCGCATCTGCACCTCCTGGGCCACCCGGCCGGAGCATGTGGATCAGCTGGTTGCCGCCATTGAGAAGCTGTGAGGGAATTCACTGAAAATTGATTTCCGTGAAATTCCTCACCACCCCCTTGACATCTTCCTCGAAATCTGCTATCATTCCTACGTCGAAATAGTTCACTATTTTCGGTGGCAATGACGAGAGAGTCACACCTGTTCCCATACCGAACACAGAAGTTAAGCCTCTCAGTGCCGATGGTACTTGGCTGGACACGGCCCGGGAGAGTAGGTCGTCGCCGGATTTCTTTCATATTCCTCAGTAGCTCAATGGCAGAGCACTCGGCTGTTAACCGAGTTGTTGTAGGTTCGAGCCCTACCTGGGGAGCATAGAGAGTCCCTCATGCGAAAGCGTGAGGGATTTTTGTTTATCCTTGTTTTTCGGGACATCGCCTTTGCCTGCATGGTTTCCCGAATTTACACCCTGCCCACCAGGCAGGCAAGATACTGATGCGCCTGCTCCTTCGTGCAGTCCGGATGCTTGACGGCTGCCCACTGCCACACAAGAAACAGGGTGTTGCTGTAATGATCCGCCAGCAATTCGTTGGGAATGTCCTTCTGCGCTGCCTCCGGACAGGTGCTGAAGATCAACCGCATCTGATCATGCAAGAAATTTCGGAAGCTTGCGAACATGTAACCATCCTCTGTATTCCGTGAAAGCACTTTACGGATGACTTCCTCATGCTGTTTGGTAAAATCGTAAATCCGGTCGAAATACAGATACAGCATGGCATTTTCCTCGGCATGATAATATTCGCCGAGACCGATCTGCTCCGCCAGCGTCTGCCAGCAGTAATGGAGTAGATCATACTTATCCTCAAAATGGTTGTAGAAGGTTGCCCGTGGATACTGCACCGCTTCGCACAGATGCCAAACAGTGATCTCTTCAAAAGAATTTTCGGACAAAAGCGTCAGCATTCCTCTGCTGAAGGCTTTCAACGTCCGCTTGGCACCTCTGGTAAGCGGCTTTGAAACATCATACTTCATGGTGGTTTCCTTTTGCATTCTTTCATCTTTGTCCAGCTTTGAACAGACGTAACCGTCTGTCACTTGTTTTGCTGCTGATAACAGGATAGGATAAAGATGAAGATTTTGCAAGTGTTTGTTCGAGAATACCCTGCTTGTCAAATTCGTAGGCCAGGGTTAAGGAGGCGCAAGGATGATTTTCTATTTTTCAGCAACCGGCAACAGCCGCTATGTGGCCGAAAAGATTGCAGCTGCAACCGGCGACACGGCCGTTTCTATGATAGGGCAGGAGTCTTCCTACATGGATGATGTGCTGGGCATTGTCAGCCCCACCTACGCATGGGGCTTGCCTGCCATCGTGGCTCAGTTCCTGCAAAACTTCAACATAAATCAGCAGCCGCAGTATCTGTTCTTCATTGCCACCTATGGCACCACTCCGGGGCGGACCGGACGGTTTGTATCGGATCTGCTTGCCCCCAAAGGGATGATCTTATCTGCAGCCTTCAGCGTGAAAATGCCGGATACATGGACGCCCATCTTTGACCTGAGTGACAAGGAAAAAGTCCACTGCATCAACGCCCGTGCCGAGCTTGAAATAGATACCATCATCCGACAAATCAAAAGCCGAACAACCGGTAACTTCATGAAAAATCAGGTGCCTTACCTGATGGCGAAGGCAATGTATGCCATCGAATATGACGCTATGCGGAAAACAAAGCGCTTCTCGGTGGAAAGCTCCTGCATTGGTTGCGGGCTGTGCGCAAGGAATTGTCCTGTTCAGGCGATTGAGCTGCAGGGCAAGCACCCAGTTTGGGTTAAAGAGCAGTGCGTCATGTGCCTATCCTGCCTGCATCATTGCCCAAAGTTCGCCATCCAATACGGCAGCCATACAAAAAACCACGGCCAATATACCCATCCGCCCTTTCGCCCGTCCGATGGTGATAACAAAAGCGAATAACCGAGCGAGGAAAGATCGTTAATTATTTATTTCACAATCTTCCTCCTTTTCGTTATACTTGCATCAGTACCTGAAAGGCACGAAGGAGGAACGTTCATCATGAAGAAGATCCTGAAGCATCTCACATCCCTGATGCTGGCAGCTACGCTGATGACCCTGCCTGTAGGCGTGGGCGCACTGGCGGAGGAAAACGGCGTCAGCGGCGTATTCAGCGGCGAGGGCACGGGCTACGGCGGTACCATTGCCGTGGATGTGACCCTGGAGAACAGTGCCATTACCGGCATTGAGGTGACCAGCAGCAATGAAACCCAGGGCATCGGCACGGTGGCCATTGATAAGCTGATTCCCGAAATCATCGAGACCCAGAGTGTGGCACTGGATGCCGTATCCGGCGCAACCCGTGCCAGCGAAGGTCTGCTGGCTGCCGTCACCGCCGCTCTGGAAAGCAGCGGTGCAGACATGACCGGCTTCCAGACTGCTCCCGAAAAGGCTGCCGCCGGGGAAACCGTGGTGCAGCACCGGGATATTGTGGTGGTGGGCGCAGGCCCTGCAGGCATGACCGCCGGCATCTATGCGGCGGAAGGCGGTGCTGACGTGCTGGTGCTGGAGAAGATGTCCACCGTCGGCGGCGCAGGTGCCATCAGCAGCGGCGCAACCGATTCCTACGGCTCCAAGTTTGCCAAGGAAAAGGGCATTGAGGACAGTGCCGAGCAGCTGAAGGCAGACATGACCACCGCAGGTCACGGTTACAATCAGGAAGATCTGGTGGATCTGTTCATCGAGAACGCCGGTGAAACCTTCGACTGGCTGGTAAGCCTGGGCGTAGCGTACGGCGATCCCACCCCCAGCGAGGAGCACTCGGTGAACCGTGTCTTCCTGGCGACGGGCAGCGGCGTCAGCATTACCAACGCCATTGAAAAGCGCTGCGAGGAAGCCGGCGTGGAAATTCTCCTGGAGACCAAGGCCACGGAGCTGATCACCGAGGACGGCAAGGTCACCGGCGTAAAAGCGGAAGGCAGCGACGGCACGGCTTATGAAATTTATGCGGATGCGGTGGTGCTGGCCACCGGCGGTTACGGTGCCAACAGCGATCTGCTGACGGATTCGCTGGCCGCTACCCCCTACTACGGCGCAGCATGCAGCACTGGCGATGGTCACCTGATGGCGCAGGCCGTAGGCGCAGAACTGGTGCACATGGACTTTGGCAAGGTTTATCCCGGCGGCTGGGAATATGCAGATGGCAAGGCCAAGATTTCTCTGGGCTACACCTTGCTGGCCGTGCAGCAGGAGGGTGCCATCATCGTCAATTCCGATGGTGTGCGTACCTTCCGTGAGGGCGGCTTGAACTATGAATTCAAGAACGCCATCCGCTCCGACAAGAACAACGTGAACTATTTGGTGCTGGATGCCGCTGCCTTCGATGTGTGGAAGACTGCCGTGAACAGCAAGCAGCGTGGCAACCTGGGCAGCGAGGAAGACATTGAGAACGCCATCGCCGCCAACGGCACCAGCAAGCCTGTGATTTATCACGCAGACACCCTGGAAGAGGTGGCCGCCCTGGCCGGCATGGACGGGGAAACCCTGAAGGCCACGGTGGAAAAGTGGAACACCTACGTGGAAAACGGCGTGGATGAAGACTTCGGCCGCACCACCCTGAGCCGGAAGATCGGCGAAGGCCCCTACTACCTGATTGCGGAAAAGACCCGGTTCGCCACCACCCTGGGCGGTGTGGTGATCAACACCAACTTTGAGGTGCACACCGCAGAGGGCACGGTGATCCCCGGCCTGTATGCCATTGGTGAAATTGCCTTCGGCGTCAACGGTGATGACACCATTCAGGGCACGCCCCTGACCTGGGCGATTTCCTCCGGCCGTCTGGTGGGACAGCAGCTCACGGCAAAGTAAACATATCAACAAGGAGGAGGGGCTTTCGATGGAAGGCTCCTCCTCTTTTCTGTACAAAGCTGTGATCCTTGTCTTGTGCCCCCTGCTTCCCTTATGCTATGATACTTTTCGGGTGAGAATCATGAACATGCAAGCCATTCAAATGTTTGTGGCCGTGGCGGAGGAGCTGAACTTCTCCCGGGCGGCAGAGAAACTTTTCGTGTCCCAGCCTGCCATTAGCCGGCAGATTCAGCAGCTGGAGAAGGAGTTGGGCATCGCTCTGCTTCGGCGGGATCGGCATCAGGTTGCCCTGACCCCGGCGGGAACGGCCTGCCTGCCGATCTTCCGGCAGATGTTGGGAGATTGGGAGCGAATCCGCCGCATTGCCCGCCGCTTTGATACGGATGTGCAGGGGGAGGTGCGCATTGCCTATCCCAACATCACCACCCTGTCCCTGCTTTCCGGTGCTATGGAGGGGCTGAAGGATCAGCATCCCCTGCTAAAGCTGCAGCCGGTGAAGGTGCCTGCCCTGCAGCTGGTGGCCTCACTGGATGAAGGCATTACCTCCATGGCCATTGTCTTTCACGAGATGATTCGCCACCGTACGGACGTGTCCTATGTGCTGCTTCGCCATGCCCGGATGTGTGCACTGGTGCCCAAGGGGCATGCCCTGGCAGAGCGCACGTCCCTGGACTATGCCGCCCTCCGTTCCTATCCTCTAATTCTCCATGAAATGAGCGATGACCAGCTGAAGATGACCGGCATGATGGCAGAGCTCAGTGCCCACGGCATTGACTACTATGCCTGCCGCCGGGAGCGGAGTGCGGAGAATATTCTCCTTTCTGCTGCCGCAGGGGAAGGCATTGGCCTGATGCCGGACGGCTTCCTGTGCTACCGGGTGGATGCACTAAAGGCACTGCCCGTGGTGGACAGTGCCCTGGAAAACGATGTGGTGCTGGCATGGCTGACGGCAGATACATCCCCGGCCATTCGTGCCATCGTGCAGGCGGTGGAAAAGGCGACGGAAGCGTGACCTTCACTTTCCGCAGCAATGTTTGTATTTTTTTCCGCTGCCGCAGGGGCAAGGGTCGTTGCGTCCTACCTTTTTCTGCTCTTCCGGCTGGGGCATAGAAGCCTTGATTTCCGCAAGCTGTCTCAGAAGATCCATGCGCATGGATTCGCTGGGCATTTCTGTGGTGAGCACCCTCTTGCGGAATTCCTCAAGATCCAATTCACCATTCTGCAGAGATTTGCGGATGTTGGGTCCGAGAGAAAGGGATTTGAAACGTTCTTCCGGCGGAATGAGCTGTATCAATTCGTCTGGCGTGTGTCCCCGATTGCAGGGCATTCGTGTTGTATTGCTGAATTTTCTGTAAAGTTCGAGGAAACGTCTCAACTTCTGCTCAGACCGAAAGTCGATACCTGTCTTCTCGAAGTGAGACAGGACATCTTCCATACCGCCTGAGATGGAGCGGGCGTTATAGAAAAGAAACATCAGGGCGTTTTCTAACTTTCTGTCTTTCAAACCAAGCTGTTCTTTCAAGAACAGGAGGATCGCATCCTTTTCCGGTCTATCCTCGCAAAAACAGGGATCAGCGTAGGCCAACAGATGGCTTTTGTCAGGCACGTAATAGGGCTTGTCCTGTTGGTTTTCCCTTGTCTGTGCGAAAAGATCAACACCATCGCTTACATCATCTAACAGATCGACGTCAATGATTTCCATGTCAAAGGACTCTGTGGGAGGAACCTTGGCGTAAAGCTCATCGACACGCATGATGTAGTAGCCCTCGCATTCGTGACGAGCGATTTCCGCAAAGGCAAAAAACTCATCCTCCGTGACCAGCTTCGGGCTGAGGGAAAAGATGATTTCCTTTGCTTGCGCAGCGGAATGATCCCGTAGAGGTTTGCCATGGCGTTAAAGTACTTGCGCAAAAGCCGTGACGTTGTGTCTTTCAACGGGATTGCCCGATACTGGGCATTCAACTCCCGGCGCTTGTACACCTCCGGGAAGATGACGTACTTTTCATCGCTCATGGTGCTCCCTCCTTGATGTATTCATGGTCAATCAGGTTACGTTGATGGCACCGGCAAAGTGTCATGCCTTCACGGCACGGCCAAGCCGCCGTTTCTCTCGCTTGGGGTAAAAACGGAAGGTTGGGATATGAAAAGACCCTTGCACCCGTTCGGGTACAAGGGCTTTTTCAATGCGGAGAAGCCGGGATTTGAACCCGGGCTGCGCTTATCGCACACTACTCCCTTAGCAGGGGAGCCCCTTCGGCCTCTTGGGTACTTCTCCATGTCAAGCAAGTATGAAAGTGGCGGAGAGAGAGGGATTCGAACCCCCGGTGCCTTTGGGGCATCACCGGTTTTCAAGACCGGCGCCATCAACCGCTCGGCCATCTCTCCAAACAGAACCAGCGAACCTACTATAGCACGTTTTCCTTTTCTCGTCAAGGTTTTTGCGCATTTTGCGCACGCCTGGAGGAAGATATTTCCATGCCAATCTTCCCGCTGGCAGACAAAAACCCGGCTGTCCACGTTTTTTCCACGGACAGCCGGGTCTACATTACAGCGTGAACTGCCACTTCAGGAACTGCTCCAGGGCGATCATGGCGTTGTGATAGCCGTGATCATTGCGCAGCACCACATCTGCCATGCTGCGGTAGATACCGATTCGCTCATGGTATAGCCGTTCCACTTCCCCCAGGCCTTTTTCCGCCAGCAGAGGACGGCGATCCAGCTTAATGTCCCCCATAATGTCCTCCAAGGGGCGGTCAATCAGGAGAATCAGCCCGTTGGCACGCATAATGGCTCGGTTTTCGTCCCGGAGGATCATGCCGCCGCCGGTGGATACAATGGCAGGGGTTTCCCCGGCCAGCTGAATCAGCACATTGGTTTCCGCATGGCGGAAGGCTTCCTGCCCGTACAGGGCAAAGATGTCCGTCACCGGGCAGCCGGCGCAGGCGGTAATCCGCCCGTCCGTGTCCACGTAAGGGAGACCCAAATCATTGGCGGCACGCCGACCCAGGCTGCTTTTGCCGCTGCCGGGCATGCCGATGATAAACACATGCCGTTCCATCATGGCTGTCAGTCCTCCTTCAGCAGCTTTTCCTGCACACCCCGGCTAAGCCGCATGATTTCCTGATAGAGGGCTCGAGTCTCTGCCGTGAGGGAAGCATCTGTCAGATAGCCGCACCGGGAGGCCAGCACCTGCTCTTCCCGGCTTTGATCCAGCACAGGCAGCCCTTGCGCCTTCTTCGTCTCGGCTACCTTGCGGCTGATGTCCATCCGCTTTTCAAACAGCGCTACCATGTCCCGATCAATGTCATCCAGCTTTGCCCGCAGCTCCTTCAAGTCCTCCATTGCCTTACGCCTCCTTGCTTGCACCCTTCTTCATGGTGAAGGTGAAAGCTGATCCTTCCTTGGTATCCTCCAGATAGATTTGTTCGCCATGCATCTGCATAATCCTCTGACAAATGCTGAGCCCCAGCCCGGTACCCTTGCCGGAGGTGTGCGCCCGATCCGCTGTGAAGAACCGGTCGAACACCTTGCCCCGGTCTTCCGGCAGAATGCCCACTCCGTTATCTGCCACGGTGATGCGCTCTTTCCCTTCCCGGTCATGGACGGAGAGGGTAATCTGCCCCCCATCCGGGGTGAACTTCAGGGCATTGTCCAGCAGGTTCACCACCACCTGTTCAATGCGGTCGCTGTCCCCATGGACAAACACGTTGTCATTGTCAAAGTCGCACACCACATGCAGGTGCTTGCTGTCCAGGTCGTTCATTCGGCGGATAATGGCTCGGCGAAGCATTTCGCAGATGTCGAAGTCCGTTTCCGTCAGGGCGGCATCATCCCGTTCCAGCCGGCTGAGCGCCAGCAGCTGACCGATCAGCTTGCTGAGCCGCTTGGTTTCATCCCCCACAATGGAGAGATAATGGGCGTGTTCCTCCGGGGGGATAGTGCCGTCCTCCATGCCCTGCACAAAGCCGCTGATGCTGGTAATGGGGCTGCGCAGCTCGTGGCTTACGTTGGCCACAAACTCCCGGCGGCTGCTTTCGGTTTCGCTGATCTTGTCCGCCATGGTGTTGAAGGAGCGGGAAAGCTCCTCCACCTCCGGGGTGCCCTGGGTCACTTCCACCCGGGCGTTAAAGTCACCGTCCGCCATTTGCTTGGCGGCAGCCGTCACCTGCTTCAGGGGCTTCAGGATGGAGCGAACATACAGGAAGGCCAGCACCACGGCGCACACCAGCACCGCCAGGGAAAACAGCACCACCTGAAGCATCAGGGTGTCAATGCCGCTTTCGATGTACTGCACTTCCGTCTGAATCAGCACAGCGCCCAGCACCGTGTCATTCTGCACAAAGGGTACGCCAACGGTAAAGGTGGGGGAACCATCTACCATGGTGCGCAGGGAAATCTCCTCGCCTCCCAGCACCTTCACCAAGGCTTCGGACAGCTCTTTGCCGTTCAGGGAGGAGGCCAGGGCGGAATCCTGGGAGCTGATGGTCTTCATGTTGTCCATCACCTGACCGGAACGGTTAACCACCAGAATGTACGCCCCGAACTCATCATTGACCTCGGCAGCCTTCCAGTTCAGGTACTTCTGCCAGGACTGGGCGGTGGAAAACAGGTGTCCGCTGATGGATATGGAGGTGGTCTGCCCTGCCAGGTAGGCAATCTCCCGGGCTTCCTTCTTCAGCTCATCCAGTCGGCTGTTGATCTGCTGATTTCTGATGGTGCTGCAGCAGATGCCGGCCAGCACCACGGTGATGACCACCACCACCGATACAATCAGGGAAATGATTCGCTTAAACATGCTATTCCCTCAGGTTACTGAACCTCGAACTTATACCCTACGCCCCAAATGGTGCGGATCATCCAGCCGTGCTTTTCGCAGTCCGGCATTTTCTCCCGCAGACGCTTGATGTGCACATCCACCGTCCGGGAGGAGTCTCCGGCAAAGTTGTACCCCCACACCTGCTCCAGCAGCTGATCCCGGGTGAACACCTGGTTGGGATGGCTGGCCAGGAAGTACAGCACTTCCAGCTCCTTGGGGGGCATGTCCAGCTTCTGCCCTTCGTAGAACACTTCGTATTGGCTCAGGCTGACGGACAGTCCGGGGAAGGAAAGCGTGTCCGTTTTGTCTTCCTCGGAGGATTGACTCCGGCGGAGCACTGCCTTGGCACGAGCCACCAGTTCCTTGTTGTCAAAGGGCTTGGTGATGTAATCATCTGCCCCCAGCTCCAGCCCCAGCACCTTGTCAAAGGTTTCGTCCTTGGCGGTCAGCATGATAATGGGAATGGAGGAGGTCTTGCGGACGCTCTTGAGCACGGACCAGCCGTCCATGCCGGGAAGCATCACATCCAGCAGCATCAGATCCGGGGGATCCTTGCGGAAAACCGCCAGCGCATCGTCGCCTCGATCGGCGCAGACCACCCGGAAACCTTCTTTCTCTAAATACAGCTGTACCAGACGGCTGATGTTGGGATCATCGTCTACCAGCAGGATATAAGGCTTGTCTGCCATGGTTCGTGCCTCCTCTTACTTTAATGTAACCACCGTAACGCCGCTTTCGCCCTCGCCGTACACGCCCAGGCGGAAGCTCTTCACATGGGGATGATGCCGCAGGTGCTGCTGAATCCCGGAGCGGAGCACTCCTGTGCCCTTGCCGTGAATCACCGACACCTCGTTCAGTGCGGACAGCACCGCCTCATCCAGGAACTGATCCACCACCGGGATGGCCTCGTCCACCGCCATGCCCCGAATGTCGCATTCCGTGCGGACGGCACGGGTCATGCTGCCGGTCTGGGCATGGACCACTGTCTTTACCTTAGGCTTTTCCTCCTTCACCAGCCGCAGCTGGGAAAGATGGGCTTTCAGCTTCAGGATGCCTGCCTGCAGCTGCACTTCTCCCTTGGCATCCGGGGGCGCAAGCACCGTACCACGGGTGTTCAGGGTGAGAATTTCCACCTCATCCCCGATTTTCACCGTCTTGGGGGGCGGGGTGACCGTATCAACTTTCTGCTTCAGCCCCTCGGACAGGCTGTCAATATCCTTCTCCAGCTTTCGCTTCAGGGCGGCCGCTTCCCGCTCCGGGGCGTCGGCACTCTTCTTCAGCCGCTTCATGTCCGCAAGGATGCTCTCCGACTCACGCCTTGCCTGCTCCAGAATCCGCCGGGCATCCTCCTTGGTCTTCCGCAGGGTGGTTTCCCGCTTGTCTTCCATTTGCTTGCGCAGCTTCTCCGCCTCGTCCCGCAGACGGGTGGTTTCCCGGGCGGCTTCCTCTGCCAGTTGACGTTCCTTTTCCGCCACCTGCCGGTGATACTCCGCGTTGGCAATCACATCCTCAAAGCGGATGGATTCGCCGCTGAGCAGCTCCTTGGCGTTTTCAATCAGGGACTCGGAAAGCCCCAGCTTCCGGCTGATTTCGAAGGCGTTGCTCTTGCCCGGCACGCCAATGGACAGCCGATAGGTAGGCCGCAGGGTCTCCACGTTAAACTCCACCGAAGCGTTTTCCACCCCCTTGGTGGAAAGGGCGAAGGCTTTCAGTTCGCTGTAGTGAGTGGTGGCCAGGGTACGGACGTGAATGTCCAGCAGCCTTTGCAGGATGCTTTGCGCCAGGGCGGCACCCTCGGTGGGATCCGTGCCTGCACCCAATTCGTCAAACAGCACCAGATCCCGGGGGGTGACCTCCCGCATGATCTCCACAATGTTGGTCATGTGGCCGGAGAAGGTGGACAGGCTCTGCTCAATGGACTGCTCGTCGCCGATGTCCGCAAACACCTGCTCGAACACTGCCAGCTCCGTGCCGAAGTCCGCAGGGATTTGCAGCCCGGCTTGTGCCATCAGGGTGAACAGCCCTACGGTTTTCAGCGTCACGGTTTTGCCGCCGGTGTTGGGGCCGGTAATCACCAGGGTGGTGAAATCCTTGCCCATCCACAGGTTGGAGGGCACCACCTTGTCCGGGTCAATGAGGGGATGCCGTCCCCGGAGAATGTTAATGAACCCGTCCTTGTTCAGCTTGGGGGTCACGGCGTGCATTTCCCGTGCCAGCAGTCCCTTGCAGAAGATGAAGTCCAGCTCGCTGAGCCGCTCCACATCCTCCTTCAGGGTCTGGGCATAGGGAGCAATCTCGGCGGACAGGGCAGCAAGGATTCGCTCAATTTCCTGCTTCTCCTTGGCTTCCCACTGCTTTAATTCGTTGCCCATTTCCACCGCCGCCAGGGGCTCAATGAACAGGGTGGCGCCGCTGGCAGACTGGTCGTGCACCAGCCCCGGCACATCCCCACGATGTTCTGCACGCACCGGCAGCACGTACCGGTCGTTTCGCATGGTCACAATGGGATCCTGCAAATACTTGGCGATGGTGGGGTTGTGGGTCATCTGGTTCAGCTTTTCCTTGATCCGCTCCGTAGCACCCCGCAGGTGACGGCGGATGTTCATCAGCTCGTTGGAGGCACGGTCGGCAATCTCATCCTCGGAAAGAATAGCGTCGGTAATATCCTGCTCCACATTCCGCAGGCTGCTCAGCCCCTCCGCACGCTGGCGAAGGTGAGGGGTGTTGTCCCGGTCAGTGATCAGGGAAGTTCTGGCGGCACGGCAGGCACGGAGCAGCTCTGCAATGCCCAGCAGTGCCTTGGGGCTTAGGGTTGCCCCTTTATCGCACAGGGCAAGGAAAGGGCGCACGTCCCCATAGCTAATCAGGGGATGCCCACCGAAGTAGGTCAGCACCACATTGGCTTCCTCGGTTTCCTGCTGCCAGAGGAGTACCTCGCTCATGTTCTGGGAGGGTACCAGGCTGCGGCACTTTTCTGCCCCCATGGGGGTCAGGGCTTTCTCCGCCAGCCGATCGCGGATTTTGGTAAACTCCAGCACCCGCAGTGTTCTATCCGTCATGATATACCCTCCCGGTCATAGTGTCGTCAAAGTGGCTTTGCCACTTTGACGAGGATGGCACTCGCTCATTGGTCGATCGGCTACGCCGCTCTCCCGGCCATTCGCTCGTGTAAGGAAGCGATTTCTTGCGAAATCGCGCGAAAATCGCCGCACATGTCGCCGATTTTCGATTAACAGTCGGAGGGCTTGCGAG
>CAVGBO010000055.1:0-1546 GCA_963627465.1 Phocaeicola dorei
CTCAATCAAAACATTTCCCACTTTATCGTCAGGAACTTTACACACACCAAAAACAAGCATCTGTACCTTATCAGGTTTTGCAGAAAAACTCATGATAACTTTGAAATCCTTGTCGGCCTCCATTCCTCCTGAAGGTACAGCTACATAGTCGCTACCGTTTTTATCTTCATTCAAAAGCTCATAGCCTAATTTGCTCTTCTCCATAGCTTCAAGAAATTGTCTAGTGATTATGTTCATATAAGTTCCTCCTTAACATAAAGTATTGATTGGTATAATTCTACTCCCCCCCCTAACTTATGTCAATAGTTTTCAATATTTTTTCTATTCCTTCCCTCAACATCTGAAAAATGACCATAGACAAAGAGGCGGAACCGTTTGCATTGCGGTTCCGCCTCTCTCATGTATTCTATGCGATTATTACTCTCCGGCAAGGATATTCAACCCCTGCTCTTCCTGGAACTGATTGGTGTACAGCTGATAATAGTAGCCCTGCTTGGCAATCAGCTGCTTATGGGTGCCTTCCTCGGTAATCTTGCCGTGCTGAATCACCAGAATCCGATCCGCTGAGCGGATGGTAGACAGCCGATGGGCAATGATGAAGCTTGTCCGTCCGCTGAGTACTTTTTGAATGGCATTCTGAATGAGCTGCTCGGTTTCCGTGTCCACGGACGAAGTAGCTTCATCCAGCACAAAGATGGCCGGGTTGCACAGAATGGCTCTGGCAAAGGAAATCAACTGCTTCTGCCCGGTGGACAGGCGGTTGCCGCCTTCGCCTACGTTGGCTTTGAAACCCTCCGGCATTTTCAGGATGAAGCTTTCCGCCCCCACCAGCCGAGCTGCCAGCTGCACCTCTTCATCCGTAGCCTCCGGGCGGCCGTAGCGAATGTTATCCGCCACCGTGCCGCTGAACAGATGAGGAGACTGGAGCACATAGCCCAGATTGGATTGCAGCCACAGCTGGCTGCGTGTCCGGTAGTCCGCCCCGTCAATCAGAATCTGCCCCTCTGTCGGCTCATAGAAGCGGCAAATCAGGTTCACGATAGTGCTCTTGCCACTGCCTGTTTCACCCACCAAGGCAATGGTCTGACCGTGCTGCACCTTCAGGTTGAAGTGCTCCAGCACCTTCTCCCCATCCTTGTAGCGGAAGGACACATCCTTAAACTCTATGTCCCCCAGCAAGGCAGGCCAGTTTTCCTTCTTGGGATGGAAGTTGTCACCGAACACAGCCTCCACTTCAGGGGTATCCACAATATCCGGCTCTGTTTCCAGCAGGGAAACCACCCGTTCCGCCGCTGCTTGAGAGGATTGCAGCTCGGCAAAGATTTGAGCAATATCCCGAACAGGCTGGAAAAACTGGACGGTGTAATTGATGAACACCTGCATCATGCCCAAGGTCATCACGCCGCTGAGCACGTCATAGCCGCCCTTCCACAGGGCATAGGCAGTAGCCAGGGAGCCAAGGGACACCACAATAGGCATGAACAGGGCAGACAGGGTAGCCGCCCGGACAGAGGACTTGCGCATATCCTGCGCCACTTCATTGAAC
>CAVGBO010000055.1:1556-18308 GCA_963627465.1 Phocaeicola dorei
CCTCAATGTTCATGTCTTCCCGGACAAGGGTCTTGGTGGTTTTGGCGCCGTTGATTCCCTCGTTAAAACCTGCGGTAATTTGGCTGGAACGCTTCCGCACGCTGCGGTAAGCACTGAGGATTTCCCGCTGAAACTTCCAACTGATTACAGCCAGCGGCGGCAGTACCAGCATCACCACCAGTGCCAGCTTCCAATTCAGCACCAGCATCTGGATGGAGCAGGCTACCAGAAACACTGCACCCCAGCAAAGGTCTACCAGCGACCAACCGATGGTATCTCCCATGCGCTGGGTATCCGTGGTCAATCGGCTCATCAGGTAGCCTACAGGCATCCGGTCATAGTAGGAGAAGGGCAGCTCCTGCAGCTTGTGGAAGCCCTGCTTGCGGATGGTGTAGCACACACCGGTTTCCACCTTGCCGCTTTGGTAGATGAAGAGGAAGATCATCGCCACCTGAATCAGCAGCAAGCCCACATACAGCGCGCAAAAGCCGGTTAACTGTTCCGTCTGCTGCTGACCGATAATGGTATCGATGGCGTAGGAATTCATGAGGGGCAAGGCCACGTCAATGATGGCAGACACCGTCATGAAAAGGACGATCAAGGCAAGGTTTTTGTGATAGTCCTTGGCAATGTGGAAGATCTTCTTCCACAGGGAAAAATCAATTCGCTTGGTATATTCCTGTTCCTGAAAGGCCTGCATTATGCCCTCACCTCCTCTGCTTTTGCCTGGTTCAGTTCTTCTTCCAAGGCATTTTGAATATTGTTGATGCGCTGGTACAAGCCCGGCACCCGGCACAGTTCCTCATGGGTGCCTTGCTGGGTGATGGTGCCATTCTCCAGCACCAGAATCAGATCTGCCTGACTCAGGGTAGTAATGCGGTGACTGATAATCAGGGTAGTCATGCCGGAAGACCGCTTTTGCAGGGCAGCACGAATTTGCGCATCCGTCTCCGTATCCACAGCGGAAAGGGAATCATCGAAGATTAAGATGTCATTATCCTTCAGCAGGGTTCTGGCAATGGCAATGCGCTGCTTTTGTCCGCCGGACAGGGTCACGCCACGCTCGCCCACGATGGTGTCATAGCCCTTATCCGCATGCTCGATGAAGTTCCGTGCGCTGGCAATTTCCGCCGCACCGTTGATGTCATCCATGGAGGCATCCCGAAGGGCAATGCCCACGTTATCCCGAATGGTTTTGCTATACAGGAAGGGCTCCTGGAGAATCAGTCCCACATGGCTGCGAAGATATTCCCGGTCAATCTCCTGCAAAGGTACGCCACCGATGGTGACTTCGCCGCCGGTTGGCTCGTACAGCCGCTGCAGCAGGTACATCATGGTGCTTTTGCCGCTGCCGGTGCCGCCCAGAATGGCCACCGTCTTTCCGGCAGGAATGGTGCAGGTAATGTCGTTAAGTACAGGGGTATCATCGTCCGCATAGTGGAAGGACACATGGTTGAACACAATGTCCCCGTCCAGCGGAGGCTTTTTCGCATTAGGTTCTGCCGGTTCTGCTTCCTCGTGCAGAATAGCCTGAATGCGTTCCATGGCCACCAGACTTTTGCCTGCATCGCTAAGGGTACGTCCCAGCTGACGGATGGGAAACAGGAGCTGGCTCACGTAGTTGGTGAACACCACCAGCGTGCCTACGGTAATTTCTCCCCGGCAGGCAAAGAGAATGCACACCAGCAGGGTAATAAAGGACTGGGTCATGCTCAGCATATCGCCGCCGCTCCAGTATACTGCCAGCAGATCATTCAGATGCTTGGACTTGGTGAAGTAATCATGGTTCACCTTTTCGAACTTTTCCACTTCCCGTTCCTGCTGACCAAAGGCACGCACCACCCGTACGCCGGAGAGGTTCTCCTGCAGCACAGCGCTCATTTTTCCCTCTGCCTCATCAGCGAAGCGGAAGCCTTTGTGCACCTTGCGGAAGAACCACATAGCAAACCCGAAAAGCAGGGGCACCAGAATCATGGAATACACAGTGAGGGTCACATTTTTGCCCAGCATAATGGTCAGGGCAATGACCACCATGAGCACCGTGTTCACCACCTGCATCACCTGCACGGACAGGAACCGGCGGATGGTATCCACATCGCTGGTGCAGCGCTGAATCAAATCCCCCGTTTCCGCCTTCACATGATAGGCAAAGGGCAGCCGCTGCAGGTGCTCATACAGGCTGGTGCGCAGCTTATAGGCGATGTTTTCACTAGCCACAGCCGTCAGCCGACCTTTCAGATAAGTGAACAGACCGTTGATCAGGTTCAGCACCACCAATGCCACCGCCACGATCCACAAATTGCTCACCAGAAAATCCCGTCCGCCAAGGGCTTCAATGGGTGCTAAAATCCAGCTCGGCAGAGTGGAGGGTGCAGTGCCCAGCACGCTGTCAATGATTTCCGCCAGCATCAACGGCGTGATAAATCCGATGATGACAATCATCACCGTAGAAACCATGGCGCCGATAAAGCTGCCCATGTTTTCCCGGATCAGTGCCCACATGGCGGCAACCGGCTTTTGTTTCTTCATAAACGACTTCCTTTCTCCCCATATGCACAAAAAAGCACCGGACGCAATCGCTGCGACCGATGCTTCTGTTATCTATCTATGCAGGCACACGCAAAGATGCTCCTGCCTCAGAACAGGTCGGGTCGCAAACACAGATTAGCCATTCCCAATGCATACAATACGAACACTTTGCGACCCTCCTTTCATTTTACTGAGTAACGACTGTCATTATATCCATGGTGGGAACCCCTGTCAATAGTGAATTTGCAGCTTTTCCAGGAAGATGGGCATTTATCCCTTGCCACATACACCGATTTTGGCTATAATCATGGTTGTAAATGCGCAGCTTTGCCATGACAAACTGCGGAAAGGATGGCAATCGCCATGTATAAAAAGAATGCCTGGGAAGGCTATAACGAAACTGCACTGGAGCAGGTGGAAGCGCTGAGCAAGCGCTATGTTTCTTTCCTGAACAACGGCAAAACAGAGCGGGAGTGCGTTACCGAAGCTGTGAAGCTGGCCGAAGCAGCTGGATTCCGTGACCTGGATGAGGTCATTGCCAAGGGTGAAAAACTCAAGGCCGGCGACCGGGTGTACCGGGTATGGATGAAGAAGGACATTATGCTCTTCATCATCGGCAAGGAGCCCATGAGCAAGGGCATGAACATTCTGGGTGCCCACATCGACTCTCCCCGGATTGACGTGAAGCAGAATCCTCTGTATGAAGACGAAGGTCTGGCCTACCTGGATACCCACTACTACGGCGGGATCAAGAAGTATCAGTGGGTCACTCAGCCTCTGGCTCTCCACGGCGTCATTTGCAAAAAGGATGGCACGGTGGTCACGGTAGCCATCGGCGAGAAGGACGATGATCCCGTCTTCTGCATTTCCGACCTGCTGATTCACCTTTCTGCCGATCTGATGAGCAAGCCTGCCAAGGACGTCATTGAAGGCGATGCTCTGAACCTGATTGTGGGCGGCATGCCCCTGAAGGATACGGAAAGCAACGCCGTCAAGGCTAATGTGCTGAAGATTCTCGCCGACACCTACGGAGTGGAGGAAGAGGACTTCATCTCTGCCGAATTGGAAATCGTGCCTGCCGGAAAGGCTCGTGACCTGGGCTTCGACCGGAGCATGATTCTGGGCTACGGTCACGATGACCGTGTGTGTGCCTTCCCCTCCATGGCCGCTTTGCTGGACTGGGAGGGTGTGCCGGACGCTACCCTGTGCGCCGTGCTGACCGACAAGGAAGAAATCGGCAGTGTTGGTGCCACGGGCATGGCCGCTACCTATTTTGAAAATACCGTTGCCGAGCTGTACAACGTGGTGCATGGCTACGATGCACTGGGCGTCATGCGCACGCTGCAGAACAGTCGGATGCTTTCCAGCGACGTAAGTGCAGGCTATGATCCCAACTTTGCCGGCGTGTTTGAAAAGAAGAACGCCGCCATCTTGGGTCAAGGCATTTGCTTCAACAAGTTTACCGGCTCCCGGGGCAAGTCCGGCTCCAATGACGCCAATGCGGAATACATGGCTCAGGTGCGCAGCATTATGGATGATGCCTCTGTGGCATGGCAGACGGCTGAGCTGGGCAAGGTGGATGTTGGTGGCGGCGGAACCATTGCCTACATCTGCGCCAAGTATGGTATGAGCGTCATCGACAGCGGCATTGCGGTGCTGTCCATGCATGCGCCCTATGAAATCATCAACAAGGCAGACCTATACGAAGGCTACAAGTGCTATGTGGCATTCCTGAAGGGTGCAAAGTAAATAACGATAGAACTCCGTAACGAAAAAGACGGGCTATGAAAGGCAATCACACTTTCATAGCCCGTTGTTTTTGTATTATGCGTGTGCAACCAGATAGCCCAGCACCTTCACCATGGTTTCCATTTCGTTGACGCTGACCAGCTCCTTACGGCTGTGGCAGTTGTAGCCGCCGGTTGCCAGGTTGGGGCAAGGCAAACCCATGAAGGACAACCTTGCGCCGTCCGTACCGCCGCGAATGGCCTGCACAATCGGTGCAACGCCAAAGGCTTCGTAAGCATCCTTGGCCTTTTGGATGATCTCCATGTGCGGCTCCACAACTTCCTTCATGTTGCGGTAGCTGTCACGAATGGTGACCTCCACCGTGCCATCGCCGTACCGCTTATTCAGGAAATCCGTTATGTCCTGTGCCTGTTCCTTCCGCTTAGCGAAGCGATCCGCATCGTGATCACGGATGATGTAGTGGAGCTGCGCCAGCTCCTCCGTGCCTTCCATGCCGCCCAGGTGGAAGAATCCTTCGTAGCCTTCCGTGTGCGCAGGGGTTTCCGTGGGAGGCAGAAGGCTATTCCACTCCATGGCCACAAGGCAGGCGTTCTTCATCTGATTCTTGGCAGAGCCGGGATGAATGTTCACGCCGTGAACCGTCACTTCCATGGAAGCCGCATTGAAGTTCTCATACTCCAATTCGCCGATTTTACCGCCATCCACCGTGTAGCCGTACTCTGCACCGAAAGCAGCAACGTCAAAGAGGTCTGCGCCCCGACCAATCTCCTCATCCGGCGTAAAAGCAATGCAAACCGTGCAATGCTCAGGCGCATCCTCACGGCAAAGCAGTTCTGCAAGGGTCATGATTTCCGCCACGCCTGCCTTGTCATCGCCACCCAGCACGCTGTCGCCGCTGGTGACAATCAGTTCATCGCCCTTCAGATCCTTCAGAAAATCAAAGCCGTCAATCACCACGCCGTTTTTCAGAGTAATGGGCTTGCCGTCGTAGCAGTCAATCACCTGCGGATGGGTAGGTCCCATAACCCCATCGGAAGTATCCATGTGGGCGATCAGCCCCACCTTCGCCGGGTGATTTCCCTTAGCGGGGATGGTGCCGTACACATAGCAGTGCTCATCCACCCGAGCATCCTGAATGCCCATGGCCTTCATTTCCTCCACCAGCATGTTGGCCAGCGTCCACTGACCGGGAGTGCTGGGGCAGGTGTCGCAGTCAGGGTTCGAGGTGGTTTCTACCTGCACATACTTGAGGAAGCGTTCCTTTACCGTCATGTTGATCACTCCTATTACAATAAAGTTTCCAGTGCCATCAGATGATCCAGCTTATGATCCACGTATGGAGCTAAAGTATCCGTATATGGCAGCATGTCCGGGATCATAACGGTCAACATGCCTGCCTCCTTAGCGGATTTCACACCGTTCACCGAGTCCTCCACGGCCATGCACATTGCAGGCGAGAGTCCCAAGGCTTCTGCGCCCTTCAGGTAAATATCCGGCGCAGGCTTGCCCTGCTTCACCTGATCACCCGTAATAACGGCATCAAAGGCTCCCTCCCAGGAAGCCAAGCGAAGATACTCCTCCACTACCTGCACATTGTTGGAGGTACATAGGGCGATTTTCTTGCCCTGCGCCCGAAGAGAACGGAGGATTGCATCCGCCCCCGGCTTTTTCGGGATGCCGTGCTCGTGCACATAGTCGAAGGTCACATCCACCCAATCCCGGAAAAACTGCTCAGGCTGTACCCGTCCCTGATACCATGTGTTCAGAGATGCACAGGTATGAGCAAGGTTCACGCCAAGCAGTGTTTGCCACTGTGCTTCCGTCAGTGTCTCCCCTTGCATAGCAATGGCCTTGCGCATCATGGGAAAGCTTAGGGACTCCGTATCCAGCAGCACCCCGTCCATGTCGAAGCACACGCCGCAAATCATAGTTCGTGGCTCCTTTCCAGGGCTGCATAAGCGGCTGCAATGCCGTCAACTGCCGCACTGACGATGCCGCCAGCATAGCCGGCTCCTTCCCCGACCGGGAACAAACCATCCACGGAGGCCATCATGCCGTCTCCACGAGGCAAACGCACCGGCGAAGAGGAACGTGTCTCCACACCAGTCATTACCGCATCCGGCATGGCAAAGCCGTGAAGCTGCCGATCCATTTGGCGGATACCGAAAGCCAGATCCTCCGCCACAAAGGCAGGCAGGCACTCATGTAAATCGCAAGGAGTCACGCCGGGCAGATAGGTAGGTTCCACCTCGCCCAACGCCTTGCTTGCCCGATGATTCAGGAAATCTTCCACCCGCTGCACAGGAGCATGATAATTGCTGCCCCCCAAACGGAACGCAGCCTGCTCAATACTTCGCTGCCACACGCACCCTGCCAACGGATGATCATCCCCGAAATCCTCCGGGCGAACGCCCACCAGCAGTGCCGCATTGGCATTCCGACCGTCTCTGGCGTGATAACTCATGCCGTTGACCACCAGTCCCCCGAGCTGAGATGCTGCCGGAATCACTTCACCGCCGGGACACATGCAGAAGGTGTAAACGCCCCGGCCGTCCGGCGTCCGAGCCGCCAGCTTATAAGGTGCAGCCCCCAGCGCCGGATGATTGGCAAAGGCTCCGTATTGGCTTCGGTTGATCATGGATTGAGGATGCTCAATTCGCACGCCGATGGCAAAAGGCTTCTGCACCATGGTTACCCCTTGCCGGAAAAGGTTTTGCAGGGTGTCCCTGGCACTGTGGCCAATGGCCAGCAGCACGGTGTCCGTCAGAAGTTCCCGTTCTTCCTCCCCTTGCCGGTATGTCACGCCCTCCACATGGCTTCCCCGAAGGATTAGCCCTGTCATTTGAGCGGAGAAGTGAACCTCACCCCCAAGGCTGATGATCTCCTGCCGCATGGACGCCACCACATGGCGCAGGTTGTCTGTGCCGATGTGAGGCATGTGCTGATACAGAATGTCCTCCGGTGCGCCGTGCTTCACGAAGGTTTTCAGCACGGTTTTCTGCCAAGGAGATTTAATGCCCGTGGTCAGCTTGCCGTCCGAGAAGGCTCCCGCACCGCCTTCGCCGAACTGGACATTGCTTTCAGGATCAAGTATTCCTTTGGTGCGCATGGCATCCACGTCCTGCATCCGAGCATCCACCGGCTTGCCACGCTCCAGCAGAATGGGATTGGCACCGCTCCGGGCAAGGGTCAAGGCGGCAAAGAGCCCTGCAGGTCCTGCTCCCACCACTACAGGTCGCTTAGCAAAGGTCGCCGTTGGCAGGGGTTTTGCCGTTTTGGGCACAACCTTTTCCGCCGTGCCTTTCTTCATGTGGCGGAGCAGTTCCTCCTCCCCTTCCGCCTCCACATCCATGGTCATGACAAAATGGACGTCTTCCTTGTCACGGGCATCGATGGACTTGCGGTAGATGGTCATGGTGCGCAGTCTGCTTGCAGGAATGCGAAGCCGGCGCAGCACCAGCTGCATCAGCTCCTCATCGCCGGCAGCAAGGGGAAGGTTCAGGTTGCTTACTCGAAGCATGCATATTCCTCCAACAGGGTTTGATTCCCAGCAATTTCACACAAGTGGGTTTCAAGGCTGGTGCCAGCGGACTTCTTCCGGATCCCGGAAGGCCGCCTCAGGATAGAACACTTCTGTCAGCTCCAGCCCATGAGGTGGTGCTGTCACGCCCAGGCTCAGCCTGTTCAAGGTGCGGAAAGCCTCCTGAAAGGCATCCTCCCCCCGCTTATGCAGGCCAATTTCAATCAGTGTGCCGGCGATGATCCGCACCATATTGTACAGGAAAGCGTTACCTTCAATGGTCAGGATGATTTCATCTCCCTGACGCACAAGGAATACAGCCCGAATGGTGCGCACCGTGGTTTTCGCCGTGCCGCCGGACGCCTGAAAAGCAGCGAAGTCATGCTCCCCCAGCAGGGTTTCCGCCGCTCTGGCCATGGCTGCTTCATCCAGCGGCACAGGCACATGTACATGGGTATTTCGTTTCAGGGCACTGCCGTGGCGGCTATTGATGATGCGATATGTGTATCGCTTTCCACCGGTCATGAATCGGGCATGAAAGTCCGGCGGCACCTGCCGTCCCGTGTGCACCCGAATATCCGGCGGCAGCATGGTGTTCAGCACGAAAGGAAACTTTTCCGGCGGAATGCCGCAGTTCGTATCAAAGTGGGCGGCCTGCCCCAGAGCGTGAACCCCTGCATCCGTTCTGCTGGCTCCGGTGACAGCAATCTTTTCCCGGCAGGCGGCAGAAAGGGCTTCCTCCAGCACCTGCTGCACCGCTAGCCCATTATACTGCCGCTGCCAGCCGGAGTAGTTGGTACCGTCATACTCAAGGGTCAACAAAATGCGTTTCATCAGCTGTAACCTACATTGTTTTATTGGAAATCCGATGTGCTGTTAAAGGACGATGCCCTCCACCACAATCAGTGCAATCAGCCCCCACATAACGGCGAAAGCCAGCCAATCATTCTTGGTAATCTTCAGCACACGGAGACGGGTACGGTTTTCTCCCCCGTGGTAGCAGCGGGCTTCCATGGCCATGGCCAGGTCGCCTGCACGGCGGAAAGCACTGACGAACAGGGGCACCAGCAGAGGCACCATGGCCTTTGCCCGGGCAAACAGGTTGCCGCTTTCAAAGTCTGCGCCCCGAGCCATTTGCGCCTTCATGATTTTATCCGCTTCTTCCAGCAGGGTAGGAATAAAGCGCAGGGCAATGGTCATCATCATGGCCAGCTCATGGGCAGGGAAATGCACCTTCTTCAAGGGCGACAGCAAGAGTTCCAATCCGTCTGCCAGAGAAACAGGGGATGTGGTCAGTGTCAGCAGAGACGTACCCACCACCAGGAACATCAGCCGCAGGGAATAATGAATGGCTTGGGTCAACCCTTCCTTGGTAATGGTAATGAAACTCCACTGCCACCACACCGTTTCTCCGTTAGAAAACAGCAGGTTTAGCAGAAAGGTCAGGATCAGGATGAACCGAAGGGGCTTGATGCCCTTCATCAGCAGCTTAAAGGGAATGGTGGCCAGCTTGGTAATCCAGTAAACGAAAGCCAGCACCAAGGCATAGCCCACCAAGGAATGCACCATGAATACAGCGACGATCATCATCACCGTCAGCACGATTTTCATGCGAGGATCCAGCCGATGCACAAAGCTGTCCCCCGGGTAATACTGCCCCATGGTAATGTCCTTGAACATCAGCGCACCTCCTTCCACCGTGCCAGTATGGCATCCCTCGCCTCGTCCATCTGATACAGATCATCCGGCAGCGGAATGCCTTTTTGACGGAGCATGTTGCAAAGCTTGGCTGCCTCCGGCACGCCAAGGCCGATGGACTCCATCATTTTAACCTGCTTGAAAATCTCCCGTGGTGTACCCGTTGCCACCAACTCGCCCCGGCTCATGACCACAAGTCGGGTAGCCAGCCGAGCTACGTCATCCATGCTGTGGCTCACCATGACCACCGTGGTGTCCCCTGCCTGATGCAGCTCCTTCACCATGCCCAAGATTCGATCACGCCCCTGAGGATCCAGTCCGGCCGTAGGTTCGTCCAGAATCAACACCTTGGGCTGCATGGCCAGCACACCAGCAATGGCTACACGGCGCATTTGTCCGCCGGAAAGTTCAAAAGGCGAACGCTCGGCATACTTGTCATAGTCCAGATGCACCTGCTCCATAGCCTTGTGCACCCGTTCATCAATTTTATCTGCGTTGAGTCCTTGGTTCTTCGGCCCGAAGGCAATATCTTTCGCAACCGTTTCTTCAAAGAGCTGATATTCCGGGTACTGGAACACCAGACCCACCTTCTGCCGAATCCGGCGGCGATCCACCTTTTCCCCGTTCAGGTCTTCCCCATCCACCAGAATTTGACCTTCCGTGGGCTTCAGCAGCCCGTTCAGGTGCTGCACCAGGGTAGACTTGCCCGAGCCGGTGTGGCCGATGACCGCAATAAACTCCCCTTCCTCAATGATCAGGTTTACATTGCGGATGGCCGTAGCCTGAAAGGCGCTGCCTGCACTGTAGGTATGGGTCAGATTTTTTACTTCGATGGGCATAGCAGCTTCATAACCTCCTCAGCCATTTCTTCCACCGTCAGGATGCCGTGGGGCAGAGGCATGCCTGCCTCCCGCAGCTGATGCGCCAACTCCGTCATATGGGGCACATCCAGATGAAGCTGACGCATGGTATCAATCTCCTCGAAAACCTGCTGGGGCTTGCCATCCCGCACTACCCGACCATCGGATACAACAACCACCCGATCTGCCTGGGCTGCTTCTTCCATGAAGTGGGTAATCCACACCACGGTAATCCCCTTCTGCCGATTCAGCCGGCGCACCGTGTCAAGCACTTCCTTGCGGCCGGAAGGATCCAGCATGGCTGTGGATTCGTCTGCAATGATCACATCCGGTTCCATGGCCAGCACGCCTGCAATGGCCACACGCTGCTTCTGTCCGCCGGAAAGCATGTGCGGAGCCTTGTCCGCAAACTCGTTCATGTGCACAGCAGACAGTGCAGACTCAATCCGGGGCAGCATTTCTTCCGTAGGGATGCCCATGTTCTCCAGCCCGAAAGCCACATCTTCCTTCACGATGGAGGAAACAATCTGGTTATCCGGGTTCTGAAAAATCATGCCTGCCCGTTGCCGAACCGGCAGAGTATTTTCCTCTATCTTCGTGTCCATGCCGCAGACCGTTACCGTGCCCTCTGTGGGAATAAACAGGGCATTCAGCAGCTTGGCCAGGGTGGACTTGCCGGAGCCGTTATGTCCCAGCACCGCCACAAACTCTCCGGGCATAATCTGAAGGGAGACGTTCTTCAGTGCAGGCTCTTCTGCCTCTTCATAGGTGAAGGAAACGTTCTCCAGCTTGATTCTTGCTTCCATCTGTTGCTCCTTGTATTCTAAAAAACTGCCATTGTGTATTCTACCACGTCAAAGAGGTTGACGCAAGGAAAACACAGCCTGTTTACGCCCCAAACTCTCCGCACAGACTGCGGCTCAGCCAGCGGTCAGGATCCTCCTGTGCCAGTGCCCACATGAGCTTGGTAACAGCTGCTTCCGTCGTCATATCCTTACCGGAAATCACATCAGCTTTCAGCATCTGATTGCCCACTTCATAAATGGACAGATCCGCTTTTTCATACATGCATTGGCTGACCACCAGCACCCGGATGCCATGCTCCCGCAGCATCCGCAGCTTATCCACCAGATTCCGGCGAATGTAGTGCAGTCCGCCTAGGCCGAAGGCTTCAATCACCAAGCCCCGATAGCCTGCCTTCAGCACATAATCCATAATGTCCGGATGGGTGCCGGGAATCAGTTTCAGTAGGAACACCCGGCTGTCCACCTCCGGCCGCAGGCAGTAAGGCTCTGTGATCTCCAAGGGCTGCCGGAAATGAACGCCTTCGCTATCAATCACGCCGCACAGGGCGCGGTTCACGCTGTCAAAGGCATCGAAGCTGGTGGTGTGGGTCTTCACCGCCCGGGTGCCCAGAATCAGCTTCCGATGAAAGCACACGTAAGTGCCCGGAATCCCCTGCCTTGCCGCCTCGATGGCGCAGGCCAGATTGGTTTCCGCATCCGAAAAAGGGGCACCCATGGGCAGTTGGCTGCCGGTGAAAATCACCGGTTTTTTCTGCCCCAGCAGCATATAGCTGAGGGCAGCGGCCGTGTAGCCCATGGTATCCGTGCCGTGGGTTACCACTACGCCATCGCAGTCCTGCATGGCTTCATCGCAGGCGTAGGCAAGCTTCGTCCATTCCTCCGGCTGAATGTTGCTGGAATCCATGGAGAACACGTCCCGGCAGACAATCTCCGTATCGCCACTGATATGGATCTCCCGCAGCAATTCTCTTGCATCCAGTGCCGGGGACAGCCCCTCCGGCGTTTCCCGGCAGGCAATGGTTCCTCCCGTAGCCAGCAAAGCCAGCTTCTTCATGGTATTCCCTCCACATAGCCATCGAAAAATCAACGCATAAGCGTCGTCCCGTTCCGCAAAAGCAAGCTGGACGGAACGCCCTGTCTATGGTATCATAAATCCTGTGAAATTGCGAGGGGTTCGCTCGAATCCTTCTGGGAGATGACAAACATGCAAACCTTGCTATTGGTGCTGGTGATTCTTTTTGTGCTGTATCTTTTTCTGATCCTGCCTAATTTTCCCCGGCGGAAGATTGACCACCTGAAGGGATACGATTATGCCCATCGTGGGCTGTGGAATGATGCGCTGCCGGAAAACAGCCTGCCAGCCTTTCAGAATGCCGTGCGGCACGGCTTTGGCATTGAGCTGGACGTGCACCTGACCAAGGATGACCATCTGGTGGTGTTCCATGATGACACATTGAAGCGCATGTGCGGTGTTGACCGTCCTATCAGCGACTTTACCCTGCAGGAGCTGCGGCAGCTGCAATTAAAAGGAAGTGACTGCACCATTCCCACCTTGGATGAGGTGCTGCAATGCGTCAACAAGCAGGTTCCCCTGATTGTGGAAATCAAGCCGGACAAGCGGCTGAATCAACTGTGCCAAATGACCTATGCGGCGTTGACAGCCTACGGCGGTCCCTATTGTGTGGAGAGCTTCCACCCCCTGGCCGTTCGCTGGTTCAAGCAGAATGCGCCGGAAGTCATTCGGGGACAGCTGTCCTTCGGCAAGGGAAACGGTCGGGAGCAGACCGTGCTTTTCTTCTTCCTGGGGACACTCATTCAGAACGTGGCTGGCCGGCCGGATTTCATTGCCTATGAAGCGGCTACGGACGGCAATTTGGCCATGACCCTTATGCGGCTCTTCCGCCCCACGCTGGTGTGCTGGACCATTCACACCCAGACCGACATGGACAAGCAGAGAGGCCGCTACGACCTGGAAATCTTCGATGGCTTCGTCCCCAATGATTGACAAGGTCAGGCAAATCCATTATAATCATCTGGTGAATCTGAACCTCAGGACGCACCTTGCGCAGCATGTTCCGGGCAGGGTGCTTCTTTATCGTTGATAGGATGAAAGGAGTCGATCCATCCATGGCAGAAGAAAAACGCAACATCATGACAGAAGACGGTATGAAAAAGCTGCAGGAGCAGCTGGATTACCTCATTGGTACCCGCCGCAACGAAGTGGCCAAGCAGATCGAGATTGCCCGTGGCTTTGGTGACTTGAGCGAAAATGCCGAGTATGACGAAGCTAAGAAGGAGCAGGCCAAGGTTGAGGAAGAAATCAACCGGCTGCAGAACCTGCTGCGCACCGCTGTGGTAGTCAGCGACAGCGAAATCAGCACGGAAAAGGTATCCGTAGGCGTTACCGTGGTGCTGGAAGATGAAGAGACCGGCGAGAACTTCGAGTACGCCATCGTAGGTGCTGAAGAAGCCGATCCCTGGCAGAACAAGATTTCCAACGAAAGCCCTGTAGGCATGGCGCTGATGGGTGCTCGGAAGGGTCAGATCGTTCCTATTGAAATTCCCATCGGCAATGTAAACTACAAGGTTATTGACATTCGCCGCTAAGTACAAGGAGGCGTCCCCCATGGCTGATTATCCCGTAACCCCCCTTACTCCTCCGCTGACTGAGCAGGAGATTATCCGCCGGCAGAAGCTGCAGGGTCTGCTGGATGCCGGTCAGAATCCCTATCTCATTACGAAATTCAATGTAACCCACCATTCCACCGATGTGGTCAACAACTTTGATGCACTGGAGGGTCAGGTGGTTTCCATCGCCGGTCGTATGACCAGCCGCCGGGTTATGGGCAAGGCTTCCTTTGCGCACCTGTTGGATGGCGAAGGCGACATTCAGATTTATGTAAAGCGTGACGACGTAGGCGAAGCATCCTATGCCGCCTTTAAGCAAGATGACCTAGGCGATGTGCTGGGCATTACAGGTCTGGTGTTCCGCACCAAAACGGGTGAAGTGTCCATCCATGCCCAAAGCGTCACCCTTCTGAGCAAGTCCCTGAAGGTGCTGCCTGAAAAGTTCCATGGCCTGCAGGATGTGGATCTGCGCTACCGCCAGCGGTATGTGGATATGATCGTCAATCCCGGTGTGCGGGACACCTTCCGCAAGCGGAGCCGGATCATCGCCGCCGTGCGTGAATTTCTGGACGGCCGAGGCTTCCTGGAAGTGGATACCCCCGTGCTGCAGACGGTGGAAATCGGTGCTGCTGCCAAGCCTTTCCGCACCCATCACAATGCCCTTGACATGGACATGTTCCTGCGGATTGAAACGGAGCTGTACCTGAAGCGGCTGATTGTTGGCGGCTTCGAGCGAGTGTATGAAGTAGGCCGTATCTTCCGCAACGAAGGCATGGACGCTACTCATAATCCTGAATTCACCTCTGTGGAAACCTATCAGGCCTATGCCGACTATCACGATGTGATGGACATGGTGGAGCAGCTGTATGAGTTCGTTGCCATGAAGGCACTGGGCACCACAGACGTGGAGTATCAGGGTCAAATCATCCACCTGAAGGCTCCGTGGAAGCGCATCACCATGGCAGACGCCGTGAAGGAAGCCTGCGGTGAAGACTGGAAGACCTGGGGCAGTGACGAGGAAGCCCGTGCCGTCTGCGAAAAGCGCAACGTGCATGTGGAGAAGGACGCCAAGCGCGGCGACTGCCTTGAAGCCCTGTTTGACGAATATGTAGAAGCCACCTTGGTGCAGCCCACCTTTATCATGGACTACCCGGTGGAAATCAGCCCCCTGGCCAAGCGGAAGCCGGAAGATCCCACGCTGACGGAACGTTTCGAGTTCTTCATTACCGGCCACGAGATGGGCAATGCCTTCTCCGAGCTGAACGACCCCATTGATCAGCGCCGTCGCTTTGAGGATCAGATGCAGGCACGGCTGGCACAGGGCATTCACGCCGAAGTGGACGAAGACTTTGTGAACGCTCTGGAGTACGGCATGCCCCCCACCGGCGGTCTGGGCTTCGGTTTGGATCGTATGGTGATGCTGATGACCAACAGCCCAACAATTCGGGACGTGCTGCTGTTCCCGACGATGAAGCCGATGGATTCCGACAAGAAGGTTTCCAAGGAAGTTTCGGCTCCTGCGGAGGCTGCTCAGGCGGCTCCCGAAGTCGAGGAGAAGATTGATTTCTCCAATGTGCAGATCGAGCCTCTGTTCCAAGATCAGGTGGATTTCGACACCTTCTCCAAGAGCGATTTCCGTGCCGTGAAGGTGAAGGAATGTGAAGCCGTGAAGAAGTCCAAGAAGCTCCTGAAGTTCGTTCTGGACGATGGCACCGGCACGGATCGGATCATTCTGAGCGGCATTCATGAGTATTATGAACCGGAAGAGCTGGTTGGCAAGACGCTCATTGCTATTACCAATCTGCCTCCGAGAGCTATGATGGGCATTGACTCTTGTGGTATGCTGATCTCCGCTGTGCATCACGAAAACGGCGAAGAAAAGCTGCATTTGCTGATGGTCGATCCTCACATTCCGGCAGGCGCAAAGCTCTATTGAGATGATGTAAAGATGTGCTGTTTTACCAAATAGGCGGGATGGACTTCATTTGACAAAAGTAGGAAAACAGCGATTTACATCAAACTTACATCATTTGATGCAAGAAATCGTGCAGACGAGAATAATCACATAATCAGCACGATCAGTGGGCAATTCCAATCGGGATTGCCCACTTTTAAAAACAAGCAGCAATGCAAATTGGAATTGATTGAGCCGGAAACAACGGCTGCGTCTTGTTCAAAAAGTAAGAAGAAGAGAATCGGGAAGTTTTTACATGTCGAGGTGATTAGATGAATGGTCAATTCATACAGAGAGTAATATTTGATTGGAATAAAATTGATAATGATAGTTATCTAAAGAGAATCGAAGCCCTTCAGGGTGTTGAAAAACTCGACTTTAACAAACCCATTACTTTTTTTGTCGGAGAAAACGGCAGTGGCAAGTCAACTTTATTGGAGGCACTTGCCGTAGCACATGGTTTTAATCCTGAAGGAGGAACGAAGAATTATGTTTTTTCTACGCATGATACACATTCAGAGTTGTGTGATGCGATAAGACTTATCAAAAGCTATCGGAAGGAAAAGTGGGGATATTTTCTTAGGGCAGAAAGTTTTTATAATGTTGCAACGCAGGAAGAAGCATATGCAGACCCTGTACACCCCGCTAGATATCATGAGCAATCACACGGAGAGAGTTTTCTCGCAATGGCACAGAATAATTTGCGCCCCAACGGTTTGTATCTTTTTGACGAGCCGGAAGCTGCATTATCACCGCAGAGACAGCTTACATTGTTGATGCAAATATATAACTGCGCAAAAGAGGGTGCGCAGTTTATGATCGTTACGCATTCGCCAATTTTGTTAGGACTGCCAGGTGCAGATATCTATTGTTTTGATCATGGAAGCATACATCTGTGCGAATATGAGGATACAGAGAGCTACCAGGTGACAAAAATGTTTATCAATAACAGGCAGCGACTGTTGGATCAATTACTCACAGATTAATATGAAGAAATCGACAAATTCC
>CAVGBO010000055.1:18407-20962 GCA_963627465.1 Phocaeicola dorei
GCATGAGTTTGCCTGATTGCTGCTATATCTCGAATTTCAAAAGGGAGACCCTCTGCCAAAGCAGAAGGTCTCCTCTTTTCATCAGTACCCCAGGGTGATTCACATTGGCACAAAATCGGCTGCGCCGTGTTTGCAAATAGGACAGATGTAATCTGCCGGAAGGGTGTCTCCCTCGTAGACATGACCGCACACGCTGCACACAAAGCCTTTCCGCTTGGGTGTGCTTGCAGGCTTGGGCTTAATATGCCGCTGATAGTAGGCGTAGGTCACGGTTTCCGTGCCAAGCTGCAGGCATCCTTCTGTAGGCTCGCACAGGAAAAGGATATGGGAACCGACATCAATTTCCTGCTTGACCGACAGGGAAAGGAATCCGCCGGTGTACTCTGTCAGAATCGGAAGACCATTGCTGCTCCTTGCAGGCGTCTTACCGGCAAACTTGTCCACAGTTCTGCCGCTTTGGTAGCCGAAATGCCGGAATACCTCGAAAGGCGTGTCCACGGTTAGGCTGTTCACATTCAGCAGCCCTGTCTTCCGCACAAGATCGCAGGTGTAATTCTGCTTGTTCACCCCCACCGCCACCAGCAGCGGCTCGCTTGCTACCTGCATGGCAGTGTTGATGATGCAGCCGTTGTCCTTCTCCCTATCCCTTGCTGTCAGGACATACAGCCCATAGCCAAGCTGATACAGGGCTTTCGGATCAAAAGCGTTCTTTTCAGTAATTCTCCTCATGGATTTCGAAGTAGCTTTGCGGATGATTGCAGGTAGGGCACACAGCAGGTGCCTTTTCGCCAACCACGATATGACCGCAGTTGCGGCACTCCCACACCTTCACCTGACTCTTGGCAAAGACCTCTGCCGTTTCCACATTGTGCAGCAGGGCACGATACCGCTCCTCGTGATGCTTCTCTACCGCAGCAACCAAACGGAAACGCTTGGCCAATTCCGGGAAGCCTTCTTCCTCAGCCGTCTTGGCAAAGCCCTCGTACATGTCCGTCCACTCGTAGTTCTCCCCTTCTGCAGCGGCGGCCAAATTCTCGGCCGTGTCGCCAATGCCCTGCAGCTCCTTGAACCACAGCTTGGCATGCTCCTTCTCGTTTTCCGCCGTCTTCAGGAACAGCGCAGCAATCTGCTCAAACCCCTGTTTCTTTGCTACAGAGGCAAAGTATGTGTACTTATTCCGTGCCTGGGATTCTCCGGCAAAGGCTTCCCACAGGTTCTTCTCCGTCTGGGTACCGGCATACTTGGTGCTCTTCTCCATCATGCTCCATCCTTTCAGTTGTTACCATGCTATTAGGATTTATTCCTAATAAAATCATACCATATCCATCACCCGATGTCAATCCCAAATGCTGATTTTTCCTTGTAACAAGGTAGCATTTCTTTGTTAAATGTGCTATCATGATGAGAACGGTTTTTTGAAAGGGGCTCTCCGATGGATAATTTATCCCTGAACTTGCTTATTCACGCTTTGGCCACCCTACTCTGCCTGATTCTGGCACAGGTGCTGATTCACAAGGAGCCCAGGCGGATGATCAACGGCTTCCTATTGGAGCTTGCCCTGTATCACGGTGCATTCGCCGTGCTGTACATTGGTTTCCTGATTGCGCCGGAAACCGTGGGCATGGTCATTGGTTTGATTTTTAATTTTTTCATTCTTCTCAGCCTGCTGGGCACCAGTCTGCTCCTCATGGTGGACGGCGTTCTGGTGCTGAAGCGTGAAGGTTTTTCCCTGACACACCTGCAGCCCCTTGTGTGGAGCTTGTTTATCTTGGCCGGTGATTATGCCTGGTACCTGAATTGCTTCAGCGGTGTATCCGGCAGCGTTATGGAAGTAGCCCTGCAAGTGTTCATGATGAACATTGTGCTGTACGTGCCTTTGGCCCTCGGCGGATTCGTGCTTTACTCCTTTACCTATCGTCGGCTGAAGAAGCCTACCAACTGTCCTTATGTGATTGTGCTGGGCTGCGGCATCCGCAAAGACGGAACCGTAACGCCCCTGCTGAAAGGCCGACTGGATGCGGCCATCCGCTGGTATGAGCAGGGGAACAAGCAGGCACGCTTCATTGTCTCCGGCGGGCAGGGAAAGAACGAGGTTATCTCCGAAGCTGCTGCTATGAAGCAATATCTGCTGTCTCAGGGCATCCCGGAGGAGAAAATCATCGAAGAAAATCGCTCTACCAACACCCGCGAAAACCTGCTCTTCTCCAATGCCATCATGGAAAAGGAAGGGAAAGGAACCCAATGCGTCATTGCCACCAGTGATTATCACGTGCTGCGTGCCGTGCTCCTGGCACGGGAGTTGAAGATGGACGCTCAGGGAATCGGCGGTAAAACGGCCCTCTACTATGTGCCTGCCGCTTCCCTCCGGGAATACTTGGCGTTGGTCATGCGGCACAAGCCTATGATTGTTGTTTATCTGGTTTATGTGATTGGTGTTACCATTGCAAGCATGTTCTTATAAGCAAGCATCCCCTGATGAGGCAAAACGCTTCATCAGGGGATCGACAAAGTGGCAAAGCCACTTTGTCGAGTTTTGCACTCACTCACTGGTCGAA
>CAVGBO010000056.1:0-11310 GCA_963627465.1 Phocaeicola dorei
AAAGAACGATGGAAGAGCAGGAAGCAGGTCATCATCCTACTTCATTCCATGGCTAATCTCATCGAAAAATCCGCCACCTGCGCCCTTTCATCTTTCCATTGGCTGTTGCTGCGGCGGAACTGCATGGGGGATTGACCGATTTCCTTCTTAAAAACGGTGGAAAAGTAAGCGGCGGTTTGGTAACCGCAGGCCTGAGAAATATCTTCAATGGTGCGCTGGGTGGTGCTGAGCAGCAGTTTGGCACGGGTCAGACGCTGATTGCGCACATAATCTCCGAAGGTGCGCCCGGTGACGGTGCTGAAAATTTCGCACAGGTGGCACTTGCTGATGAAGATGGCACTGCTCACCGCCTGCAGGGACAAATCACTGCTCAGGTGGGACTGAATATAGGCGCAGGCGTTGTCGAAATGGGAGCGCTGCAGCTGGTAGGTGCGTGTGGCGGCATAATAATCGGTAATGATTTGATCCCCGGCAGATAATAAATCCTGGGTGTTGTGCACGGCATGATTGTGCACCCGGTTGCGATAGCAGCATTCTGTCAGGGAAAGATTCAGATGATATTGTAAATAATCATACAGTCCCCGGTTCAGGGAAGTCAGCAGAATAAAGGACTGCTCCGTGTTGGGTGCACCGTAAAGCCGGGTAATGCGGGCTACCTGCTGATGGAAGGCATCCTTTGCTCCTTCGGCACTTTCCGATATGAAGGCCTCGCAGATGCTGCGCTGATTATAAAACAGATCCCAGTAATCAATGGCGTTTTGTTCCAGACTGATGGGTTCAGCCATGTTTCTCCTCCCTTCAAGGGTCGCATAAGCGACCATGTGCAATCCGAAGATTTTGAAACTTCATCCGTAGAAATTGCATTTTCATAAGCAGCCATCCTTGCTATAATGGCTCCTGCAATGAGATCGTGAGCAGCGGTTAGTTATCTCAAACCGTTAGTCACAGCTAACATTGTATCCTGTCGGCACGCTTCTGTCAAGGGCAGCGCAAAAACAAATTCCCTTGCCGGCAGCATGTGATGAGGGGAAAGGAGTTCATTCGTGAGGAAGATTGCAATCTATGGCAAAGGTGGCATCGGCAAGTCGACGACGACTTCCAACCTGTCTGCCGCCTTGGCCAGGAAAGGCTATCGGGTGATGCAAATCGGCTGTGACCCCAAGGCGGACTCCACCAAGGGGCTCATGGGCGGTAAGCGCATCCCAACGGTGTTGGAACAGCTGCGGGAAAAGGGTGACGAGCTGAAGCTGACGGACATCGTGTTTGAAGGCTACGGCGGCGTGCTGTGCGTGGAGTCCGGCGGTCCTACACCTGGCGTAGGCTGCGCAGGGCGAGGCATTATTTCCGCTTTTGAAAAGCTGGCAGAGCTGAAGGCCTTCGAAACTTATCAGCCGGACATCGTGATTTATGATGTGCTGGGGGACGTGGTCTGCGGCGGATTCGCCATGCCCATTCGGGAAGGCTATGCCCGGGAGGTGTTTATTGTATCCTCCGGCGAGATGATGGCGCTCTATGCGGCCAACAATATCGCTCAGGCCATTCGCAACTTCGGCAAGCGGGGCTACGCTCGGCTGTGCGGCATTATCCTCAATGCCCGGAATATTGCGGATGAAAAGGAAATTGTGCAGAAGGCTGCTGATGAAATCGGCACCCAGGTGGTGGCTTATGTACCCCGCAGCGGCGATATTCAGAAGGCGGAAGCCGGCGGCGGCACGGTGTTTGAATGTCTGGACGTTTCCCCCATGCACGCTGTGTACAATGATTTGGCCGACCGTGTGTTGACCATGACCCAGGATGAGAAAGGAGCTCAGGAAGTATGTTGAAAAAGTTGGTTGCGGTGATCCTCTCGGTTGCCATGATGCTCTCCCTTACTGCCTTTGCAGGGGCAGAGGAAACGGCGGACGGCGGCATGGTGCTTTATTATCCCAGCTACTTGCAGGAAAGCGAAGGGGAGACCCTGACCCTGGCCAAGAAGCCGGAACGCATCGTGTGCCTGTCCAATGCAGCACTGCAGATTCTGGTGCGCTGCGACATTCACCCTGTGGCAGTGACCACGCCTGCCAGCTCTGTTGAATATCCTGACTGGGTGCTGGAACTTCCTACGATTTCTACCGGCATGAGCAGCCTGGACATTGAATCCGTGCTGGCTTATGAGCCGGATCTGGTTATTGTCGGCAGCTACCAGAAGGAAACCTACGGCCAGCAGTTTGCTGATGCCGGCGTGAATGTGTACTACACCAGCGAAGGCCCTTCCATTGCGTACAATGAAGCCAAGGAAGAAGCTTTGACCTTGGCCAAGTCCTTCGGCACGGAAGAGCTTGTGAATGAAATCGCTGCTGAGTTCGCCGCTGTGGAGGAGCGTGCTGCCAACTACTGCGCAACCCACAGCACCAAGACCATGATGATCTTCTTCCACACCCCCGGCACCTATCAGCAGACTTCTCAGGGCTATCTGGGCAGCATGCTGGCACTCCTTCCCTTCGAAAACCTGTCTGACTCTCTGGTAGATCCCGCCAGCCGCACGGTGACCATGGATACGGAAACGGCACTTACCGCCAACCCTGAAGTGATCTTCGCCATTTCTCCCACGGCGCCTACGGCAGATGTAATCGAGGGTGTGTACAAGGAAACCTTCGCTGAGAATCCTGACCTGTGGAATCAGCTGGATGCCGTCAAGAACGATAACATCATCTATCTCTCCAGTGAATATGTGACCTCCAAGGGCATTCAGATTGTGAACAGCCTGAACAAATTGATCGACCTGCTTGAAGAGCGCTTCCCCGCAGATACTGCGGCGGAAGCCTCTTCCGTAGAAGGGGTTACCATTCAGTATCCTGCCAACATGCAGGAGAAGGGCTATACCGAGGCTGTGACCCTGGCAAGCCGTCCTGAAAAGGTGGTTTGCATGTCTACCACCCCGGTGCTGACCCTGTACGAACTGGGCGTTAACATGATTGCCGTGCCCTCCAGCTCCGTGGTCACCTGGCCGGAAGATTTGTCTGCCAAGGCGCAACTGCTGTCCATGGGTCATGGCACTACTTTTGATATTGAAACGGTGGTGGCCATGGAGCCTGATCTGGTGCTGCTGGGCTATACATCTGCCGACACCTACGGTGCACAGCTGACGGAAGCGGGCATCCCCGTGTATTATGTGGATGCCGGTCACACCGTGTCTTATGATTCCATCAAGAGCCAGACGGAAGTGCTGATCGATGCTTTCGGCAAGGACAGCGAGGCAGGCAAGGCCATTCTGCAGCGGTTCGATGATTTGGAAAGCAAGCTGGCAGCCACCAAGGAACAGCTGGCCGGCAAGACGGTGATGATTCTTCAGTCTGCACCCCCTACTCACTATATTCAGACCAACGGCGGCACCCTCGGTTCCATGGCGGAGATGATCGGCCTGACCAACGTGTATACCAACGATGCTTCCTCCATGGTGGAGCTGGATATGGAATCCGCCCTGGGCTATGATCCTGATCTGGTGCTGTGCGTAGGCATGAGCAAGACCGGCGAAGAGCATCAGCAGCTGATGGAGGCTGACTATGCCAACAATCCTGAATATTGGAACAGCATCCGCGCCTTCGCCAATGGGGATGTGATGTATCTGCCTGTGACCTATGTTTCCAGTGCCGGCATTAACGTGATTGACAACATCAGCAATCTGGCTGATCTGGTATTGGCGCACTTCGCTGAGTAAGAGGAGTAACCATGAAGAAAAAGTCCACCAAACGGCAGGTCAGTGCCCTTCGCGTGGGAACGGTTTGGCTGATTCTGCTGATTCTCCTGGCCGTGTTGTCTGTGGTGGCAGTCGCAGTAGGCAGTGCAGGATATAGCGTTGGCGAAATCCTGCACGCCATCTTTTCCGGAGAAGACAGTACCATCAAAGTGATTGTTGTCAACCTGCGCCTGCCTCGGCTTCTGCTGGCCATTATGATCGGCGCCTCTCTGTCCGCCTCCGGGGCACTGCTGCAGTCCGTCATGCGCAATCCTTTGGCGGATCCCGGCACCATTGGCGTGTCCGCCGGTGCAGGCACGGCGGCAACCACCATTCTGCTCCTGTTTCCCAGCCTGACCAACACAGTGCCTCTGTTTGCTTTCGGCGGTGCTGCCCTTGCCTGCGGCTTGATTTATTCCCTTGCATGGAAGGGCGGCATTGACCCGGTGCGGATTATCCTCTCCGGCGTGGCCATTAACTCCGTGCTGTCTGCTTATAACTCCCTGCTGCAACTGCTGTATTCCGACAGCCTGCAAGGGGTACTGGCCTTTATGAATGGCAGCCTGTCCGGTCGCTCCTGGTCACAGGTGCGGATTCTGGCAGTGTATGCGGGCATTGGGCTGGTGCTGTCCTTCATGTGCATCAAGAGTGCCAACACCCTTCAATTGGGGGATGAAATGGCCAAGTCCCTTGGCGTGAAGGTGAATGCCAGCCGCCTGTTCCTGTCCGCTGTTTCGGCCTTTCTGGCAGCGGCAACCGTTTCTGTGGCAGGCATGATCGGCTTTGTGGGTCTGGTTGTGCCGCACATTGCCCGGCTGTTGGTGGGATCGGACTACAAGGCCATGCTGCCCACCAGTGTATTGCTTGGGGCGGTGGTGCTGCTGGCAGCGGATACCATCGGCCGTACCATTGTACCCGGAATGGAAATTCCCGTGGGCATTGTCATGTCCGTTACGGGTGGTCCGTTCTTCCTCTACATGCTGAGAAAGAAGGGAAAGGTCAGTGGAAATTAAAGCACAGAATATCGAAATCGCCTATGGGGATTATCTGGCGGTGAAGAACATGGACATCCGGGTAGAAAAGGGGAAGATTACCACCATTATCGGCCCCAACGGATCCGGCAAGTCCACCGTGCTGAAGGGATTGACACGGCTGCTGAATTACCGCAAGGGTTCCGTGTATCTGGACGCACGGAACCTGAAGGAGTTTTCCGCCAAGGAACTGGCGCAGCACATCGGCGTTCTGCCCCAGATGCATTCCGCCCCGCCGGACTTTCAGGTGAAGGAGCTGGTCAGCTACGGTCGTATGCCCTACCAGAAATGGTATGAACGCTGCAACGAAGAGGATCAGCGAATCATCGACTGGGCCATGCAGGCCACCGGTGTGTGGGATCTGCGGGAGAAGTCCATCAATGAATGCTCCGGCGGGGAAAGCCAGCGTGTGTGGATCGCCACCGTGCTGACCCAGCAGCCGGAAATCCTCTTCCTGGATGAGCCCACCACCTATCTGGACATTTCCCATCAGCAGGAAATGATGCGTCTGGTGAAAAAACTGAACCGGGAAAGCGGTATCGGCGTGGTCATGGTGCTCCATGACTTGAGTCATGCCATGGAGGTCAGCGACTGGGTTGTGGTCATCAAAAACGGCAAGAAGTACGATGAAGGCAAGCCGGAAGATGTGATTAACCCTCGCATGATGCGGGAAGTGTATGATGTGGATTGCGACATCATCAACATTCCGGGGCGAGAGAAGCCTCTCATTGCCTATCGGGAAATCTCCTGATTGGATACAAGATACATGGCAGGGAAACCATCCTGCCAAACAGCATGAAAGGAACACATGCCAACATGAACGGAAAAGAACTGATCGAGCGAATGGTGCCCCTCAGTCAAGTAGAGAGCATGAAGCAGGTTGCGCCCCTGACGAATGCCATGTTCCCCGGAACCCACTGCCCCCTGATGGGTGCAGCCATGGCAGTTCGAGGAATCAAGAACAGCCTGATTATGATCATCGGCACAGACGAATGCGCCTATTACACCAAGCACATGACCATTCACTCTGAGGACTTTGGCGGCCTTGGGGGACGGTGCGTGTCTGTGGTGCTGGACGGTCACGACGTAACCTTCGGCTGTGTCAAAAAGGTGGAGGCTGCCTTTGCCGAGGTAATGGAAGAATACAAGCCTCAGGCCGTCTTCCTGGTGACCACCTGCGTGGTGGAAATCATCGGCGACGACATGGATGCGGCTGCCGATGCCCTGACGCAAAAGTATAACATTCCTGTTATGGCGGTGCATACGGAGCATTTCAAGTGTGAAAATCATCTGCCGGGTTTGGAGCGTACCATCACGGCTTGCTTCTCGCTCATGGAGAAGCGTCCCTGCGATGGTAGGGTGAACCTGCTGGGTCAGCGGATGGGCAGCTTTGCGGATACGGAGCTGAGCCATGTGCTGCAAAATGCCGGGGTGAAGATCGGTTTGCAGCTGCCCTGCGGCTGCACCGTGGATGACATTCGGGAAGGCGCCGCCGCTAAGGCTAACATTGTGGTGAACGAGATTGCTCTTCCTTTGGCCAAGAAAATGGAAGAGGAATTCGGCATTCCTTACGTGTTCTTCGACCGCTTTGCCGAACCTGAAAAGATTGCGGCATGCTATCAGAAACTGTTCGCCGCATTGGAGATGCCCCTGCCGGAGGAGCTTCAGGCATTGGAAGCCAAGGCTGTGGCGGCAAAGCAGGAAGCGGCGAAGGAGCTGGAAGGTGTTACCTATATCTACGGCAATACCCCGTTCCGTACCTTCGAGCTGAATCGCTTCATGGTAAGTCTAGGCATGGTGCCGCAGATTATCCAGACCTCTGCTATTACAGCGGCAGATGCAGAGGACAAGGCAGCCATTCTGGAAAAGTGCGATCCCTATATCACCAAAACCGCCAACATTGCACCGCTGCAATACGTGTATGATGAGCTGCATCCTATGCTGTACCTTGGTCATGAGTACGCCAACCGGCTGCGGCAAAAGGGCATTGCCATGGTGCGCACGGACGGTGCCAACAGCCTGCTGGGCTTTGAAGTCACCGGCTTTGCAGTGAAAGCACTCTTAACAGCGGCACGGGAATGCCGTGAAATCAGAAAAGGAGGCGAGGCGTAATGGGTCTGGTACGTTATCTGCCCACGCCTTCGGATCGGATGGGCATTTTGTGGAGCTTGCTGACGGTGGATGGCAGCGTGATTCTGGAGTACGGTCCTGCAGGCACCACCCACTTCAGCATGAGCCTGTACGGCGAGCTGGGGGTTGACCAGCAGAATCGCCTCTTTACCACCCACATGAGCGAGGACGACGTGGTCATGGGGGATGTGAGCCGACTGGAAAAGGCACTGGTGGAGGTTGATGAAGCCTATCATCCCCAGGTGATCTTCGTGGTGGCTTCCTCCATCTCTGCCGTGATTGGCACGGACTTGAAGGGCGTATGCGCCTACATGCAGGAGCGAGTCAAGGCACGGCTGATTGCCTTCGAACAGGGCGGCTTCCGTGGGGATTACAGCGTAGGCATTCAGGAAGCCTATCGGCTGCTGGCACAGGATGTGGTGGAGGAAAAGACGCAGGCAAGCGGCAATACTTACAACATTCTGGGTGCATCGGCAGGATGCTTCCGCATGAAGAGTGATGTGAACGAAATTCGTCGTCTCATGCGTGAGGCTTTCGGCATGGAAATGAACGCCTGCCTTTGCATGGATACCAGCGTGGAGAAAATCGCCAATGCAGGGGATGCAGTGCTGAATCTGGTGCTCCGGGAAGAGGCTGTGCCTGCTGCAAAAATCATGGAGAGCAAGTGCGGTACGCCTTATTTGCAAGGCGCACCCTACGGCTATGCCGGCACGCTGAACTGGCTGGAAGCCGTGGGCGCAAAGTTGGGCAAGACTGTCGCCATGCCGCTGAAGATGGAGCTGAAGAAGCGTGCCATGGAGGTATCCCAGTATCGGATGTACGGCATGATGCTGAAGGAATTCAAGCCTCAGGTGGCAATCTTCAGCGATGCTCCTGTAGTGGAGGGCTTGAGCAGCTTCATGGGGGAGATTGGCTTCCCGGTGAAGCAGAAGATTAGCCGCCACAGCCTGCGCCTGTATGCAGTTCCGGCGGAAGATTTGAAGTATCTGCCGGATGAAAAGGATCGCATCGACATCATGAAGTCGCTGCATCACACCTTGGTGTTGGCGGATGATGTGAGCAAACGTCTGCTGGCAGGGGACAACACCTATCTGCGGGTTAGCATGCCCTTGGTGGATGGTGCGCAAATTGCTACCCACATGCCCTTGATGGGACCCCGGGGAGCGGATTACATCTTGGAAACAGTGGAAGATTATCTGAATACACTGCGGTAAGAAGGAGAAGGTAAAATGAAAGTACAGGTTGTTTATTCCAGCCTTTCCGGCTGCACCCGCCGCCTGGCGGAGGGCATCTATAACGCCCTGAATGTGGAAGAAAAATCCATCCATAACCTTGCCGATGGTGAACCCGTGCTGGACGGCGATGTGGTGCTCCTAGGCTACTGGGTGGACAAGGGTGGCCCCAACGCTGCCATGAAGGCTTTCATGGAAAAGGTGGAGGGCAAGAAGGTGGGGCTGTTCAGCACCCTGGCTTACTGGGCAGACTCCACTCACGGCCATCAGACCATTGTGAACGGTGCTGAGCTGGTGAAGGAAAAGAATGTGCTTCTGGGCGGCTATGTGTGCAACGGTTGCATGTCCCAGGAGATGATTCAGCACTTCCGTGCGGCAGGTGCTTCCGGTCCTCACAGTGCTTCTCCTGAAAGTGAAGCCCGGTGGGAAGTGATGGCCAACCATCCTACGGCTTGTGAAATCGCCTTGGGTGCAGAGCGGTTCAATGAGCGGCTGAAGCTGCTGAATCTGCTGGAAGAACGTGGATTGGCCTATACCCCTGTTCGGTTCTAATAATACATGAAAAAACCAGCGGCCATGGATGTTACTATCCGTGACCGCTGGTTTTTTATGGAGTTGAAGAAAAACTTACGCCTCCGTGTGCTGAAGTCCGTGAACAAAAGCAATGGGGTCAATGAAGCTGAAATGTACCTTCTGCAATTCACTCCGGGGAAAGGTAACAGACAGCAGCAGTTTGTCCTCCTGCATCGCCTTTACCTGCACAGCGGATACAGGCAGCAAGGCTAGCAGATCCCGTGCAATGCGCAGGGACATGCCGCACAGGTACCGCTCCTTGGCTTCTTCCGTACCTTCCAAGTAGGAAGGCAACACCTGAAAGGCGGCAGACAGAAGGTCGCTGCTGTCTGCTGCGGCTTCAATGCTCCGGGCAAAGGGCTGCAAATCCCCCAAGGGGTCAGCCCGATCCATCACCTGAAGATACGCTTCCGTGTCTCCGGCCAGCACAGCCTGTGCATGTTCGTGGAAGAATGCCCATAGTTGGGGGGATGTCATGCCGTCCGGACACTGGGCATTCACCAGCGCATCTGTCCAGTCCACCGTTTCATCGGCGGTTTTCCACAGCTGATCAAAGGACGGAAAGGCAAGGGGTTGCACCGTTTCAGGTGCATCGGTGTCTGGCAATGCTTTGGAAGGCACGGCAACGGCAGGCGTGCCCCATAAATCTTCGGCCACCTGTGCCAGGCTTCGCACGCCCTGCACACCGGCTTTTCCCAGCCGTACGCTTTTTATGGAATCAGGCATGGTCTTCTTCCTCCTCCAAATGGCAGTGAATGCAGGGGGGATTGGCTGCTGTATCAAAGCGGTCAATGGTTACACGAGCATTTTCCAACACGCCGTGGTCAAACAGCCACCGGGATAGGGGATTGATCAGCAGGCTTTCCACCTGATTCCCTACGCCACGGCCGCCATTGGACAAATCCGCCAGTGCTGCTTGTCGCAGCTGGTCGTAGGCTTCCTCCGGCACGGTGATGCGGATGGACTTCTGCTCCTCCATGCGGCGGATAATCTTGTTCACCTGAGCACGGAGAATTGCTTCTCCGGCTTCCTGACGGATAAAGTCGAACACCACAATGTTCTCGCCAATCCGGTTCAGAATTTCCGGGCGGCCAAGCTCCAGTTTGAAGTAATCCTCAATGGCACTGCGGACGGCCTTGGTCACATGATCATAATCCATGTCCATGGTCACGTTGGCGTGGCGCTTGCCCAAGGCATCCTTCACATAAATGCCAAGATTGCTGGTGAAGATGATGATGGTTTCGGAAAAATAGACCGTGTTGCCCTGACCATCCGTCATCCGGCCGTCCTCCAGAATTTGCAGGAACTTGTCCAGTATGCTGGTGTGGGCTTTTTCGATTTCATCAAATAGAAGAATCGAGAAGGGATTCTTCTTCACGGCGTTGGTCAGCTGACCGCCGGCTTCGTAGCCTACATAGCCAGGGGGTGCACCCATCAGCTTCTGGTCGGAATGGCTTTGGCCATACTCGCTCATATCAAAGCGAATGCAGCAGGATTCGTCTCCGAAGAGCTTCTCTGCCAGTGCCTTGGCGGTTTCCGTTTTGCCCGTGCCCGTAGGACCTGCAAAGAAGAGCACGCCCTTGGGCTTGGCGGTGGAGGAGCTGGACAGGCCGTTCATGCCGGTGACGGCACGCTTCACCACGTCCATGGTTCGCTCCAGTGCCGCATCTTGCCCTTTGATGCGCTTCTCAAAGTCGGCTTTGGCGGTGCGGAGACTTTCCAAGGATAGGGTGCGCCAGGGATTTTCCTTAATGCCGTACTTGTATAGATCCACAATCTGGGTCAAATCCCGAATGGGGGTGGCTTCCCGCTTGCTCAAGCGGCGCATGGCATCCAGGTCGGTAAAGGTCATGCCGTCCGTCAGTCCCACCAGCTTGTCCTGCAGGCGTTCCAGCTCATCGGGATGATCCTTGTAGTAGGGAATATCCGTGCGATACACCGTGCTGTCAAAGAAGGTAGCGAAGGCAGGCCCGGTAATCAGACGACGGCGTTCCTCCCGATCCGGAGCGTCCAGATGAATGGACTTGCACACGGGATTGTTCAGATACAGCCACGTCGGAAGATCATTCAGCTTGTTCACCAGCAGCACCAGCACGTTCTGCATTTTGCCCTGAGGTGTACGCACCGTGGAGGCACTCATGGCAGACTGCATCAGCAGGTTAAAGCTGTTGATGTCCTGCTGATCCATCCGATCTGGGGAAATGATGTAGTGCCCGGCCATTTCCATAACGATGGCAACGGCACTGCTTTGCTGACTCATGGCACGGCGAACAATGTTGGGAGCAGTGTCGGCACTGTTCCCCTTGAACTCGGCCGGTATGGCACCCTGCTTGCATTCACTGCCGGTCAGGGTGGCAAACTTCTCCGTCATGCCGCTTTCGTAGGGGTTCATAAAGCCGACAAGGTTGGAGTAAAACACCACCTGATCATAGCCCATATCCCGGAAGAAGCCATGGAGATAATGGGGAAGGGAGGTCAGCGTATCCTCGCCCAAAGATCCCGGCACAGGGTACCGGTATTGATCCAGTACATTGCCCTCAAGAATCAGCATGGGTTTTAGCCCGCAGAAAAGCTCCAGCTCCCGGTGCCACTTGGAAATCAATGCTTCCATCTGCATCCCACCTTTTAT
>CAVGBO010000057.1:0-19277 GCA_963627465.1 Phocaeicola dorei
ACTCTATTATACCATATCCGGCAGCGGGATGGTAGCTTTGATTAAATCAGAGGTTTCTTAGGTTTAGGGGCTATTATGAGTATAGCACATGAAACGGTTTGCTTCAAGACGCAAAGACAGGAGGATTATTTCGATGAACAGACCCTATATTATTTGCCACATGATGACAGCGGTGGACGGTCGAATTGATTGTGCAATGACGGAACAGCTGCCTGGTGTGCAGGAATATTACAACACTTTGGATTCTTTTGATGCACCGACACGGGTTAGTGGACGTATAACGGCAGAGCTTGAGATGGCTTTGCCGGGAAGGTTTTCGAGCAAGGTTAGTACGCCGCTTGGAAAAGAAGCCTTTCATAAAGCTGCGGCTGCTGATGGATACGACGTTGTGGTTGATACGCATGGTACATTGCTCTGGGAGGATCAGGCTGATGCGCAGCGTCCGGTACTTGTTTTGACTGCTGAGCGTGTCAATCAGGAATATTTGGACTATCTGACAGGAAAGCACATCTCCTGTATTGCCTGCGGCAAGGAGCATATTGATCTGAAGCGAGCCTGCGAGATTCTTGCAGGTGATTTTGCTGTCGAAAGAATGGTCGTTGTAGGAGGCGGGCATATCAATGCCGGATTTCTCGCAGCAGGGCTCCTTGATGAAGTCAGCATTCTTATAGGAGCAGGTATTGACGGACGAGGCGGTATGCGTGCTGTATTTGACGGACTGCCGATGGACAGACCTGTTACACCATTGAAGCTTGCGCAAGTGCAGTCGTTTGAGAGCGGTGCAGTCTGGATTCGATACAGAGTTGGGTAAAAATTTAGGAGGGATTATCATCCGTTTTGATATTCAGCTTGGTATGGTTGTGCTGCCAAAGACCGCAAATCCAGAGCACATGAAGTCCAACGCAGCTGTTGATTTTGTAATCACAGATGAGGATATGGAAACGCTTAAGCATCTGGAAAAAATCAAGGACTACGGCGAATACGGTTTCTTCCCGGTATTTGGTGGCAAGCTGTAAGCATATTCATTTCTTGTTCTTATAGAAAACTATTGAATCGTTTGTTTTTGTGCTGATGCAACAAAAGAAATCACCCGCCAAGGCAGTAAAAACCTTGGCGGGTGATGCTGTATGATGGTTTAGTTATCCGTAGGGGATGCGACCGAGTCAGGCTGCACATAGCATGCATTGCTGTTGGCATAGCCAATCACGCTGCTGTCCAGCGAGGTGACACGCACCATCACAGACTTGCCTGCCATGCTGCTCGTCAGTGTAAAGGTGTAATCACCGGAGTTTTCCAGCACACCATCAACGTACCAGTCGTAAGTCACCTTGGATGCGTTGTTGTTGGTCACGGAGGGGTAGATTGTGCTGCCCACCGTGCTGGTACTGGGCAGACTAACCGTGCCTGTGTAGGCCACAGGGGAAGGCGTTGCCGCAGAAACGGCGCAGGAATTGCTGGTCACAGAGCCGGTGTAGCCATCCGTACCGTTGGCGGTGGCCGTCACGGTCAGCACGCCGCCGGCCATGGAGTCACTCACGGTAATCGAGGAGCCCGTAGCACCGACGATCGTGCTGCCGTTCAGCTGCCAGGAATAAGACACGTAGGAAGAATTCAGGGCAGGTGCTGCCACCACGGTAGAACCGGTAGTTGCCGTAGACGGAATGCTGATGTCGCCCTGCAGCTGCTGCTTAGCGGCGGATTCGGTAATGGTCATTTCGTCGGACTCCACATAACCGGTGTAGCCGCTGCCGCTCTTGGCGGTAGCACGAACCTTCAGCTTGCTGCCTGCATTGTTAGGCACCTGCAGGCTGCTGGTGCCGGAGGACATGAGCCATCCGTCCAGATACCAGCTGTAATCCACCTGGGTGGTGTTCAGGCTAGCCAGTGCCGTTACCGTGCTGCCTGCGGTAGTAAAGCCGGAGATGGACAAGGTGCCGCTCAGGGGCGTATCCACCGTACCGGTGGTTACGGCTGCTGTATTGGAGGAGTAAGCTGTTCCACTGTAGCTGCCGGTACCCACTGCCACACAGTACAGGGTACGACCAACATCGCTGCTCTTTACCAGATAAGTCTGGCCTGCGCCCACTGCCGTGCCATCACTGCGGTACCATACATAGCTGGCTGTTGCCGCAGTAGGATTAGCCGCTGCGTACAGAGTCTGCCCCACCACAGGGCTGTAGGAATTCAGGTTCACGCCCAGAAGGGTCGTGCCGCTGTTGGTGATGGTATTGGACAGGGTGCTGGTAGCCGTGCCGGTGTACAAGCCGGTGCCGGTTACGGTAACACGGATGCGCTCGCCGGTATCATAAGGGGTTACCACATAGCTGGAGCCGGTGCCTACCAAGGTGCCGTCGCTGTAGGTCCAGCGATAGGTCACGGTAGCGGCAGAAGGCGTTACCACAGCCACCAAGGTATCACCAACCTTGGGAGAAGCATTGTTCAGTGCAACCTTGGAAACCGTGTTCACGATCTGAGAGGTAGTCAGGAACTGGGTCATCATGTAGCCGGTACGGCTGCCGATGCGGATGTAATCCCAGGTGCTGCCATGAGTCAGCACAGTCACTTCCGTGCCTACGCTGTACACGCCCAGCACCGCATAGCCTGTGCCTGCGCCTGCACGAAGCCGCACGCCCAGGCCATTTTTACTGGTCACCCGTGCCAAGTAGCCGGAAGACGGGGTGGGGGTTACGGAGCCGTCCGTCAGGAACTGGCTCATCATGTAGCCGGTCTGGGTGCCTACCCGGATGAACCACCAATAGGTACCCTTTGCCAGCACAGTCACCGTCGTGCCTACAGGCACCACCTGAATGATGCCGTATGCCACGCTGGGGCCGGTACGCAGCCGCACACCCAAGCCATTGCTGCTGATAACCGTTGCCGTAGAGGTGCTGCCGGAATCGCTGGACGCCTTCAGGTACTTGGCATACATGTAGCCATCATAGCCATCACTGGCACGCACATGATACCAGTTGCCGTCGCCGGCCGTACCCAGCACGGTCACTTTCGTGCCTGTATAGTAGCTGGCAAGTGTGGTCGCCGTGAAGTTAGGCAGAGCCCGAAGCCGCAGCCAGCCTCCCGTAACCACCATGGTGGTTTCTGCACTGGCTGACATGATGGGGAGAACCCCAAGCAGAAGCGTCAGTGTCAGGACGATTGCAAGAAAACGTTTCATAAACCTATCCCTCCAAATATGCTCGGTCAGCCGATGCCAAGTTCATCTGCACTGAAGGAATTCATCATGTAGTCGCTGTAAAGCGAGAAGTCCATGGCAAGGGAGTTTGCGTAGGACAGCTGTGCCTGATACACCCACTGGCTGGTCACGATGTAGATATCCACCACCGTCCGGCCATCCTGCTGGGTCACGACTCGACCACAGCCGCTGATCTCATTGACGAGAGTATCCGCATCAGGATCCTGCTGCTTTCTGGCTTCAATCACCTTTTCCAGCGTCCAGGAGGAAGAATTGCTGGTCTTCTTAGCGAAGAAGGAAGCCGTGCCGTCTGCCAGCTTGGCGCTGATGCCATCCTGGCTTTCCGTCAGGGTATCATCGGTAAACACTGCCGGATACTGAATAGCGAATCCCAGGTTGGTGTTAATGTACTCCACCATGGTCTCGTTAAAGTAGGTCAGTGTAGTTTCTTCCATGTCCAGTTCCGCATCCACGGAGAAGGAGACAACCTTCCAGCCGAGGGGTGCTGCGCTGTCCTTGACGAAGTCCATTACCGCCCGCTTATCCAGCCAGCGAACCTCCGCATACTCATCTTCCGTCAGCTGATCCAGCCGACCGTTTGCCTGGTACAGGTTGCCGATCAGCCGCACGCTCTTTCCATCGGCGGACAGATCAGCATCCATGATGCAGACGCCAATGTAGTCGTAATTTTCTCCCGTGCTGAGAATGCCGTCTAAGGAAGGCAGGCCGCAGGAGAAAGTGCTCTTCAGGTAGGATTCCTGCTTGGAGGTATCCGTCAGCATATCAGCAGTAATGCCCAGAGTTGCATCCGCCTTTTGCCCAATCAGGAAGAAATTATGAATGAACGCCTCGGACAGGGTACCGTCCGCCGAAATGATCTCCGGGGATTCTCCCACCCGCATAGCAGCTGACGCTGTCAAGTCCACCAAGGGGGTCAAGGTATTCAGATCTGTTTCTTCAGCCTGGGCGCAGGTCATGATGCCGCAGAGTGCCAGCACCAAGGCCATGAACAGTGCCAAGCTGTTTCTATTCTTTACCATGCTTTCATACCCTCCTTATTGCCCGGCCAAGGCGGCCTTGCAATTCGCTTTTCATCCATATAACGAACGAGGCGCTTCTTTTCTTGCAATTTTTACAGAAAAAAAGAAAAACCTCTGTCCTCAGCGGGACGAGGTTTATCTGGACGCGTTTTCCTCACAGGATCACACGGCAGCAGCCTTGCTCAGCTGCTTGGCCAGGCGAGCCTTCTTGCGATTTGCAGCGTTCTTGTGGATAATACCCTTGGACGCAGCCTTATCGATCGCGGAGGTGGTCGCGGTCAACTGCACATTGGCGGTCGTAGGATCGGCACTCAGCGCAGCCACAAACTTCTTTTCGGAAGTACGCATGGCGCTCTTGACCATCCGATTGCGGAGATTCTTCTTCTCGCTTACCTTGACGCGCTTCTTAGCGGACTGGATGTTCGGCAACTCTGTTCACCTCCTTAATCAGGATCAAAAATTGTCGCCTATGATTGTATCATGCCTTCGGCGAAAAAGCAAGCTTTTCAGAAAAAAAACTCACGACACAGCCGGAACGTCACCGAAGCACGTGAAATGCATCTCAAATTTACAACACTTTCGCCTGATCCTGTTGAAAACTATCCTCCTAATGCGCTATACTATCCTTACCCCATGATAATAGGAGGACGAAGCAATGCTTCAAATCGATCACCTTTCCAAGATCTACGATGGTTCCAAGGCGGTAGACGATCTTTCCCTGCACATTCATCCCGGTGAAATTTACGGCTTTATCGGTCATAACGGTGCCGGCAAAACCACTACCCTCAAGTCCGTGGCCGGCATTCTCCGCTTCGAGGAGGGACAAATCCTCATCGGCGGCAAGTCCATTCAGGAGGATCCCATGGCCTGCAAGCAGATCATGGCGTACATTCCCGATAACCCTGATCTGTACGAGTTCATGACTGGCAACAAGTACCTGAACTTTGTGGCCGATGTGTTCCGTGTCTCCACTGCTGACCGGAAGGCACGGATTGCCGACTATGCCGCCCGGTTCGAGCTGACCGGCGCACTGGATCATCCCATTTCTTCCTATTCCCATGGCATGAAGCAGAAATTGGCCATTATTGCCGCATGGGTGCATCAGCCCAAGCTGGTGCTGATGGACGAGCCTTTCGTCGGTCTGGATCCCATTGCCGCTCATCTGCTGAAGGGCATGATGCGTGAATTGTGCGACCAGGGCGGCGCTATCTTCTTCTCCACCCACGTGCTGGAAGTGGCAGAAAAGCTCTGCGACAAGGTAGCCATCATCAAAGGCGGCAAGCTGATCCGCTCCGGCGATATGGCAGAAGTCCGGGGCGATGCCTCTCTGGAGCAAGTCTTCCTGGAATTGGAGGGTGAGTGAACATGCTGAAAGTTCTGCTGAAAAAGCAGATGGCGGAAATCTTCCGCAAATTCTACCGCACCTCCAAGAACGGCAAGCCCCAGAATAAGCTTTTGAATACGGTTGCCTATGCTTTCTTCATGGTGCTGCTGGTCGGCATTCTGGTGGGCGCCTTTTCAATGGTATCGTGGGGCGTAGGCAACAGCCTGATTGCCCTTGGATTTGACTGGCTGTATTTCGACATCATGGGGCTGATCGCCATATTCATGGGCTGCTTCGGCAGTGCCTTCAATACCTATGCCAGCCTGTACCTGGCCAAGGATAACGATATGCTGCTGTCCATGCCCATCCCCCTGCGCAGCATTATCGCTTCCCGGCTGACCAGCGTCTACCTGATGGGACTAATCTACAGCAGTGTCGTCATGGTGCCTGCCATCGTCGTCTACTGGTGCCTGAGTACGGTAAACGCTGTTTCCGTCATCAGCTCCATTTTGCTGCTGCTGCTGATTTCCCTGTTCGTTCTTGCCCTTTCTTGTGCACTGGGCTGGGTCATTGCCAAGCTGAGCCTGAAGCTGAAGAACAAGGGCTTGCTGTCCGCCATTGGCGGTCTGCTGCTGTTCGGCCTGTATCAGCTGCTGACCCGGTATTTTACCAATGCCATGCAGACGCTGGCCGAGAATGCCAAAACCATCGGTTTGACCATTCAGGGTTCCGTCTATCCCCTTTACCTGTTCGGCAAGGCCGGCTCAGGGGATCTGCCCGCCTTGCTGCTGGTGGCAGTGGTGGTGCTGGTCATCTTTGCACTGGCCTGCCTGCTCCTTTCCCGCAGCTTCCTGAAGATGGCTACCATGGCCACCAGTGTATCCACCAAGTCCGTCCGCAAAACCAAGCTGGAAGCCAGCAGCGTTTCCATGGCTCTTTTGAAGAAGGAACTGGATCACTTCTTCAACAATGCCACCTACATTATGAACTGTGGCGAGGGTCTGATCCTGCTGCCTCTGGCTGGTCTTGCAGTACTCATTAAGGGACGCGAATTTGTGCCCATGCTGCAAACCGCTCCCCTTTTCGAATCCGGTCTTGTAGCCGCCGGCATCAGCTGTCTCATTGCCATGCTGGCAGGTATGAATAACATTGCAGAGCCTTCCGTGTCCATGGATGCCAAGCAAATGTGGCTGCTGAAGTCCCTGCCCCTGACCCCGTGGCAGATGCTTCGAGCCAAGATGGAAGCCCACTGGGTGCTGACCGGCCTGCCGGTACTGTTCTGCTGCATCTGCGTGTTGATCATTCTCCCCGTCAGCCTGCTGCAGGGCATTTACCTGCTGCTGTTCCCGCAGCTGTTTGTGGTGTTCTGTGCTGCACTGGATCTATTCATTGGTTTGAAAATGCCGGTGATGGACTGGACCAATGAAATGACAGTCATTAAGCAGAGTGCTGGCGTGTTCGTCTCTCTGGTTGCCTCTTTCGGCTATGTGGCGGCGTTGGGCGGCCTGTATGCCCTGCTGATGGAGCACATCACCCCTGATGCTTTCATGGTGTGTGCCTGCCTCGTCACCCTTGCACTTGATGTGCTGCTGATCCTGTGGCACCGTCAAAAGGGTGCTGCATGCTTCCAGAAGCTGCACTAAGTGATTTCGCCAAAGCGGCAATTCCATCTTATTGATCCGCTCGTCGTCCAAGCAGTGATGCTTGGACGATTTTTTCTTTGCTGGACATTCCGCCTGCATGGTGTTATCATTAGCAGTATCATCGGTCAAAGGAGGCGGAGCACATGAACGTAGACCAGTTGGCGGATCAACTGCGCCGAGATGAAGCATTCATGGAAAATGTCGTGCGGTGGGAAGAGCTTCCTGCCCGTGCTGCTCAGTACGCTCCTTTCCCCGATACGCTGGATGCTCGGCTGATTCCCGTGCTTGAGAAGCGTGGGATTCATCAGCTGTACACCCATCAGGCACACAGCATTGCCGCTACCGCCGCCGGGAAGGACGTGGTGGTGGTCACCCCCACCGCCTCCGGCAAAACCATGTGCTACAATCTGCCTGTGCTTTCCGCCATTTTGCAGAATCAGGATGCCCGGGCGCTGTATCTGTTCCCCACCAAGGCATTGTCCGCCGATCAGGTCAGTGAGCTGTACGAGCTGATTGAAGAAATGGATGTGGACATCAAAACCTACACCTATGACGGGGACACGCCGGGTGCAGCCCGAAAAGCCGTCCGGCAGGCAGGGCACATTGTGGTTACCAACCCGGATATGCTGCACAGCGGCATTCTCCCCCACCACACCAAGTGGGTAAAGCTATTCGAAAACCTGCGCTATATCGTCATTGACGAGATTCACACCTACCGGGGCGTTTTCGGCTCCAATCTGGCCAACGTGCTGCGTCGGCTCATGCGGCTGTGTGCCTTTTATGGTAGTCATCCCCAATTCATCCTATGCAGTGCTACCATTGCCAACCCCAAGGAGCTGGCAGAAACCCTGATTGGCCGTTCCGTTGAAATGATTGACGACAACGGTGCCCCCATGGGCAAGCGGCATTTCGTGTTCTACAATCCGCCTGTGGTCAATCGTCAGTTAGGCATCCGCAAAGGTGTTATCCCCGTAACGAGGGACATTGCCAGCATGCTGCTGAAGTGCGGCATTCAGACCATCACCTTTGCCAAGAGCAGGCTAACCGTGGAAGTGCTGACCCGGTATCTGAAAGATCTGGTGCGGGATCCCCTAGGCAATGCCGGTCGGGTGCGTGGCTATCGAGGCGGCTACCTGCCTACGGAACGACGGGAGATTGAGCGTGGTCTCCGTGCAGGGAAGATTGATGCGGTGGTATCCACCAATGCGCTGGAGCTGGGCATTGACATCGGTGCCTTGGATGCCTGCGTCATGTGCGGCTATCCCGGTACCATTGCCAGTGCGTGGCAGCAGGCCGGCCGTGCAGGCCGCCGAAAGGATACCAGCATTATTTTTTATGTAGCTTCCTCTGCGGCCATTGATCAGTACATCGTGTCCCATCCGGATTACTTCCTGCGTCAATCCCCGGAAAATGCACTGCTGAACCCGAACAACCTTTACATCCTCCTGAGCCACTTCAAGTGCTCTGCCTTCGAGCTTCCCTTTGAGGATGGAGAAGCCTTCGGCAATGCACCAGGCAGTGAGGAATTGCTGGAGTACCTGACGGACAGCAGCATTCTTCGCCATGTGGACGGTCGCTATCACTGGTCTGCCGAGGATTTCCCTGCATCGGAAATTTCCCTGCGCTCCGCCGCCAGCGAAAACTTTGTGATTGTTGATATCACCGACCCGGCGCATCATCGAGTTATCGGTGAAATGGATCGGTACACCGTGCCCATGCTGCTGCACGAGAATGCCATCTATATGCATGAAGCCCAGCAGTATCAGGTGGAAAAGTTGGACTTCGATGCCTGCAAGGCCTTCATCCGCAAGGTGGATGTAGGCTACTACACGGATGCGGACTTGAACGTTTCCCTTTCCCTGCTGGATGTGGAGCAGCAACAGGAAGCTCCCGGCGGCGGCATATGCGCCCTGGGCGAGGTGAAGGTCACTACCTTAGTGACCATGTTCAAGAAGATTCGCTTCGATACCCATGAAACCCTGGGCTTCGGGCATGTGTGGCTGCCGGAAACAGACATGCATACCACTGCCATGTGGTGGACGCTGGCCGATGAGCTGGCTTCCCGCTTCTCCAGCGACACGCTGAAGAATGGTATGCTGGCCATTGCCAACCTGCTGCGCATTGTGGCACCCCTGTACCTGATGTGCTCTCCGCAGGATGTGGTGGTGGTGTATCAGGTCAAGAGCCCCATCACCGACCAGCCCACCATCATTCTGTATGATAGCTGCCCCGGAGGCATCGGGCTTGCCCAGAAGGCCTACGGCATGCAGTGCCTGCTGCTGGAAAAGGCTCTGCAGATTGCCCAGGATTGTCCCTGTGCAAAGGGCTGTCCTTCCTGCGTCGGACCGGAAGGGGAAATCGGTGAAGATGGCAAAAGCACCGCCATGCTGCTGCTGAAGGAGCTGACACGATGAATCTTCGGGACAAGCTCCGTGCCATCGACACGCCCAAGAAGCCGGTGACAGTGCCTCCGGCACGTACTTTCACTTCCTGCTGGAGCAGACAGGAAGTCCGGGATCTGGACGACTTTCCTGAAGCTTTTCAGCTATGCCGTTCCACGGTTGATCTCATGTGCGGCACCTTAACGCCTCCCATGCCCCCTGTTCTTGATCCCACCCGGATCCTCTATTTGGACACGGAAACTACAGGGCTTGCAGGCGGAACGGGCACGGTGGCCTTTCTGGTTGGGCTAGGGCGGCTTACTAGGGATGGCTTCGTGGTGGATCAATACGTTATGCGGGATTACCCGGAGGAGCGGTATGTACTGGCTAAGGTGGAGGAAGCCTTGCAGCACTGTGACGTGCTGTGCACCTTCAACGGCCGTACCTTCGATATTCCTCTGCTTCGGGATCGATTCCTGCTGAACCGGATGCAGCCTGACTGCCTTGATCTGCCCCACATCGATTTGCTGCATATTGCCCGCCGAGTGTGGAAAATGCGGCTGAAGCGATGCACCCTGTCCCACCTGGAGGAAGCCGTGCTGGGCACGCCTCGCCTCCATGATCTGCCCGGCAGTGAAGCTCCCCAGCGGTACTTCGCCTACCTGAAGACGGGAGCGTTCGCCCTGCTGGACGAGGTGCTGACCCATAATGCACAGGACATTGCCAGCCTGTGCACCCTGCTCAGTGCCATGGCGCACTTGTATGAACACCCAGATGCCCATCCCCATGAGGAAGACGTGTTCTCCATGGGTGTAGCATTGGAGCGGTTTCATCACCCGGAGGAAGCACGGCAGTGCTATCACCTTGCCAGCCGTGGCATGACCAGAACCAAAGGGCAGCTTTATCTGGCACGCAGCTGGCGGCGCAGCGGAGAACGTCAGGAAGCCACAGCCATCTGGCAGGGCATGATTGACCGTCATGAAGGGGGCATTGTCCCCTATGTGGAAATGGCCAAGCACTATGAGCATGTAGAGCGGAATCTGCCCATGGCCATGGAAATGACCCAGCGTGCCATGATACTGCTGGCAGAGCCTACCCTCTTTGACAGTGTAGATACGCAGGAACAACGTGCCGCACTTCAGCATCGATATGATCGGCTGAAACAGAAAATGAAAAAGGAGTGAATCCCATGGGTTTTATGGCAAACCTGAAAGGTCAGCAGGCGTTGAGCCTGCAGGGAAAGAAAAAGATGGAAGAGGCCAAGGCAAAGTATGCTGAGGCCTATGCGGAGGGCATGGATCAGCCCCGGCTGCTGCTGGCCTATGCGGTGCTGCTCATCCGGGATAATGAATTTCAAAAGGCCAAGGAACTGCTGGCCAAGATGCAGAAATCTCCCATGTCGCCTGACCAGAAAACCCAGATGTACATGGACTACGCCGTGTGCTGCTACAAGTTAGGGGATTTGGCCAAGGCCGTGAACCTGCTGGAAAAGCAGCATCGACGTCAGCCTTCCGGGCTGGTGTATGAAACCCTGGGCTACCTGTATGCCGAGCAATTCGATCCGGCCAACAAAGCCGCCTTCTTGGCACAGCCGCATGTAGTAGAAGTAGACGACCGCTTCGGTGATGAAGCCCCCGAAATCGACCCCGAACAGGCCTGGGAGGAGGGCAAGCAAAAAGCACTTGCCTTTAATCAGGAAGCCGTGGAGTACGACGATGAGGATTCTGTGTCCCTTGACAATTTGGGACAAACCTATTATCGTGTCCTTGGCGACAAAGAAACGGCACTGACCTGGTTCACCAAAGCATTGGAGCAAAAGCCTGGGCAGATTGACACCCTCTGGTTTCTCAGCCGCTACGATGTGGAAAGCAAGGACTATGCCGCTGCCATTGCCAAGCTGGAGAAGGCATTGGAAGGACGCTTCTCGCCCCTGAACAAGGTTTCCAAGGCCGAGGTGGAGCAGGAAGTTGCCCGACTGAAGGCATTATCGTAATCCCATTGCGCTGATGCGCATATGCAGAAAGGCAGGTAAACAATCATGGAGGAGCAGCAAGTTCAAGCTCAACCTCAAAAGCCCAAGAAATCCGTTGGCCGTGAAGTCTTCGAATGGGTCATGACCATCTTGGCAGCATTGGCCATTGCCTTGGTCATCCGCACTTTCCTGTTTGAGCCGGTGAAGGTGGATGGTCATTCCATGGATACCACCCTGTCGGATGGCGAAATCATGCTGGTCACCAAGACTGAGTACACTTCCCTGAACCTGTTCGGCAACAGATACAAGATCTTTGGCGACCCTCAGCGGTTCGATGTGGTCATCTGCCACTATCCCGACCGGGGCGGCACCAACTTCGTCAAGCGTGTGGTAGGTCTACCTGGGGACACCATCGAGATCACCGGCGGCTACCTGTACGTCAACGGGGTCAAGTATGAAGAGGAATATCTGACCTACCGCCCCAATTACACCATGGCAGCCTACACCGTGCCGGAAGGCTACTATTTCGTGCTGGGGGACAATCGCTCCAATTCCAACGACAGTCACATTATCGGACCCATTGCCCGGGAAATGATCGTCGGCCATGTGCGGCAGGTGGTTTTCCCCTTCAGCGACTGGCGGAAGGTTGAGTAACAGAATACCATGTTCAAAAGCGATGCTGAGTGATTGGTCAGCATCGCTTTTTTCATTGGTCTTGGCAGGCATAAAAGAGGGCTGCCTCACTTCATTCCTCGTGAGGCAGCCATGCTTATTGTCTGTTGTTCTTTACTCCGCCGGATAGTACTGTCCGTAAATAAACTCGTGAATGGACTGAACGTTCTTCTTCAGGTTGTTGGTGCTCAGGTAAATCACCGATGCGCCGTTAATGTCCTTGTAGCTGTAGCAGCCATCCATAGGCACCCGGTGCTGCTCCAGCAGTTCCTCGCCGGACTTGGCACGGCTGATGATGTCGCTGCTCAGCACCGTCATCCCCAGCTCCACCATGGTGCTGGGATTCATGTTGGTGGATACGTAGGGAACGCAGGTCTCAATCAGGGTCATCATCTTATCCAGGCTCATATCCTGCATGACCTTCTCCAGGAGCAGCTCCAGCAAGTGACGCTGCCGTGCGGTGCGGCCGAAATCGTTGTCGATCTTCCGCAGGCGGGCATACATGACGGCCTGCACACCATCCAGGTGCTGCACCCCATCCTTCTTTTCCAGTGCCACACGCTGACTGCCGTCCGTATTGTCATACTTCGGGGGATGCTTCCGCAGGTAGGTGTTGATAGCACCTGCCTCCGTCTTGGTCAGGTCAATATCCACACCGCCGATGGCATCGATAATCGAAGCCAAGCCATAGAAGTTGATGGTCACGTAATTCTGGATGTTCATTTCAAAGTTCTTATTCACCGTGCGCATGGCCAGCTGGCCGCCGCCCCGGGCATAAGACACATTGATGCGGTTCTTGTTAACATAACCAGGAATGGTCACATACATGTCCCGCAGCAGAGAGGTCAGCTTAATGGATCCCGTATCCTTGTTAATGGAAAGGATAATCTGCACATCACCCTGCTGCAAGCCGGAGGTCAGGCTGGTATCCCGGGTATCGATACCCACCAGCAGAATGTTGATCACATTGTCCGGCAGGTTCGTGTTCATATCCAGCGCATCAGGATCAATAGAGGTATCCACTTCCATATCCTGCTGCAAAGCATCGATGGCCGCCTGGGTGCTGTCATCAATGATGAACTCCCCCATGTCATCCTCTTCCTCAAGGGTTTCATCCTCTGCAGGGGCTTCCGTGGTGGTGATCACCTGGCTCATGTCCCAATCGGTATCGTCATCCTCCACTGCATAGGCGGAAGTCGTACCCAGCAGGCACAGCGCCGCCAACAGGGAGGTTGCTCGCTTCAGTACACTCTTCAAAAAAGGATCCTCCTTTATATGCGAATAAACAACATTATTATACGATGAGAACCTTGAAAATGCAACAAAAGGCGAATAATAATTACAAAAAGATTACGAATCCGTATATGTTACAATCCATACGTTCGCTTTCTCTCGCAAGCACCGCATTGACATTCTTTTCTCCGAAACGTATAATGAAGGAAACAATCATCACAAGGAGCGTTGACGGCGATGAAATATGTACTTGGCATTGATTTAGGCACATCAGGCACAAAGACCGTGCTGTTCGACCAGCTGGGCAAGGCTGTAGCCTCTGCCTTGGTGGAGTATCCCCTTTATCAGCCGCAAAACGGCTGGGCGGAGCAAGATCCGGAGGATTGGTGGCATGCAGCGGAACAGACCATCCGCACAGTGTTGGAAAAGAGCGGTGTGCATCCTGCTGATGTGGTTTCCCTGGGTATTTCCGGCCAGATGCATGGCTTGGTGATGCTGGATGAAGCAGGCAAGGTACTTCGCCGCTCCATCATCTGGTGCGACCAGCGCACCCAAGAGGAATGCGATGAAATCACCGCCAAGGTGGGCTATGACAATCTGATTCGCATTACCGCCAACCCTGCCCTGTGCGGTTTCACTTTGTCCAAGGTGCTGTGGGTGCGGAAGCATGAGCCTGAGATTTACGCCAAATGTCGGCACATCCTGCTGCCCAAGGACTATGTGCGGTACATGCTGACGGGAGACTTTGCCACGGAAGTGTCCGATGCCAGCGGCATGCAGATGTTGGACGTTCCCCATCGCTGCTGGTCGGATGAACTGCTGGAAACGCTGGATATTGACAAGAGCCTCCTGGCAAAGGTATATGAATCCTGCGAGGTGACCGGGCACATTTCTGCCGAAGCCGCCAAGCTGACCGGCCTTACGGAAAGCACGCTGGTGGTAGGCGGTGCTGGTGACAACGCGGCAGCCGCCGTGGGCACCGGCGTGGTGGAAGATGGAAAGGCCTTCACCACCATCGGTACCAGCGGTGTTGTGTTCGCCCACACGGATCATCTGTCCATTGACCCCAAGGGGCGTGTGCACACCTTCTGCTGTGCCGTGCCCGGTGCATGGCACGTGATGGGCGTGACCCAGGCGGCAGGACTTTCCCTGAAATGGTTCCGGGATACCTTCTGCACGGCCGAAAAGGAAGCGGCTGCCTCCATGGGTGTTGATCCTTACGACCTGATGAACAAGGAAGCTGCCTTGTCCCCCATTGGTGCCAACAAACTGCTGTATGCCCCCTACCTGATGGGCGAGCGTACCCCCCACTTGGATGCGGACTGCCGGGGCATGTTCTTCGGCCTGAGCGCCATGCATCAACGGCGTGATCTGCTCCGTGCCGTGATGGAAGGTGTTAGCTATTCCCTGAAGGATTGCCTTGGCATTCTGGAAGGCATGGGCGTTGCGCCCGAACAGATGCTGGCCTGCGGTGGCGGCGGCAAGAGTCCCCTTTGGCGGCAGATGCTGGCGGATGTGTTCAACTGCCCCGTGGCTACCACCATTAACACAGAAGGTCCTGCCTTGGGCGTGGCCATTCTGGCGGGCGTAGGCGCAGGCCTGTATCCGTCCGTGCAGGAAGCCTGCCGGGCGATGATTCACCTGAACCCTGCCCAGAATCCTATTGAGGAGAACGTGCCCAAGTACGCTAAGGTGTATGATGTTTACACCCAACTGTATGAAGCCAACAAGCAGGTCTTCAAGGCTTTGAAGGAAATGGCGTAACGCTGGAAACCATCAAAAGTCCGTTTTTGTTCCGGTTGAATCCATTGTGAAAAAAGTGTATAATAAACTCCGGCATTGGAGCGGGAGACAGCTTTGCCTGTCTCCCTTTTATTGAAGTAGCAACGAAATGGAGCGGATGGAATGAAACGAATTTTCTCTTGGCTGATCCTGCTGATTTTGTGCCCCATTTTTGCCCTTGGTGAGGCTTTGCCGAGTGGCGAAACTTCCGCCTACAGTGCGGACGGCATGAGCTACGATGACGGCACGCTCTCCATCCGCATCGAGACCGACTACGCCTACGATACCAACATTTACTATGCCTATATCACCCTGACGGAGGCGTATCAGCTCCGCACCGCCCTGGCCGCTAATTATCCCTCCAAAACCGTGCGTCCCGTCAGCAGCATGGCACAGGAGAATAACGCCGTGTTGGCCATTAACGGTGACTATTTTTCCTACCATCACACAGGGGTTGTGGTGCGCAATAGCCAGGTGCTCCGGGAACAGCCGGTTGCCACTCGGGACACGCTGATCATTGACGCCGATGGCAACTTCACCATTCTCACCAAAAACACGCGGAAGGAATGGGAAGCCTACCGTGACACAGCCGTGCAGGCGTTTTGCTTCGGTCCGGGACTGATTGTCAACGGTGAGGTGCAGCACTTCAAAGCCGGTGACAAGGTCAGCTGCGGTGCCAACACCAAGGCACAGCGGCTGGCCATTTGCCAGCTAGATACGCTGCAATATTTGCTGATTGCTACCGAAGGTCCCGAACAGAAGGGACAGGCTGGTCTGACCATTGCAGAGCTGACCGACCTGATGGTGCAGAAGGGCGTTCAGCAAGGGTACAATCTGGATGGTGGTTCCTCCACCACCCTTTGGTTCGGCGGCCGCCGCATCAATGCTCCGGAATCGAAAAACCGCAACGTGGGGGACATTATTTATTTCGTGTCTGCCACGGCTGACGAAGAATAACTGATTTTATCCTTATGGAGGCGTGTTTCCCGTGAAAAAGTTTCTCTGTGTGCTGCTCTGCCTGTGCTTTCTGCCGCTGGTTGCCCTGGGCGAGGACGCTGCGGAATCAGAAGCTGCCCGCGAACTGATGATTGAAGCCACGGACGGTAAAAACCAGCTTGACATGGATGCTCTTCGGGATCGTGTCGACGATACCGCTGCCACCTTTAAGCGTGGCAAGAGCCTGACCATTGCAGCAGAAATTCCCGAGGAGGAAGCCTGCGGACAAATCTACCTGCGCATGGACACCGCCCCAGAAAGCATTACCCTGCGGACAAAGGATAACAAACGCTGGGTGGATGCAGAAACCTTCTCCGACCCTGGTGCAGAGTGTGTGCTGGACGTTCAGGTAACGGGAGCTATTCAGCTGGTGGTGAATTTCTCCTCCGCTATCAGTGTTTCCGTTAGCGAGCTTCGCTTCTTCACGGACGGCGCCCTGCCCAGCAGTCTCCACGCTTGGCAGCGTGATGCCCAGTCCGACCTGCTGCTGGTAGCCGAGACTTCCGCTCAACTGGACACAGACAAAATTGCCGCATGGATTGCCGAAGGCCGCAGTGTGGCTTGCCTGCTCATGACTTCCGATGAAAGCACCTCCCTGCTTTCCCTTTATGACACCCTGTGGGATGCAGGTATTCGCCGCACGCCTACGCTGCTGAACCTGACCGCTCAGGCAGAGGGCACGGAAGAGAAAAAGCTGGACAAAGCATGGACGGATAAGTTCTTCCTGTACCCCTTGGTCAGTGCCATTCGCTCTACGGAACCCATGGTGGTGCTTTCTGCTGCCACCAACGGCCGGGAAGACTATTTGCTGCAAAAGGTGACCACCGCAGCAGCAAATGCCCAGGAATCCACCTTCCAGACCGCTGATGCGGAGGAAAACGGCATCTGGGTCGTTCCTCATGTGTATGCCGTGGACGATGCCGCTCTGGCAGATACCCTCAGCGCATGGGAAGAGCGCAGTGACCGGTACCTCCGTGCCCTGTGCTGGCGGCAGTATGACGGTGCCGTGCACAGCGACCCATCCACCATTCCTTATCCGGATAACCGGCTGGAAGACGGCTATCTGGCAGAAGGAGAATTCGTGTACGAGGATGCGGACAACGGCCTGTGGGCTTACCTGTCCTCCACCATTCAAATTGAGATTGTTCGCTACGAGCTGCCGGAAAAGCCGCAAGTCTGGTTTGTTACCGATTTGAAGTTTAAGCCGGAAAGCGAATCCTTTGCCCAGGTACTTTATGCCAATGCTTCCTTTAAGGGACAGCAGATTTATCCCGAAACCTTGGCGCAGACTTCCAAACTTGTGCTAGGCGTGAACGGCGACTACTATCCTTATCGGGTGGATCGGAAAACCGGCGTGGGCAACATTCTCCGCAACCGTGAAGTGCTCTACAACTACGACGCAAAAAAGCGCATGGCCTATCCTAACCTGGATACCATGGCACTGCGGGATGACGGCACCCTGTCCGTCTATGCAGGCAGTGAAATCTCCGCCACAGAGCTGCTGGCGGAAGGTGATGTCCACGATGCCCTGTCCTTCGGTCCTTACCTGGCACGGGACGGTAAAATCCGCATCTACAGCGGCGAAGGCTACGATGCCACCGAGCCCCGCAATGCCATCGGCATGATTGAAGCCGGTCATTACTGCATCATCACCGTGGAAGGCCGGATTAATCCCGGTCCCAAGGGCGTGACGCTGAACGTGCTGGCTGAAATGATGTATGCTCAGGGCGTGACCGATGCCTTTAACCTGGACGGCGGTTCCACCTCCGTGTTGATTTTCATGGGTACCAAGTTGAACCGCACCGGTGCCAACTCCGGCCACGGCGTGGGCAGCCCCCGAAACATGCACGAGCTATTCGGCGTAGGCACCTCTGACCTAGTGCATACCGATGCGGTAAACAAAAAGTAAGAAAGCCAAAGGAGGCCGCTTCACGTGAAAAGAATCCTTGTGCTGGTTTGTGTACTGCTGCTGTTAGCGGCTTCCGCCATGGCGGATACGGTGGATCTGACAGATCGAGGTGAAATCACCGACAAGCAGGTCACTGCCCTGATTGATGAACTCAGCCTCCTGCCGGAAGGCACGGAAGTCAACCTGATGAACGTGAAGCTTTCCCTGAAGGGGAAAAGCCAACTTGCCGCCGCCCTGCCTCAGCTTGTTTTCCGCTGGACGGTGGAAATCGGCAGCTATACAGCGGATAGCTTGGACACCGTGCTGGATCTGGACGGTCAGGAGAAGCGTGCCGGATACAACAATTTTTCCTTGGCGTTAGGTGCTCTCCCCTACCTGAAGGAAGTTACCATGTACGACTACACCTTCTCCACCAAGGAAATGGAAAAGCTGATGGCTGCCTATCCCGATATTCACTTCAACTGGACCATCACCCTGAACAATTACCGCATCCGAACCGATGTCACCGCCTTTTCCACTGCCAAAGGACGACAGGATCCTCGCTACACCGCAAAAATGTTGGATGTGCTGAAGTACTGTCCCGACTTGTTGGCACTGGATGTGGGACATAACAACGTCAGCGACCTATCCTTCCTGACCCAGTGGCCGCACCTGAAGCGGCTCATTGTCATTGATTCCCGCACGCCGGTCACGGACATTTCTCCGCTGGCAGAGCTGGACGATTTGGAATACGTGGAACTGTTCATGCAGAACATCACCGACCTGACGCCTCTGGCCGGGAAAACAAAGCTGCTGGATCTGAACCTGTGCTATAACGACGTAACAGACTTGACACCCCTGTACAGCTGCACTTCGCTGGAGCGGCTGTGGATTTCCCGAAACTATCACCTGACCCAGGAGGAAATCGATGCTTTCAAGCAGGCACTGCCTAACTGCGTGGTAGAAACGGAAACGGTCAAATCCACAGAGGCCGGTTGGCGTGAGCATCCCAGGTACTTCATCATGAAGGAAAGCTTTGATACCCGGACATACATTCCGTTTGAATAATGCATTATTCCCCTGCGCGGTGTATTTCTAAGGAACCTCTGATTTAATCAAAGCTACCATCCCGCTGCCGGATATGGTATAATAGAGT
>CAVGBO010000058.1:0-44816 GCA_963627465.1 Phocaeicola dorei
AGCATTGAGACCATTTATCGCTTGGGATACAAATTAAGCATGGCGTAAAGTCGAAACACTTCAAAAGGCAGTTCCGATTTGTGGGACTGCCTTTTGAAGTGTCTTAATATTCGAATGTCCAGTGGATGGAGGTGCACACGCCGCCGGTGCTCATGTTGTAGTCCAACTGCCACATGTGAGAGTCTGCGGTTTCTGCTCGGTAGCGGATGATTTTGCTGCCGTCCTCCTGCTTATAGATTTTACCAACGTCTTCATCGCTGGCATAAAGACCACGGTTGCCGGAGGGGCTTTCCACCTGTCCCATATCCCGGAAGACGCTGACAATGCCGTCCTCTGTGCTGCCAATGCCTGTGCTGCGGGGACCGGAGAACCGGCTGGATGTGAAGTACAGATCCACCAGCACATTGTCCGTTTTCTTCGGGGCAAAGATGGCATAGCCCCAGTCGTAAACATGCTTCTGGCATGGATCATCGGTACCCTCGAACGTGACTTCTTCCACCGTGTTGGCTGTGCCGTAAGTATCTTGGAAGGAAGCCAAGGTGGTGCTGTTCAGCGTCAGATTAGCAATGTTGTCGGATGTGCTGTAGGCACTCAAGGGGCTCTTCACGCCGGTGATCTTGTAGAGGATCTCCAGCATGTTGCTCATTTTGCCATATCCGTTGACGGCGATGGCACGGAGGGTTACACGACCGCCGGGCAGCCAGAAGGGTTCGCCGGTGTAGACCGGACTGTCTGCATCCGGGGTGGAACCATCGATGGTGTAGTAAATGGTAATGTCCGTGTCGTTTTTGTTATCGTCGCCGGGGTGCAGCCAGATGCGCTGCCGGGTTTGATAGGTCTTAGGCGCAAGGCTGGACTTGGGGGTCTGGGGAGAAGGCATAATCACCTTGTAAGTGGCGCTTAATTCATCGCTGACTAGGTCCTCGTTTACTGCAACGGCACGGAGCTTGAATACGCCCTCATCCAGGTAGATGGGCTCGGTGTACAGGGTGCCTGCATCCGGCAATACAGCTTCATCATCATTGAAGATGTAGTAGACATCATATCCTTCTGGGGAAGCCAGATCCAGATATTTGTTCACATTGTAGATGCCGGCCACCAGCTCGGTGGTGGGGGAGGAAGGAAGCAGCTCCGTCCGCTGCTGGCGGAAGGTGCTCAATCCCGTCTTTTCATAAGCCAGCTGCATCAGGGCGGCGGCTTCAGGACGGCGGGACTGCGCCAGCATGATGCGGATCACGTTGTTGTACGGCTCGGAACGGGTGGGCACAATGTTGGTATACAGTTCTGTGTACAGGGCTTCCGCATCCTCGGTACGGCCGGCAGCTTCGTAGGCGTTGCCCAGCAGCAGCAGACCATCCACGTTCACGTCATCGTCCCCGTTCTTTTCACGTGCCAGTTCGAAGTCGGTAATGGCCTTGTCGATCTGTCCCTTGTCCATTTCCTCTTCGCCCACCTGCCACAGGGCTTCGGCGGTGGCGTCCTTCCCGAGACGAGCCATGATGCGCTGTCCGCCGGTGGTGCGGGTAAGATAGAAGTAACTGCCGATTACCAGCAAAACAAAAACACAGGCTGCACCGATGGCCATATGGGTCCAGTTGATCATGTGCTGCTTCACGGAATAGGTGCGGTACTTATTCTTCGGGTTGGGCAATGCCTTCTGCTGATGGGTCTGCTGATCTTCACGGAAGGAATGAAAGCGATCATAGGAAGCTGTGCTGTCATCATCCCTGACCAATCCGGAATCAGCGTCATACACCGGGATGCTGGATGTTTCCTCCCCACGGACATCGTGGACAGGGGCACGGCTGGCACCACGTGAGGCAGCGTGCTTTGGCACAGTGGCAGAAGCCATGGCATTCATGGTTTCTCTGCCGCGGCGACCCTGACGAATGGCACGTACACCTTCATCAGGCTGAATGTAGGCCGTTGCTGCGCCGCAACCGGGGCAAACCACATCATCCTGAGAAACATACGCACCGCAATGGGGACAAAGCATTCGGTCATCCTCCTTGTATTGGGGTTTTCAATGGGCGGCTGATTCAGCAGTCTTCGGCAGCTTTCGGACGATTGTTCACCGGCTGTCCGTTAATAACCAGGTCAAAGGAACACTTCAGGAAAGCTGCTGCCTTCTCGCACATGACAATCCGCTGCATGTAAATCTGCAAATATTCCAGCACGGAAGAGCTGTCATCCATGGTCAACTCGTGGCGGATGACCCTTGCCTTGCGGTCAACGGTGACACGGTTTTCCTGAATGGAAAAGTTCACTCGGTCGTGAATATCATTGGGATCCGGCTTGCCGTTGCGTACCCGGCTCTTGTGGGCATCGCTCTTGTCGCCTAAGGCTAAGGCGGCGGAAACGGCACTAGAGATAATGCCGCTCTGTTCTTCATGATTGCCTACGGCAGTAATGATTTCCATCACATCGTTCATGTCCATGCCTGTTTCACGCAGAATGGGCAGCAGCATAATGGCACCGTTAGGACCGTGATTCTGTCGATTGACGGTGTTGCCCACATCGTGTACCCAACCGGCAATGGCGGCCAGTTCAATTTCACGGGGAGAATAACCCAAGGCTTTCAAAATGTCTGAAGCCGTGCGGCTGACGTAGCTGACGTGGCGAGGTCCGTGATCCGTGTAGCCGCAGGCCTCCAAGTATCGATTTCCGGCACGGATCAGCGCCTTGATGTCCTCGTTCTGCTTAATGTCCTGTAAGGTTACCATGGTTCATCCTTTCTGCTGCTCCCGCAGCAATGCTTTCCTTCTTCTTTCTTGAACATCTTCTATTGTACCATCTTTGTCAAGAAAAAGCGATGAGGCAAAAATGAAAGGTTTGTAAAGAAGTGACGAAATGATATAACACAAAAATTGTGTTGCGAAGGGAAATTTGTCTGAAACGCTTGCCTTCCTAAAAAACAGTGATACAATATAGCTGAAGCAAGAGAGACGTGGCAAAATCATACGAGGGGGTGATTTCTATTGGGCTATGCAGCATGTTGGTTGGTACTGTGGAGGACCGACGAGAGAAGAAAGGGAGCTTCATCATGAAGAAGTTTGTCTGCTTCGTGCTTTGTGTGTTGTTGGTGCTTTGCCTGTCTGTTACGGCGTTTGCTTCAACGCACTTCAGCTTTTCAACGACTGCGACTTCTGGGTATCCTACTTGGTGCGGAGCTGCAAAGTCTTCAGGAAAGAACTGGCACTTTACGTGGGATAGCGATACGAATATCGCATCTGATCATCGTGCCGTAGTTCGCATCCTAACGGCAGAAGGAAACTATGCGAGTGCTTTGTGGGTTTATTCTAGTAAGTCTACGAAGTATCATCCGTACAATGATTCTGCTGCATACGGGAATGCATACACTTGTCCTGCAGGCCGTCTTGATGACCGGGACTCTGGAGAACTCATTGTGATTGGTGATTTCTATAACTAATCTGTGATTTGGCGAAGGCGTATTGTGTATGCGAGCAATACGCCTCGCTTTCGCTTAAGGAGGGAGTGAACACAATGAGGAGAAAAATATTTTGTCTATTCACTTGTTTAATAATTAGTACAGCAATTTGCTTAGCAGCAGCCAATGCTGAAACGATACTGAAGTTGAATGGCATTAGCGAAACAACTTCAAGCAACTTTTTCTTGATGCACCCTGATGTGAAAAGGGCTGATCTCGAGTATCATTATTACGCATCAACAAATGAGATGATTACAGATTTCTTATTAGGCTCTTTTGACTACGATGCTTTTAGTATCATGAGCAGTAGCATCGATCATCAAGCACTTATGAGCAAAGGCTATTTTCTGGATTTATCAAGCAGTGAAATCATCAGCAATGCAATCAATGATTTGTATCCAGCCTATGCAGAACAGTGTGTTTGTGATGGGAAAATCTATGCCATACCGACTTGGACACAGCTTAATTTGACAATTTTTTCAACAGCTGCATTAGAAAAGACTGACTTTGGCGAGGCAAAAGTACCGGAGTCTTTTCCTGAGTTTCTTGATTTTCTTGAGCAATGGGTCGATTATTTGAAAGATAATCCGGAATGCAGCATATCTGTATTGGGAACCTACTTGGGTGATGAAAGCGAATATAATGCACAGTCCTATACGGGTTTTCTGGTGGATTGGCTACTGGAAAATTATATCATGCAGAAAGAATATGCGGGAGAAGAACTTGATTTTGAAGATGAGGAACTGGTTGCCCTACTGAATCGTTGTGCACAGGTTGGAGCAGAATTGTATGATTATGATCCTGCAACAAAGGCGACAGGTTCCATTGTGAACTCTGGCACAGCCGTAGCCTTTTTGAATGATGAAAACAAACATTTTTTGTCATTGCGCTTGAATAATGCTCAACCCAAGCTGATTTCGGTTTACATGTCTTTGTATGCGGTGAATGCGAAGACTGAAAACCCGGAATTATGCATTGAACTCATGGAATCGATACTACAAAACAATTTGGCTCAGAACTCGGCTTACCTCTATCAAAATGCAGAGCCTGTTCCTGATCCTGATTACGATGCGAGTGTGGCGCAACAACGAGAATTTATTCAAGAATCGGAGAATCGGCTTAGTCGTGATGATTTGACCGATGATGAACGGGACAAGCTTGAATATGGATTGGAACGTCAACAAGCTGTTTTGAAAGATATGCTGGAAAACGAGAACAGAAAGTATATCGTTTCCCCTTCCGCCCTTGCAACCTATCGTTCCTATGGGGATTACTTGTATGTAACGAAGCCAGGAACCTTCAGCAATCGTGAGGATGCAAAGAATTTCCGTCAGTTGAAAGCACGTTTTGTGGGCGGTCAATTAACGGCAGAGCAGCTGACCCAGGAGCTGACCCGGATAGCAAAGATGATTGAGGCGGAACAAGGTGAATAAGTGAAATCCAGCTGCCGGGGTTGACTTCCAGGGCAAGTCGTGGGATACTATGCCTTGGAAATGTTGACGTGCAAGGAGGAGTGCCCATCGTGCCTACGGAAGAACAAAAGCACCTGCTTTCCTTGCTGGCGCATGAATTGTTTCAACGTGATTTATCCTTTGATGCCGCATCCGTTGATTGGTCTGCTGTGCTGGATGAAGGGGATCGCCATGCGGTAACGGCACTGCTTTTCCCAAGCATGATGCAGCTGCCGAATCTTTCTGATGCGCTGATAAGCAGAATATGCGGCACGGCGGTTTCTGCCTCCCACGGGTCGGAAGAATTGATGCAAACTCAGCAGGAAATCCTTGCCTTGTTCAAGCAGCAGGGGATTCCATGTGCCGTTTTGAAGGGCACCAGCTTGGCCTGCCTTTATCCTCATCCGGAGCTTCGCGTGCTGGGGGATATTGATCTTCTGTTCACCAAAGAAACGGTTGGGGAAGCATGTCAAGTGCTGTACCAGCAGGGCTTCCTGAAAACCCACGCTAGCGAAAAGCACATCTGCCTGGAAAGGCAGGGCGTAAGCGTGGAAATGCACAGCATGGTGTCTGTTTTCCCGGAAAGTGAAAAGGGGCTTTTCGCGAGGAGATTCATGGCCGATGCCCTTCAGCATACGGAAACGATGCACATGGGGGCGTATGCTTTCCCTGCACTGTCGGGCATGTATCAGATCATCTCCCTGTTGGCGCACATGGATCAGCATCTGGCCACGGAAGGCATTGGCTTGCGTCAACTGTGCGACTGGGCTGTAGCGGTGCATGCCCAGCGGCAGCAGATTGGTGCAGAACAGCTTGATTTGCTGGAGCAATGCGGGCTGCTGCAATTTGCAAAAGTTATCACTAGGATTTGTGAAAAGTATCTGGCACTGCCGCCCCTTCCTTGGTGCGCCGATGCAGATGAATCCCTTGCGGATGCCCTGATGGCGGATATGCTGGAAGGCGGGAATTTCCAATCCAATGGGCAGCAGCGTCCCTTTGGCGGTGTGCTGACAGATGCCTACAATGTGGACCAAGGCACGAAGAACTCCATTGTGCGCAATTATTTCCAGTATGTCCGCAGGCGAATCAAGTTCTACCACCCTTGGGCGAAAAGCATTCTTTGGGTGGTGCCATTCAGCATATTTTATCCGGCTCGCTGGACGGTGCGGATGCTGCTAGGTAAGCGCAAAAAATTCAGTGTGAAGCAGGCGGTTCATTCTGCGAAGAAAAGAGAAAAGCTTCTTCGGGAGCTGCATTTGTATCAATAAAGATGATATTGTTATTTGTGGGTCTAGCCTTGACGGCAATGATGGTTTATATTACCCGGCAGCTGCAAGTCGGCTTGTCACCTCAACGGTTTCGGCGAATCATGGGCATGCTGATTCCGGCATACCTGCTTGTTAACTGGGCGTTCACCCTCTTTACACGTTCGCCGGGGGAGTATCCCGTTGTGTTTGTTCCTTTCCGTGCTTACATCAAGGCCTTTGGCTGGGATATACAGACTTTTTCTTCCCTGATGCAGCTGTTCCGTGGAGAGGCGGAAGCACCGTCCGCCTTCACCTTGGAGCCGCTGGTAGGGGTGGCACAGAATATGGTTTTGTTCCTGCCCTTCGGCTTTTTATTGAGCGGTGCGTATGAACGCATGTCCACAGGGAAAATACTGGCCTTCGGTTTCCTGCTGACCTTGTTTATCGAAGTAAGTCAGCTGATTTTTCGGCTGGGTTGGTTTGAAGTGGATGATATGATTCACAACGTGTTCGGCACGTATGTGGGCATTTGCCTGTACCGGCGAACGATTGGAAAGGCTTCCCCTTCATGAAGATTGAGTCGCTGCAATAAAAAAGTGCTCCTGCAAGGCAATGCAGGAGCACTTTTTTGACCGATCTTTACATGATGTCAGCAACTGAAGACCTGTGATTATGCCTGGGCAGGGGCAGCGGCAGGCTCGGCTTCTACCGTGACGCTCTGTTCCTGCATTTCCTTTTCGGCAATCAGATCCTCGATGGATTCCTTGGTGCGCATCAGGTCTTCCACGGACATGGTTTCGAAACCGGCGGTAGGGGTGTTCACCTTCACGCCATGACGGCGCATGAAGTTATCCACCTTTTCCTCATTGTGCTTGTAAGCGCAGAAGCCAACCACGCTGACGCCTACGCCGATCAGGATACCCTTGACCAGGGGATTTGCATTCAGATTGAACATGTTGAATTCCTCCTTCATGATTGGTTGTATGGAAATCGATTAAGGCTTGGGCGCCATCATCTGCATACCCCGGGTAATCATTTCCCCGGCGTAGCGGACGCCACTACCACCATCGTTAATGGGGGTCAGTTTGACGTTTGCTCCCTTTCGGCGCACCATGTACATCTGCTCACGAGGATTGTGAGGCAGCAGGTGACGGCCGAAGGTCAGTGCCCAGGCTACCAGACAAGCTTGAATACTGTTGGGCTTTCCGATGGAGTTGAACAGATACACAACGGACATGACCTCCGGGTCAAAAGCACCCCGGACGTGCAGCTCCTGGTAACCGTGCTCCACCACGGCAGCCAAGGTAGAACCGACGGAAAGCCACCGAGTCACGTTGGTCAGGCCGGAACCCATGGCTGTAAGGGCACCATCCAGTGCAATACAGCCCAGTGCCATATAGCCGCTAGGCGCCATGGAGAAGCCTTCTTCCTCGCAGCGCTTAACGTGCAATAGCTTAGTGCCGGCTTGAGCAGCGTACACTGCGCCGAGGCGGATAATGAGCCGCTCTTCCGTGATGACCGCCGGGTCATACAGGCACAGCATGGTTTGAATGCGGGCATTGTACTGCACTTTCCGCACGCCTAGGATATTGCGGAAGGAAACCGTGGATGCAACAGGCGTTTCCAGATGGATACGGATTCGTCCGGGGATCGCACTAAGCACCTCCAAGTGCAGTGCGCCTTGCTCGTTGTGCATGGGAATCAGCTCCTTTCCATGGGCGGGAAGAACATGAGCCGCAGCGAATTGGCGACCACCAGAATGGTGGAGGCGTTATGGAGCAGGGCACTCATCATGACAGAAATGCCGCTGGCTGCGCCAAGGATCAAACCCACCGTGTTAATGCCGATGACCATGGCAAAGTTCTGCTGCACAATCCGCATGGTGGCACGAGCCAAATGCCGAAGCTCCGGAATCATCATGGGATCATCCCGGTTGATGATGATATCGCTGGTTTCCATGGCAATGTCCGTGGACTTGCTGCCCAAGGAAATACCCACATCTGCATAGGCTAGGGCAGGCGCATCGTTAATGCCGTCGCCTACCATCACCACACCGTTGCCACGGGTTTGCAGCTTCAGCACCGCTTCGGCCTTCTGCTCCGGCAGAAGCTGGGCACGGAAGCCATCCACGCCCACCTGATCGGCCACGGCACGTGCCTGGGCTTCCATGTCGCCGGTCAGCAGCTCAATATCGCCTACGCCGTCATAGCGGAGGGCATTGATGGCACGGCGAACGTTCTCTCTGGGACTGTCCATGGCAAAGAGCACGGCGACGATCCGATTGTCAATACCCACGTAATTGGGGATGGCACCCTGTGCATCAGGGATGTTCTTGCGAGTCTTGACGCAGTTTTCCTGCATGTACTTCATGTTGCCCACACGGACGATTTTGCCGTTCACATCGGTTCGGCTGCCCCGAGATACTTCGGTAACAACTTCCCCATGGGCAGGAATTTCCGCACCGATGCTGCGGCCGTAGCCGAGAATGGCACTGGCCAGGGGATGGGTGCTGGTTTCCTCGGCTGCCATGGCGTAGGACAGGATTTCTTTTTCATCCATGTCATCGGCCAGCGTTACCATGGACAGCACACGAGGCTTGCCTTCCGTAATGGTGCCGGTCTTATCCAGCAGCACGGTGTTGGCATTGCTCATTTGCTCGATGAAGGTGCCGCCCTTAATCAGCACGCCACGCTTCACGGCGGTGTTAATGGCAGCAGAGAAGGCGGTGGCTGTACTCAACTTAATGCCGCAGGAATAATCGATAACCAGCATCTTCAGTGCCTTTTGCGGATTCTTGGTCACAAGCCATACGCTCAGGCACAGCAGGAAGTTCAGCGGCACCAGATAGTTAGAGAACTTGTCCGCATAGCGCTGAATCGGGGCTTTCTTGAGCTCACTGGCTTCCACCATGCCCACAATGCGGCTGACCACGGTTTGGTCGCCCACCTTGCTGGCCTGCACGTGGATGTTGCCGTTCTTCACAACAGTGCCGGCGAAAACCTCGTCCCCTTCGTGCTTTTCCGCAGGGACAAACTCGCCGGTAATGGCACTCTGATCCACCACGGCACTGCCGAAAACCACCACGCCGTCCACGGCAATCTTCTCGCCGGTATGCACGGCAATCGTATCGCCAATGGATACTTGCCCGATGGGTGTCTTCACCAGCTGACCATCGTTTGCAATCTTCCACACGTCCCCATCATCAGCAGAAAGCATCTTTTTGATGGAAGAACGGGTGCGCTCGATGGTGTAGGAGGTCATCAGTTCTGCTAAGTCGGACAGAGCCAGAATCATCAGTGCGGAGTGAGCATTGCCCAGCATCAGGCTGGCTACAATGGAAGTAACCGTCAGGAAATCGGCGTTGGGGCGATGATCCTTCTTCAGCCCATCCCAGGCACTGCGTACCATGGGCATGGTAAGCCCTAAGCTGGCCAAGGCTTCCAGAGAGGTGAAGTTCGCAGCTGCGCCAGCCAGCAGAGGGGCGGTAAACAGGGTGTTTCCCAGTATCAGAGCACCTGCGTTGACAGCCAATCGCTTTGCAAGCTTGGCAGTGGTCATGGGCTGTTCTGCCACATCTTCCTTATTGGAAGCATGAAGGGCACGCATGGCCGGCATGGCGTACCGGGCAAAGATCAAATCCACCTGCTCCGTCAGCACATCCGTGTCTGCTTGCTTGGGATCAAAGCAGAGAAGCACGCTTTCCGTGCAGGGGGTGACCTGTGCCTTGACCACGCCGGGAAGGCCTGCCAGCTCGTCTGCCAGCTCCTTCATGGCGTCATGCAGAAATGCCAACCCGGTGACACGGAAGCGCACACGCCCTGTCAGGCTGTGCATGATGTGGCACTTCATCCAATCTTTTTGAGATTCCTTATGCAGCATTTTTTCAACCTTCTTTGATTTTCGCAAGGCGAAGCTCCAAGCGTTCCCGCATCATGCGGGCGATGGTTTCCTCGCTTGCCCCTTGCCAAGTATCTTCTTTTACCAAAGCAAGACCGGTGTCAACAATCGTATCCACCCAGTGAAGAATTTTCTTGGCGTTTGTTTGATCCTTATCATAGGTGATGAGCACCGTGCCAATGCGAGGATTCACGGTTGCATTGTGCACACCATCCAGGAGCGTCAGTACATCATAGATGTAGTGCAGGTAGGGGAGTGCCTCTGCCGGAAGCAAATCAGCCTTGCGGAAGCGAATCCGCAGCCGTCCCGGCAGGTCGCTTTCCACCACCGGCTTCAGGTACAGCCGAAGGAGGCCTTCCTGGAAGATGTTCATGCTTTTTCGCCTCCGAACAGGCGAGCTGCCCACCACAGCATGGTGGCCGCACCGGGCAGAGCCCAACCGGCGGAAGCAATGCTGCGCACGGCGGCCACGGTCAGGGCGGTGCCGGTTAAAGCCTTCACGGTTACCAGCCCGTTCGTGGCATCCCACAGCCCACGATTCACCGCATCATAGAGGGTCTTGACACCGGTGGAAATCTTGCTTACCGGTTCGCTGGCAATGGCTGCATCCAAGCCTAGCAGCTTGATGACAGCACCTTCTACAACAGCTCCTTCCACCTGTGATTCATCGTAGCGCACCAGCAAGGTGGAGGTGCGGCTAGCGATTTCAACGGCATGGACGGCACCGGTGGCTTCTAGCTGACGCTTCATCTCTTCTGCCTGGGCAGGATTTGCCGACAAGGCAGGAACGTATAACCGCATCCGACCGGGAAGGCTGGAGCGAACTTCCACTACACCCCGGAAGGAAGGAAGCTTCATCAGATTGTGTCCTTGGGGCTTTGATGCGGAGATAGCGACTGTACCCAGCGCCAAAGCCGCCCACCAAGCATTTTTCATGGTTCCTCCTCAGACTCAATTCAAAATCTCTACAACAAATGGCAGTAAGGCAAACCTTGCTGCGACTTTAGTTTAAGCACCACCGGCGGCGTTTGTCAAGTGTAACGAAAAAAACAAGGATTTTCTGGTGAGAATTAGGGTGCACTAAAAAGCTGTTGCAGATCCTGCACAAAAGCATCCACAAAATCCTGTACAATATGGCTGGAGGTACGGCTGCTTTCTGACCAGCGAAGGATTAGCTTCCTGCCGCAATCGGGACTGGTGACCTTTAATAAAGTGATGCCTTCCCCTGCATCCCCCCAGGTTCTTTCCGGCCAAAAGCCTACGCCGCATCCGAGGGAGATCAGATTCCGCACGGTGGCAGGACTGTCGCCCTCAAAGGAGCTGCGGGGGATGAAGCCTGCCTGATGACACCAGGAAGTGCACAAATCCGTGTACTTCCGATTGCCTGCTAATGTAATGAAGGTTTCTTCACGCACTTTTTTCAGAGGGATGCTGTCGCCCTTTGCCCAAACGGACTCCTTCGGCACGGCTAGATACACCGGCTCTGAAAAGGTCAGCCCGCCGGTGACGGTTTCATTCATACCGCAGGTATCGATGACCATGTCTGCCTCGGTGCCGCTTTCGTCCAACATTAAGTCGAAGCGGCACTGGGGATGAGCAGTGCGGTATTTGACTACACAGGCGGTAGCAAAGGTGGAGGCGGCCAACAGCTTCAGGCGAATGGTGGTGCTTTCTCCACGAGCCAGCTTATGCAGTTGCCCGGGAATGGCATCTAGCTTGCTTAGTGGCTCTGCCAGTAGCTCTTGCAGGGCTCGACCGAAAGGGGTCAGCTCAATGTTGCGCCCCTTCTTGGTGATCAGCGGATAACCAAGCTCCGCCTCCAGCTTGCGGATGGACTTCGTAAGGGCCGGCTGGGCAATGTGCAGCTCTTCAGCGGCTCGTGTGACGTGCTCTTTTTCTGCTACGGCCATAAAATATCGCAGCTGATTGAACTCCATCCTCTTCCTCCATTCATAACCGTTGGTTATTAATTGCGGTTTAATGATATATTTTACATTCGCCTCTGTCAAGATTAAAATATCCGTTGCGACTGAAGGCCGCACATTCCCAATGCCTGAATAAATGGAGGCTTTTCACACATGAAGGATCTTACCACAGGACATCCTGGCAAGGTACTGTTCAGTTACATCCTGCCGCTCTTTGGCTCCATCATCTTCCAACAGCTGTACAATGTGGCAGACAGTTTTGTGGCCGGCCGGTATATCGGCACTGCTGCCTTGGCTGCCGTGGGCAATTCCTATGAAATTACCCTGATCTACATTGCCATGGCCATGGGCTGCAACATCGGTGCTTCCGTCATTACGGCCGATTTCTACGGCCAGAAGCGGTATGGCAACGTCCGCACCTGCGTGCACACGGCATTGATTTTCTCTGCTGTCATGGGGCTTGTGCTGACACTGGTGGGCGTTTGCATTTCGCCTTGGCTGCTGGGGCTCATCAACACGCCTGAAGAAGTCTTCGCCGATTCCGAACTGTACCTGAACATTTACTTGCTGGGCTATGTGTTCCTGCTGATCTATAATGTGGCAACAGGCATCTTCTCTGCTTTGGGCGATTCCCAAACGCCCTTCTGGTTCCTGGCGGTCAGCTCCGTTTCCAACATCTTTGTGGATATCCTTTTCGTGAAGGAATTCCACATGGGCGTTGCAGGTGTTGCTTGGGCAACCTTCCTGTGCCAGAGTCTGAGCGGTATCGCCGCTTTGGTTGCTATCCTGAAGAAGGTGCATACCCTGAAGCACGATGGGGATAGCCGCCTGTTCTCTTTCCCCATCCTGTGGAAAATCCTCCATGTTGCCATTCCTAGTGCCTTCCAGCAGGGCTTCATCTCCATCGGCAACATCATCATCCAGAGCGTGATCAATTCCTTTGGCACGGCTGCTATGGGCGGCTATGCGGCAGCCATCAAGCTGAATAACATGACCATTACTTCCATTACCGCCATCTCCAACGGCCTGAGCAACTATTCCGCTCAGAACATTGGTGCAGGCAAAAAGGAGCGGGTACATTCCGGCTCCATGTGGGGCTGGATCCTCAGCGGCGGCTTTGCGGTAATGTTTACCGCTGTGTACCTGATTTTCAGCAACCAGCTGATTGGTCTGTTCATTACCGATGGGGATGCGGAAGCAACCCAGATTGGTGTGAACTTCCTGCGGATTGTAACACCTTTCTATCTTGTTGTAGCCACCAAGCTGACCTTTGACGGCATCCTTCGTGGTGCTCAGCAGATGGCGGTGTTCATGATTTCTACCTCCACGGATTTGGCTCTTCGTGTGGCACTGACCTGGGTGTTCTCCGGCATTTGGCAGGTTACTGGCATCTGGATGTCCTGGCCTGTGGGCTGGATGGTTGGCACCATCATTTCTGTGCTGCTCTATCGCCGGTGGCATAAGAAATACATTCTGGCCAAGTCTCCTTCACCTATTGTGGAATAAAGCTGCACACGGCTTGTCAGTGCAAATCATATTTGAAAAAACCGGTCAACAGCAAAACACTGTTGGCCGGTTTTTGTGCTTCTCGAAAGGAGAAAAAAGGAAATAAGCGGAAACATGAAAGACGGTCGAGGCACGGAATATGCCTGGATTAACAACATGCCAATCAGTCAGTTTGTCAGAAAAGATCCAGCATGGCATCCAAATAAATGGCTTCACGAACCTCCAACTGATATTCCGGCTTTACCATATAGTACAGCAGAAATTCCAGCACCATGGCACTGCCGAGACCTCTGCCCTCAAGCTTGAATTGGGAAAAGCCCATGGGCAAATAGATGTGCTGAATGTCGTCGATGCTAATGAATCCCGGGTTCTTCATAGCTCGGGAAAAGCGGTAGCCCTCGCCTGCATGGGGGGCAGTGCAAAGATGTTCCGCGTTCTCACCGAGATTTTTCCGGCTGACAGCTTCATAGCATTGCTTCCGTTCCTTGCAGCCAAAGAAGCAGCACTCGTTGCAGAGAAATTCCACCTTTGCTTTCAAGGCTGGGGGAAGGGTATCGAGCTGCCGGAAAGCCTTGTTCAGCCGAAAATCCGGAACAACATACCGGAAGGCAGAACGCTGGGCTTCCTGCAGGAAATCATCGAAATCCGTTAAAACTTTGGTGGTGGAGGAGACACAGTACAGCCGAGGATAGTGGGTCGTTACATAGTCAAGAAGCAGATCCGAATGGAGAATGATCCCGTTTTGCGGATGTTCACTTGCTGCGAAAAGCCGACACAGCTCATTGCATTTCCTGTCGGATAGATGCTCCTTCGTCAGCAGGGAATTGCTGAACGTCAGCCGGGCGGAAATGCCGTATTCCTTCACAAGGGCAAGCACAGCCTTGGGATCATTGTCCCCAAATCCAACCCGACCGCCGCCCCACAGACAGTCTGCCGGAGCCCCATAGATGGAACCAATGGCGCACCAGGGATAGAAATACTCCCGATGATCCCGAAATAGGGGAAGAAACAGCCGGTACAAGTCGCAGAACTCAAAAAGGCCGGGCAGATGATAGAAAGCAACAGCCTGCTGACGATTGCTTTCTGCGGAAGGTATTTGATTGAGTACTTGCATCGGTATATCCTTATTTGCGGTTTCGGCGGAAACCGGCTTCATCCACATACTCCTCGTGTCCCTCAAGCCATTTCATATCCTTGTCTCCGATGATGCAGTAATCGCAGCGGTCGCAGTCCACACAGGTGCCTGTGCGGATGAGCCGCAGGTGCAGCTGTTCCAGGGACGGGTAGTCCACATTGCAAAGATAGGGAACCACATCCGTATACCCGTACTGCTTGGCAAACTCTGCTACCGGGCAGGAGGTAAAGTCATACACAATGGGCTTTTCCGGGTCAAAGGGCTGCAAATGCATATCGTAATCACGCCAAACATCGCAGCGCTTCTTCGCCTTGGCAAAGGAAGCGTACATCAGCTTTTTCCAGAAAGGGCGATTGCCGTTCGCAAACCGCAGCATACGGAAAGAAGGCAGGATCAGATTTTCCTCAATGATGCCGATTTCGGCAGGAGAAATTTTCTCCCGGCACACATCCCAGAAGCACATCTGGGCAATGGAATCATAGGTGCCGCCTTTGCCATTGTGGAAGTTCTTCTTACCGCCCAGATCGGTTCGCCAGGTTTTCAGGCAGTCCACGTACTTCTGCTGAAACTTTTCCCACATGGCTTCCCGCTCTTCCGGAGGATAATGCTTGGCAAGCATCTGCTGCATTTGTTTCTTGCATGCTTTGGTGTACACCACGTGACAATTACGGTTGATGGGTAAGTCCTTCTCTCGCATGATGACCCTCCTTACTGCGTATGAAATTCTTCGGAGCGATTGAGCATAGCCAATTCCAACAGCCCATTGCGTCTTGGCAGTTCCACAGGTTCAAACCAGTCCGGCAGATCATGCAGCATATCCTGCCACAGCTGACCTTCCTCCGGCAGGGTATGCAGGGATTGGTATGTTTCCCTGCAGCGGCGGAGTATCTCGGCACACAAATCATTGAGCCGCTCTTCCGGCACGATGATCATGGACAAGTCCACCTTGCCGTTTACGGTAGCCAAAACGATTTGATCCGTGCATAGGCTTTCCCAACTCAGAGACGCCCGCTCATAGACCGGGTAGCCAAGGTAGCCGAAATCAATCCATCCGTAATGGGAATGGCTGAGGAACTTTTCACGTCCCTGAGCCAGCAGAAACATTTTTGAAAGGGCAAAAAGCTTGACGGCTTCTTCCTGCTGATTTTCGACCGGCAGGGGAAGTCCGTAGCGAGGCTTGTACTCCAATAGGTTGGGCAGCATGGGCATAAGCCGACGGGACATGGCACTGTCCGCAAAGCAAAGCAGTGCCAGATTCCGCATCTGGGACAGGCGACCGAAGCGGCAAAAGTCCTCCTCCGGCAGCCGTTCGCCGGGTTCGGGCAGGGAAACATAAGCGGTGACAAACAGGGGAGAAAGATGACTTTTCCGCTCCGCAGCGGTATGCCAGGATTCCTGAAGCCGCACGGCAAGGGGCACGTGGGTTGGAAAACTGAGATCCGGGCTAAAGATGCCCGTTCGTGCCATGCCGGAAAGCTTGCGTTCCTCCAGCTTCATGGGGAATTTCAGTTGAAACCGTGCCAGCCCGGACGCACGTCCCTCCTCAGCAGGGATGGGGCAGGGGGCAATCAGCGTGTTCCACGCCATGTGAAGCAGCGGTTTATGCAGGGTAAACAGTGCCCACTTGCCGCGAAAGGCTGCCAGAAACCGGGGTGTTGCTTCCTCGGCCATGGCAGTGAAGAAGGCAGCAGGGCCAAAGCAGAAGGCAGGGTTCAGGAAAGCCGATGTTTCCGGGGCTTTGGCGTAGCGCAAGGGTGTGCCTTTGTGGAAGCAGAGACAGCCGGAGGCGTCAAAGCTTTCCGCTGCCACGGGAGATACGGCATCCACCGGATCATCCGGCGTTGGGGGAAAACCGGTTAAGACACACTGCCAGTCACTATCGGAGTGGCAGGCGTGGAGGGCATTCAGCAGATGCATGTCCCAGTGCCGTGTGAAGCGCATAGCCGGATGGGACAGCAAAACGTAGCCTTCCCCCTGCCAAAGAGCAGGAAAACTGCTCCATGGGTCATCTGCCGGCGCAAGAAAGAGAACACTGCCCAGTACCCGCATGGCGGCCAGGTCTTCCTCTTGGGGCTCCTCCTGAAGGACAATGCCGTAGCTGATTCGCTGGGGAGAAAAAGCGTTATCCTTGGCGGAAGCCAGTGCCGGCGCAGCATCCGCATAACAGTCGGCAGGGATAAGCATCAGGATCCGTTCCATGCGGATCTCCTTTCACATTCATTCGGTTTATCCACGCCGCACCCTGCGAAGTGCCAACGAAACAGCATAGCAGGCGGCGGCATACAGCACGATGGCTGCACCGGCGGACGTGTCCCAGGCATAGGCACTCAGCAGTCCGGCAATGCCGCATACCAGAGCAATCAGCACGCTATAAAGAGCATGCTGCCGGCTGTTCCGTGCCAAGTTCCGTCCGGCGGCAGCAGGGAGAATCAGCAGGGCGTTAATCAGCATGACGCCAACCCAGCGGATGGCCAGCATCACCGCTACCGCCACGAGAATCACAAAGGCCATTTCGCTCAGCCGGGTGTGAATGCCCCGGCTTCTTGCCAGAGAAGGATTGATGGAGGTCAGCAGAAGACTGTTGTACATCACCATCCATAGCACAATGCCGGCAACCAAAGCACACACCAGCCACAGCAGATCCGTGGGGGTAACGGCCAGCACATCGCCAATCAGCAGGGAGGAATACTTGGCGAAGCCGCCCCCACGGGAAAGAATCACCAACCCCAGCGCAATGCTTGTGGAAGAGAAAACACTAATCACCGTATCAGCAGAAGTGGCACCGGTTTGCTTAATGACGCAGATCAAAATAGCCCAGATAACGCCAAAGATCAGCATGGCCGTCAGGTCGCTGCGCATGCCCAGCACAATGCCCAAGCCAATGCCGGTCAAGGCGGAGTGCCCTAGGGCATCGGAGAAGAAAGCCATTTGCTGGTTGACTGCCATGGAGCCGAGAAGCCCCAGCAAGGGGGTCAGCAGCAGGATGGCCAGAAATGCGTTTTTCATAAAGGTGAACTGGAACGCTTCAAAAGGAAGAAGCGTATCCATGATCTGATAAATGCCTTCCATCAGCCTTCCTCCTCTCCGTCTCCGGCACCGAAGACCGTATCAAACTCCGGCGTGTTGAAGACCTGTTCCGCAGGCCCCTGGCAGAGCACCGTCTTGTCCAGCAGCACCACATGATCCGCATATTCCCGCACCAGGCGCAAATCATGGCTGACCAGCAGAATCGCCATGTGGTGGCTCTTCTTCAGCCGCACCACCGTATCCAGGAAAAGCTTCAGACCGTTTTGATCCACGCCGGAAACCGGCTCATCCAGCACCAGCAGGTCAGGCGCGGGATGAAGCGCCAAAGCAAGCAGCACCCGCTGCATTTCACCGCCGGAGCAGCGTCCCAGAGGACGGGAAGCAAGCTCCTTGCCTTCCACATCTTCCAGTGCTGCCAGTACGGCTTCTTTGGTTTTGCGGCTGACGCCTGTCCACACGGGACGGCGGGAGAATGCGGCTGCCATAAAATCCATGACCGTCACAGGCATCTCCCGGTCAAACTGCAAATGCTGAGGAACATACCCGGTGCATAAATGGGGAATGTCCCGGCCTTCTCCATCCAGGTGGCGGATTTCACCGCCGTGGGGCAGTTCCCCTAACAAAGCCCGGATGAGCGTGGTTTTGCCGGCACCGTTTTGACCGATGAGCACCGTCAGCTGACCACAGTGAATGTGCATGGATACATCATGCAGCAAAGTTTGTCCGCCACGCACGACGGAAACATTTTCAAGCCCGATATGGCAAAGAGAGCAAGCATGCTCGCCCATAAAGTCACCTCTTTTGTTGCGAGTAGAAGGTGAAAAGCAGTTCACATGTATGATAGGAGAAAACTGCTCCACCTCCTGCTAGTATAATGCAGACGGCACCAAGCGTCAAGGCAGCGAGTACACGAGAAGAACAATAAGACGTATGCAGACATGTTCATTTTGGACAAAACAAAACCGAATTTTCTATTTTTTCTGCTGTAAAGGGGGTAAAAAGGGTTTACAAACAGTTTACAATCAGGTATAATGGTTTCATCAAAAGGCAGTAATTGCCTGACAGAGGAGGTACGGTTCCATGAAAAAGGTTGTCACATTGATTCTGGCCCTTGCAATGTTACTCTCCTGTGTATCCATCAGTTTGGCTGAGGATGAGATTACGCTTGACGTAATCATTTGTCAGTATGGTACCAAAACGAACGACTGGTTTACCGGCACCGGTATGAACGGCACCAGCTTCGTAAAGAAGTTCGAGGAAGCCAACCCCGGCATTAAGCTGAATCTGGAAGTTGTTTCCTGGAACGACGTGTACACCGTGGTGTCCACCCGCATCAGCAACAACAACGCTCCTGACATCCTGAACCTGGACTCCTTCGCTGATTATGCCAATGAAGGTCTGCTGCTTCCTGTAAGTGACTATTGCCCTGAAGAGCTGCTGAATGACTTCTTCCCCAGCTTTATCGAGCAGTCTGTCATTGACGGAACCGTGTGGGCAGTGCCTGACCTGGCTTCCGCTCGTGCCCTGTACTACAATGTGGATCTGCTGACCGAGGCTGGTGTGGAAGTTCCCACCACCTGGGCTGAACTGGAAGATGTCTGCCAGGCATTGTTGGACTACTACGGCGGTGAAGTGTATCCTTGGGGCATTGACATGACCACTGACGAAGGTCAGGCTGCTTTCGCCTACTATGCATGGGGCAACGGCGGCGGCTTCGTGGACGAAGAAGGCAACTGGACCGTGAACTCCGCTGAAAACGTGGAAGCTATCGAGTTTGCTATTGGCCTGTACAACAAGGGCTACACCAACCCCAACCCTGCAACTCAGACCCGTTATGACCTGCAGGATATGTTCGGTGCTGGCAAGCTGGCTATGGTTATCGCTCCCAACTCCCTGCCTACCTATATTGCCGATAAGGGCTACACTGGCGTGAACTACGCTGTGGCTGATATTCCCCACAACGAAGGCAAGACCTCCAGCTCTGTAGGCGTTATGGACCGCATCATGGCCTTCCGTGACGATTCCGCTCCTGATCAGGCTGCCCGTAACGAAGCCATCGGCAAGTTCCTCACCTTCTTCTATGATCCTGAGAACTACGTGGGCTGGGTCAGCATGGAAGACTTCCTGCCTGCTGTGAACTCCGCTGTGGAAGCACTGGTTGCTGCTAATCCTTCCTTCGAAGCTTGGCTGAAGGTGCTGGACGGCTGCAAGTTCTATCCCACTGCCAAGACTGAATGGATCGACGTGAAGCAGGGCGCAGCTGCTGTTGAACAGAGCGCTTTGACCGGTGGCGATGTGAAGACCTTGCTGGATGAACTCCAGGAAAAGATCACCAAGTAAACTGAAACACAAAGGAAGGAGGTTGGACCGTCCGACCTCCTTCCTTCTCTTTTGGGGATGTTCCTCATCCGGCGATGCTTTTAACGCATCGAAGTGAAAAACCGAAGGAGGATATGCAGTGCGTTCTTCTGTGCTTGTCCGTCATAAGTGGGAGCCTTATCTGTGGCTGCTTCCCAGCGTATTGCTGATGACGATCTTTGTGGTTTTCCCCATTGGTATTGTCTTTAAGCTTTCTTTCAGCGAAATTTCCAAGGCCGGCATGGTGGGCGGATTTATTGGGTTCGACAATTTTGTGGAAGCCGTTTCTGCACCCGTGTTCGGTACGGTGATGATGAACACGCTGATCTGGGTTGTCTCCGTTGTGGGACTGTCCACCTTGTTTGGCTTCGTTATCGCCATGACATTGAATCAGAAATTCCATGGCCGGAAGATTGCCCGTTCCATCGTGGTTTTCCCGTGGGCAGCTTCTCTGGTGATTCAGGCTTCCGTATGGAACTACATCATCAAGTTCGAATATGGTAACCTGAATAATGTGCTGCTGAATCTGGGCATTATCCAGGATGCCATCAACTGGCGTGCCAGCTATCAGATTGAGTTTGCCTGGGAATGCTTTGTGGGCATTTTCGTTACCATTCCTTTTGTTACCTTCTGCGTGCTTTCTGGCCTGCAATCTATCGATGGCGCTTATTATGAAGCGGCTACGGTGGACGGCGCTACCTTCTGGCAGAAGCTGCGCAAGATTACCATTCCCCTTGTGCGGCCTTCTCTGACGGTCAGCACGGTGTTGAACGTAATCTACGTGTTCAACTCTTTCCCCATCATTTATACCATCACCAAGGGCGCACCGGCCAACAAGACGGATACCCTGATTACCTACCTGTACATGCTGGCCTTCTATGACCAGAAGAAAGGCCCTGCAACGGCTCTTTCTGTCATCGGCTTCCTAATTTTGTGCGCAGTAGCAGGCCTGTACATGGCCATTTCCCTGCGGAAGGAGGATCGGGCATGAGCAAGAAGAAAAATCTGGCGGTGCTGATTCTCTGCTTCTGCTGCATGGCAGTAGTCCTGGTAACCTTTGCTTTGCCGCTGGTTACCTTCAAGACGGATATTTACGTGAAGCGCAGTGCCAACACCTTCGTGGGAGATGAAAAGTATCTGGAAGCGAAGGCTGAGGTTGAGGCACTGGCAGCGGAATATGAAGGTTCCTATGTGGAAGAAACCGTCACGGAGAGAGTTAACTCTAAGGGCGTGACCACCTCCATGGTAACCTTCACAGTGAAAGAAAACATTACTCGCAGCGGCTTTGATTTCGTGAAAGCTTCCTTCGGCTATGAACCTGGCATGACCGGCATTGGTGCCACCGGCAGTGCCCATGCCTGGCTGTTCATGCTGCTGATCTGCCTGGTATTGCTTCTCTGGGGCAGTCACGGCACATTGGCCACCCCTCGGGGAGAACTGTCTGCGAAAACAGACAAGCTGTACCTTCTGGCTGGCGTTGCTGCATTGGTCGCAGCCATTGCCGCTCATGCATTTGTCCGTGCGATTATCTACACCTTCTCCCGTCAGGTGGATTTGCTGGTGGGGGGACACATTCAGAATGAAGCGTTGTTGGCTGACCTGAATACCTTCCTCTATCACGGTAAGGCTGGAGATTCTCTGCTGGATCTGCTGAAGGGTTTGACGGTCAAGATCAACTGGTCCATTTCTCCGGCGTTCATTGCCATGCTGGTGCTGCTGTGCGGCATTACCTACCTGCGCTACGGCAAGCTGAAGGATACGCTGGCGCGTGGTGCTCTGTACCTGTTCGTCATCATTGTCTGCCTCTTCATCCTGTATCCCTTCTACGTGATGTTCATTACCGCCTTCCGCAGCAATGCGGAGACCACGGACATGTACTTCCTGAATATGCTGCCCACCCAGTGGGTATGGAGCAACCTGAAGGATATTTGCGACCGTGGTGTGCTGCAATATCTGCTGAACTCCGTGCTGCTGGCTACCGGCGCAACGGCGATTGCCATGGTTTGCGGCATCCCAGCGGCTTACGCCATGGCACGTATGCGCTTTAAGGGACGGAACCTGTTCCTGGGCTTTGTCATCATGAGTCAGATGTTCTCCCCTGTGGTGCTGCTGGTAGGTATTTCTCAGCTGATGAATACCCTGCATCTGAACGACTCCATCATCGGCCTGATGCTGATCAACGCCGCCTTCAACCAAGCCTTTGCCATCTGGCTGCTTCGGGGCACTTTCGTTTCCATCTCTCCGGAAATGGAACAGGCAGCCTGCATTGACGGCTGCAGCACGGTGGGCGCATTGTGGAATATTCTGCTGCCCATGGCGGCACCGGGCATTGTGACCACGCTGATTTTCGTGTTCATCAACTCCTGGAATGAGTACACCATTTCCACTGTGCTGATTTCCACGCCCGCTAACAAGCCCATCACCGTTGGTATTACCCAGTTCAGCTCCTTCAACATGATTGAGTGGCAGTACCTGTTTGCTTCCGCTCTTCTGGCTACCATCCCGGTGATCATTCTGTTCATGTGCATTGAGAAACATCTGGCAGAGGGCTTGACTTCTGGTGGTGTGAAGGGTTAAACTGTGGCAGAACCTTCGGGAAAACACAACAAAGGAAGATACCACATGGAAGAAAAGATCAATGTCATCATTGACCGGTTTGACCTGCCTGCAGTGCCTCAAGAGGTTGTTCCCTACGGCAACGGTCACATTAACGAAACCTATCGTGTGACCACGGCACAGGGGCGGTTCATTCTGCAAATGATCAGCAGCTATGTTTTTCCTCACCCGGAAGAGGTGATGGAGAATATTGAACTGGTAACGGACTATTTGAAGCAGCAGATTCTTGCCGAAGGGGGAGATCCTGCAAGGGAAACCCTGTCTTTGGTGAAGACTCACGATGGAAGCTCCTTCGTGCTGGATGAAGACGGTCACTATTGGCGGATGTACCCTTTTATCGAGGGTACTGTATCCCGAGATTTGCCGGATACGCCGGAACTCTTCGCACTGTCCGGCGAAGCGTTCGGCAAGTTTCAGCGTCAGCTGAAGGATTTCCCGGCGCAAAAGCTGCATGAGGTGATTCGGGACTTCCACAATACGCCGGCACGGTACCAGCAGCTGGAAGATGCCATTCACCAGGATGCGTGCGGACGGGTCAAGGATGTGCAGCCGGAAATTGCCTTCTGTCAGGCAAGACAGCCGGAAACCGGCATGCTGCTGGAGGCTATTCGGCAGGGAGAAATTCCTCTTCGTGTGACCCACAATGACACGAAGCTGAACAATGTGCTGCTGGATGCGGTTACCGGTCAGGGCATTTGCGTGATTGATCTGGATACGGTCATGCCCGGTGCAGCCGCCTACGACTTTGGGGATTCCATTCGCTTCGGTGCCAACACAGCTGCGGAGGATGAGCAGGATTTGTCTTTGGTGCGTCTGTCCCTGCCCATGTTTGAAGCCTTCACCAAGGGATACCTGAAGGAAATGCGCAACGCCCTGAATGCGAAGGAAATCGAATTGCTGCCTATGGGCGCAAAGTTGATGACCTTGGAATGCGGTATGCGCTTCCTGGCGGATCACCTGAATGGGGATAAGTACTTCCACATTCATCGGGAAAACCACAATCTGGATCGGGCACGGACACAGTTTGCTCTGGTCAAGGAAATGGAAAACCATTGGGACGAAATGATGCAGATCGTGCAAACATGCAGTAAGGCATAAAACAAGCACGGTGACGCTTGCCAATACAGCAGTGTCACCGTGCTTTTTGATTTACAGCCGCACGGCATCAATGTGCAGGTCAATGGTGATTGTCTCTGCAGCATCCTGCGCCAAGGCTTCTTTTGCCTCCGGGGATAGATCCTGATCCAGGGGAGTCATCCACACAAAATCCCGCCACAACTGGGGCGTAAGGGGATGGGTGACTGTCACATGGCGGGACGCAATCACCTGCGCATGCTCGTGCAAGTAGGCTTCCACCTTGCCTTCGGTATACAGGGGCATCCCGCGTTTTAATCGAATCTCCTGAAGATAGTGCTCACCGGGGTAAACCTTGATCATCAGCTCATCGGGGGACAAAACTCGACGAAATTCACTGTAGTTGGCTGGGGTCAGCACATCCAGCACGGTGGTAAAGGCTTGGTCATTGAAGGGCAGCCGGCGAAGATCCCCTACGCACCATAAGGCCTCACATGGGTGATCCGTGGCCTGGAAAATAGCATCTTTGCTGATGTCAATGCCTGCACCTACCCAGGACGGATGCTTCTCCAAGAGTTTGGCTAGATACCAGCCGTCGCCGCAGCCTGCATCCAGAATGCGTTGCTCTCCTGACGGCATCAGCTGCTCGATGGCTTCTACTACTTGGTCATAGCAGCCGGAGGCAAAGACACGCCGCCTGGCGGCAAACAGCTCTTTGTCGTAGCAGGTGTTCACAGGCGTGGAAAGAAAGTTCACACACCCCTTGCGGTTCAGGTTATAGTGATGGTCTTGCGTGCAGGAAAAATCATCCTCCACAAGGGTCAGCACACTGCCACACCGGGGACAGTGCAGTGCAGGAAAACGGGCAAAAGCTTGGCAGAAGCGGTCTCGCTTGGAAAGTGTCATGGATATCCTCCTGAAATACCCTTCCGGCACTGGACAAATGCCCCAGAGAAGGGTAAACTAAAAGAGTGGAACCTGTGATACTTTGAGGAAAGGAAGTCTTACCATGTCGAAGATTGATACGGTACGCGGAGCTATGATGCAGGCACTGAAGGATGGGGATAAGCCCCGGAAGGAAGCCCTGTCCCTGCTGCTCAGCGCACTGAAGAACAAGTTTATTGATAAACGTGCAGACCTGACGGAGGAAGAGGAGAACGCTGTTGTACTGCGGGAAATCAAGCAGTGCCAGGAATCCATCGATACCGCCAACGGCCGGCAGGAAATCATTGAGGAAAACACCTACCGCATGAAGGTCTACAGCGAATTTGCACCGAAGATGATGGACAGCGAGGAGATTGCTGCCGTGATCCGTGAGGTGCTTGCAGGCCTTGGTATTGATAAGCCGGAAGCAAAGCAGAAAGGCCTCATCATGAAGAACCTGATGCCCAGGGTGAAGGGCAAGGCTGACAGCGCACTGGTGAACCGTGTACTGACAGAGATGATGGGGTGAAGCATGGACGTTCGTAAGGAGTCATTGAAGAAGCATTACGAATGGCAGGGGAAAATCGAAGTGGTTTCCCGTGCCCCCATCAATAGCCGGGAAGATTTGTCCCTTGCCTACACCCCCGGTGTGGCGGAACCTTGCCTGGCCATTCAGGCAGACCCTGAAAAGTCCTACGAGCTGACTCGCCGGGCCAATCTGGTTGCCGTAGTAACGGACGGCACGGCAGTGCTGGGCCTGGGGGATATTGGCCCTGAAGCCGGTATGCCCGTCATGGAGGGGAAGTGTGCCCTGTTCAAGGCCTTTGCCGATGTGGACGCCTTCCCCCTGTGCGTCCGCTCCAAGGATGTGGACGAAATCGTCCGCACGGTGTCCCTGCTGGCAGGCAGCTTCGGGGGCATTAACCTGGAGGACATTGCCGCTCCTCGCTGCTTCGAGATCGAACGGAAGCTGAAGGAAGTCTGCGACATCCCTGTCTTCCACGATGATCAGCACGGCACGGCCGTGGTCGTAGCGGCAGCACTGCTGGGAGCTTTGAAGGTTACCCATCGGAAGATTGACGAAGCAAAGATTGTGCTGAACGGTGCAGGCTCGGCGGGCATTGCCATTGCCAAGCACCTGCTGAACCTTGGTGTAAAGCACCTGACCCTGTGCGATCGCTTCGGCATCATCTGCAAGGGTATGACAGAGCTGAACCCTGCACAGGCTGAAATGGCGGAAGTTACCAATCTGGCGCACCAGAAAGGTACCTTGGCGGATGCGGTCAAGGATGCAGACGCTTTCATCGGCGTTTCTGCGCCCCGGGTGCTTACTCAGGATATGGTGAAAACCATGGCCAAGGATCCTATCGTGTTCGCCATGGCCAATCCTACGCCGGAGATCATGCCGGATGAGGCACTGGCTGCAGGCGCAGCCGTGGTGGGTACCGGCCGCAGCGACTTCCCCAACCAGATCAACAATGTGCTGGCTTTCCCGGGCATTTTCCGGGGGGCATTGGACTGCCGCGCCAAGTGCATCAATGAGGAAATGAAGATGGCTGCTTCCCATGCGTTAGCAGACTTGGTAGGGGAGAACCTTAGTGCCACCTATATCCTGCCGGATGCGCTGGATAAGCGGGTGGCAAGAGCCGTGGCAGATGCCGTCATGGAAGCTGCCCGGAAAACAGGCGTGGCCAGAAAGTAATCGACCTGCCGGATGGAATGGAAGAGGCTGCTTTCTGCGGAAGGCAGCTTCTTCCGTATCAACGGACACAAAGATACGATGCTCAGCACATCCACAGACCGATTTGCAGCAGAAGCTGACCGGACAGGTAGGTACCCATAATCAGTCGATTGATGGGTTTGCTCTTCAGCCGCATGTATTCCCGCACAACCAGCACACAGTCGCTGATGAAAAAGAGACAGGCACCGATGGGCAAGCACCAGGCACGCCAGGCAGTGCCGGCAGCTGCTAGAAAGCTGAGGGAAGCCATGATGCCCACAACCGCCAAGTACACTGTGGCAGCAATCGCAAAGCCCCTGCTTCGCTGACTTTTCCGGGAGAAAATCAGCTTGTGCAGAAAGACGGTAACAAAGAACAGCAGCACCAGCAAAGCAAAGTTTCGCCAGCGGAAGGGCATGCCTTGACTGCGAAGCACCATGACAGAGGCGGCACTGTAGCACACATGGGCAATGGCAAACCATACGGCACCGATGAAAAAGCTGTGAGGGATTTTCCCCAACACGGGAGGATACTTGGCTAGCAGCCCATCCGCCAGCCAGGAGGCGAAAATGGCGCCCAGTGCCCACCATTGCCATGGTTTGCCGCCCAGTGCCCACAGCACACAGGTGACGATGACCATCAGGGTGCAGAAAATCATTTTCCGCTGGGGACGTGAAAGTTTCATGCAGGAAGCCTCCCTTGCGACCTTGAAGAACGGAGTGATGAACGATGACAGAATTGATGACGACTGTTGCCGAAGCCCTGACAAAGCGAGGGTTTCACGTATACCATGCCGAAACGGCGGAAGAAGCCGGGAGCCTGGCACTTTCCATGATTCATGAGGGAGAAAGCGTGGGCATTGGCGGCTCCATGACGGTGAAAGAACTGGGCCTGGCAGAACAGCTGCAACAGAGCGGACACCCCGTGTTCTGGCACTGGCTGGTACAGCCGTCGGAGCGTCCTCAGGTGCTGGAAGCAGCACGTCAGGCGGATGTGTATCTTGCCTCAGCTAATGCTGTTACCAAGGATGGTCGCTTGGTGAACATTGACGGTACGGCCAACCGGGTGTCCTCCATGGCTTTTGGCCCCAAGAAGGTCATTCTGGTCATCAGCGAGAAGAAACTGGTGGATGGCGGCGTTTCGGCGGCTGTGGCACGGATCAAGCGGGAAACCTGCCCGAAAAACGCCGTCCGGCTGAAGCTGGATACCCCTTGCGGTCACACCGGCAAGTGCAACCCCGCGGAATGCGGCAATGACAGCATGTGCGCCGTCACCATGGTCATGGATCATCCCACTCACGGACGGGACGTGACCGTCATCCTGACAGATGCGCCTCTAGGCTACTGACACCTAGTCGGTGAGCCGCTCCAGCAGGGTCAAGCTTTTGATGTGCCATTGACCGTTTTCTTTCGTGAGCACCACCCTGTATCTTCCTCCTTGCCAGGCCGGAGGGTACAGGGCACTGCTGCCACCGGCAGCGACCAACTCTTCAGCTGTGCTGCCTTTGGCACGGCCGTCGATTCGGGGAATCTTTTCGGTGATGACCACACGAGCTGTGCTGTCCCAAGGCCATACCCAGGTAAACTCCATGTTCAGCCGATGGTCGATGCCACGAACATTGTAATCCTTATACGGCGAATTGCCCTGCTCCACGGCCAGCAGAACAGAATCCTGCTGCAGGAAACTTTGCTGAAAATACTTCGTCAGTTCCGATGCGTCTTCATCCATCATAACAACCTGCGCCCGGAGTGCCATGCCGTCCTTCAGCACAACATAAATATTGGTCAGGTTCATGGCATAGTAGAAAGTGACCACCATGATGCCCAGCACCAGACAAATCAAGATCAAACGTGATGCGATATACCAAATCATGCGGCGAAGATACTTCATCCTTCAGCCTCCTTTATCACTTATTACAACGCCGCACGGACGTTTCTTCTTGCATTATACTCTAAATTTCTCTTGAGAGCAAGGAAGACAAAAGACAGCGATGCATGAATCCCAATGGGAATCAATGCACCGCTGTCTTTTTACATTTCGTAGGTTGCCAGAATGGAGCGTGCCACGGCGGCCTTGGTTTGCCGGGAATCCATGGCCTGTTTCTCGATGTGCCGATGCGCCTGCTCCTCCGACATGCCTAGGTACTGAATCAGCACGCATTTGGCTCGGTCGACCAGCTTCAGTTCAGCCAGCTTCTTTTCCAGCTGCTCATTTTCCTTTTGCAATGCCAGCATCCGACCGTGGGACATGCGGGAGAAGCGAAGAGCCTGATCAAACAAAGGCTTGGCAACCGGCTTGGCCAGCACAATCACCCCGTATTCCTCCATGCGGACGGCAACGGTTTCTGCCAAATCTGCCTTTACAAGCAGCATCACGGAAGTGGTGGATTGCCGGGAAAATTCCAGTGCCAGATCAAGGCCGCTTTCATCACTCAAGGGCGTATTGATGACCACCAAATCATAGGTGGCGGTGGTTGCGCTTCGACGGGCTTCACTGCCGCTAACGCAGACCTTTGTATCCGAATAGCTTTCCGGGGGCAGCAGGGTTTGAAGCAGCGCACGACTCTTCTCGGTACTGCCGACCAGAAGAACATGATCCTGCGGCATAATCATCCCTCCTGTCAAATGGTCTTCCAGTGCAAGGCTTGCAGTGCGTCAGGGTCTGCCTGCATCTGCTGCAGGGTCAGGCGTTTCTCCTGCAAGTATTTGTCCAGCATATCCTGGGGGATTACGGTGGGAAGGAATGCACTGCTTTCTGCCAGTGCCAATGCCTCTTCCATGGTGCTGGGAAGCTCCCCAACCTCTGCCAGAGGAGCCTGCAGGGGAAGCTGCTCCGCCATGCCTTCCAGTGCCGCAGCCATGACCAGGGAAAAGGCCAGGTAAGGATTGCAGGCCGGGTCAGGGGAACGAAGCTCCATGCGCCCCGTTTCCGCATTGGCGGCAGGGATGCGTACCAGCTGGCTGCGATTGCCGTAAGACCAGTTGATTTTCTTGGGTGCTTCAAAGGCACCGAAACGCTGATAGCTGGACGGAATGGGATTCAGGAACAGACTCAGCTCCCGAATGCGGCGGAGAATACCGGCGACAGCATGCTGCGCTTCTTCACCCAGGGTTCCGTCCGGCAGGGGAGCGAAAAGATTTTGTCCGCCCTTTTCAATGGAAAGGTTCAGGTGCAGGCCGTTGCCGCTTTCGCTTAGCAGAGGCTTCGGCATAAAAGAGGCATGCAGCCCGTACTGGGCGGCAATGGTACGCACAACCCCCTTGAAGGTGACGGCGGAATCCGCTGTGGTCAGGGGATCGGCATGACGGAAGTCGATCTCGTTTTGACCGGGGCCGGATTCGTGATGGGAGGATTCCGGCAGAATCCCCATGGCCTCCAGCGTCAGGCAGATTTCCCGACGGACGTTTTCCCCCTTGTCCACGGGGAAAACATCCATGTACCCGGCTTCATCCTGGGGAACCATCGTGGGATGTCCCTGATCATCCTGCTCGAAAAGATAGAATTCATACTCTGTGCCGAAGCGGAAGAAGCAGCCTGCTTCCAATGCTTTTTCATCCATTCGGCGAAGAATGGTGCGGCTGTAGCCGGAGAACAGGGAACCCTCCGGCGTCATGCAGTCGCACAGCATGCGCACCACACGCCCGGACTGAGGACGCCAAGGCAGCACCGTCAATGTCCGGGGATCGGGACGGAGAAATAATTCGCTGTGGCTGATATCGCAAAAGCCCTTGACGGAGGAAGCATCAAAGGAGATGCCGCCCCGGAGTGCCCGGGGCAATTCGGAAGCCATAATGGCAATATTCTTCAGGGAGCCCAGCAGATCCACGAAAGCCAGACGAATGAACTTTACGTCGTTTTCGCGGACAAAGGACAGAACCTCCTGCTCGGTGTTCATGCGGATTCCTCCTTGCAGCAGCCATTGCTGCTTCCTGTATAGAAAAAATGTTCATTCCTCTATGCGGCTGTACGCCAAAAACAGAAGGAATGAACGCCTTTGTTCATGACCGCTCCATTATACAAAAATTGCTTTCGCAGCGTCAAGGTTGCTGCTGTACTTTCTGTGCATTTCGCTGCTGGAAAAGGGTTGCAAAATCCTTGCCCATGCCGTATAATGAGACTGTTCATAAGCCCGATGGACGAAGGAAAGTCTGGCAAAGGCTTGAAGAGAGCTGCCGGCAGGTGCAAGGCAGCAGCTGATGCGAGAGGTTCCGCCTTCGGATGGGCGCAGGCGATGAGTCTGCGGGGTGCGCCCCTGAAAGCGCAGAGAGTGGCTGATTCGCAAGAATCGGCAATCTGGGTGGCAACGCGAGCTTCTCGTCCCGGCTGAAGGGAGGAGGGGCTCTTTCATTATCTAAAGGAGGATGACGAACATGTTGGATATCAATTTGCTCCGTAATGACCCGGAGAAGGTCAAAGAGAACATCCGCAAAAAGTTTCAGGATGCTAAACTGCCCATGGTGGACGAAGTGGTTGCCTTCGATAAGGAATATCGGGAAGCCCGCCAGAAGGCTGATGGCCTGCGGAACCAGCGCAAGACCCTGTCCAAGCAGATTGGCGGTCTGATGGCCAAGGGACAGAAGGAAGAAGCCGAGCAGGTGAAGGCACAGGTCTCTGCCATGGCAGACGAACTGGCAGCCTTGGAGAAGAAGGAAGAAGAACTGCAGGCGGAAATCCGCAAGCGGATGCTGGTGATTCCCAACATCATCGATGACAGTGTGCCCATCGGCAAGGATGACAGCCAGAATGTGGAGCTGGAGCGCTTCGGCGAGCCCAAGGTGCCGGACTTCGAGGTGCCTTACCATGTGGACATCATGGAGCGGCTGAATGGCATTGATCTGGACAGCGCCCGCAAGACCAGCGGCAACGGCTTCTATTACCTGATGGGGGATATTGCCCGGCTGCATTCCGCCATTCTGAGCTATGCCCGTGATTTTATGATTGATCGTGGCTTCACCTATTGCGTGCCTCCTTTCATGATTCACGGCAACGTGGTGACGGGCGTCATGTCCTTCTCCGAAATGGAGAACATGATGTACAAGATCGAGGGTGAAGATCTGTACCTGATCGGCACCAGCGAACACTCCATGATTGGCAAGTTCATTGATACCATTCTGGAAGAAGATTCTTTGCCCCGCACCCTGACCAGCTATTCTCCCTGCTTCCGCAAGGAAGTAGGTGCACACGGCATTGAAGAGCGTGGCGTGTACCGTATCCACCAGTTTGAAAAGCAGGAAATGATCGTGGTCTGCAAGCCTGAGGATTCCATGATGTGGTTCAAGAAGCTGTGGCAGAACACGGTGGATTTCTTCCGCTCCATGGATATTCCCGTGCGGACGCTGGAATGCTGCTCCGGCGACCTGGCTGACCTGAAGGTGAAGAGCCTGGACGTGGAGGCTTGGAGCCCCCGGCAGAAGAAGTACTTCGAAGTGGGCAGCTGCTCCAACCTGGGCGATGCACAGGCTCGCCGGCTGCAAATCCGCGTAAAGGACAAGGACGGCAACAAGTACTTTGCCCATACGCTGAACAACACGGTGGTTGCACCGCCCCGTATGCTGATTGCCTTCCTGGAAAACAACCTGCAGGCAGATGGACGGATTGCCATCCCTGCGCCTCTGCGGATGTACATGGGCGGTAAGGAATTCATCGGCTGATTTGGCTGATCGGGAGTATAATCAAAAATCAATCCGCTGCAAGACCGGCTTGGCCTTGCAGCGGATTTTGATTGCTCTGACTTACTTGAGGCAGTTTTATGGAAGGCTCTTCTTCGGAAGCTTTTCTTTTTTGCTGCAAAGTATGTAGTATCCTAGACACATCAGCAGCGTAAACACGGCAGCCCACGCTGTAGACATGCCGATCTGGAACAGACTGGGGTCAGGACGTGTACTGGCGTACCATGCATAGGGAATTTTCACAAGGAAAATGGACAGAAGCCCCTGCACCATGACAAACGTTGTCCGCTCTATGCCGTTGAAATAGCCGGTAAAGCAATAGGCAATGGAGAGAATGAAGCACTCTATGCTTGTTGCCTTCAGAAATTCTGCCGACGCATTCAGCACGGCTGTTTCGCTGCTGTGGATAAAGAGGGTGGAAAGTGCCGCACCGTGGAAAAAAGAGCAGTAAGCCAGAATACCGCCCAAGATGGCGGCGGTCAGCATCCCCAACCACATGGCCTTTTTCGCACGTGCCCGTTGCCCTGCACCATCGTTCTGCGCTACAAATGCAGAGATGGACTGCATATAGGCAGTAGGTATCAGCAGAATGAACATGACCAGTTTTTCCGCAATGCCTACGCCGGCCGAAGCCACCTCGCCAAGCGCATTGACAAACCCCAGCAAAAGGAGGTAGGAAATCTCGTTGCACATGCTTTGCAGGGCAATGGGTGCTCCTAACTTTAGGATGCTGACGGAGCTTTTCTTGTCAAGGCGCAGGTGATCCTTCTCTACAGTAAAGGGCAGTCCTTTCTTAAAGATCAGCAGCAGTGACAGCACCACACTGACCGCCTGTGCTGCTACGGTTGCAATGGCAGCACCAGAGGCACCCAAGGGAATGAACTTTGTCAAAGTAATGTCACCGATGATATTCGTCACGCAGGCAATCATCACAAAATGGAGCGGTGATTTCGCATCGCCCAAGCCACGGAAAATGGCACTGATCAGGTTATACGCCACGATGAACAAACTTCCGGCACCACAAATGCGGATGTAGGCAACTGTCTGCGGAAATGCCTCCGTCGGGGCATTGGTCACACGGGCAATCCACGGCGCGGCCAGTACGGTGATGATGGTCAGTACTACGCCGAGCACCGCAAATCCCCAAAGGCTGCTGCCGATGGTTTTTGCTGCACCATCGTGATCTTTGCGTCCCACATGGATACCAAGCAGAACCGTAACGCCCATGGAAAGACCGGTGACAAGGCCGGTGATGATCTGCATGGCCTGAGAACCTGTGGCAACAGCGGATACATCCGCTGTCGTGCCGAACTTCCCCACTGCCCAAAGGTCAACCGCACCGTATAACGCTTGCAGCAGCAGCGCCAGCAGCACGGGAAGAGAAAAGTTCAAAAGTGCCGGTAAAATCGATCCGGTCAGAAAACTGTACTTTGCCCGTTTCATAGTGGTTCTTACGTCCCTCTGATTTCCTCAAAGTTAATGGCTGAAAGAATGTCCAGCATCTCGCAAAACTTGTTGATTTCCTCCGGTGAAAAGCGTTCGGTAATGCGCTTGATGGCTTCGCTGTCCTGACGGCGGAAAACTTTGTACTGGGGGATGGCGTCATCGTTGACGGAAAGATAGTTCTTGCGCTTGTCATGGGGATCAGGCGTTTTTGTGATGAGCCCCTGACGAAGCAGCTCGTTGAGCTTCAAGGTTACGCCTGGCTTTGACACATGAAGCAGCTCTGCCAGCTTGGATGCGGTGCAGGTGCCGTTCATGGTATAGATCAGCTCGATGTACAGCAGGCTGTTGTAGGTGATGTTCTCATCGACAAATTGCTTGTTCATCAGCCGCAGATCGCACAAAGCAGAGCTGTAATAAAAGGTGTCCAGGGATTTTCGCAATTCCATACGGATACTCCTCCTGAATGATTAAGTGACTATCATTATTATAACTTAACTAAATATAAAGTCAATACAGTTTTTAATAAAATCATCATCAGAAGCACGAGCCGTGAAGATCATGATGAAAAGATAGCGTTCATGGTAAAAAAGAATGTGAAAATTCGATGAAAATATGAATGTTCCCTTGTGTTCGGCGAACTTTTTCGCTATAATGAAAATATCAATGAAAAGAAGCAAAGAGGGTTCTATGCGCTATCTTTTTCAATTGCTGCCGCATGCGAATGTTCATTATCGTGCTGGTCAGTCTGTACTGGGAATGTCTGAATTGGGGAGCATGCTGCAAGCTATGGGGATCAACGATCCGGTGGGCACTTGCAGCTTAGGCGGAGCTGAATTTCTTTTTGTTGATACGGAAACTTTGTCACAACGTCAATTGAATGTGCTGAGCAGGCATTCGGCTTTGCTGATGATGTGCACACAGGAAGGGGAGCTTCTTCGCCCTCTCGGCTTTGAATCATTGGATTATTTGCCGAAGGATTTGGCGGAGGTACTGAAGTATAAGGGCAAAACTAGTCCTACCTTCACCCGTATGATGATCAACATGGCTTGCGCCGCTGCCGGAAAGTTGGCAACGGAGCAGCCCGTTACCGTGCTGGATCCCATGTGCGGCAAGGGCACCACGCTGTTTTGCGCCTTAGAAATGGGGATGAACGGCGTTGGCCTGGATGTGGATCGGAAAGACCTGCAGGAAGCGACAAATCATCTGGAACGGTACTGCACTATGCATCGCCTCAAGCATAGCCTGAAGCAGGGAGCAGAGACCTGCGGAAAAACCTCCGTTCCTTGGGCGGCCTACACCTTGGCGGATGCCAAGGAACACTATGCTGCCGGGGATACACGAAGGCTGAAATTCTTCCAATGCGATACGGCACTTGCTCCAAGTCTTGTGAAGAAAGAAAAGGCGGATGTGTTGATTGCGGATTTGCCTTACGGCGTGCAGCACGCACCTCAGGATGGACGCAAACCTGAAAGCTTTACCATGCTGATGCGCCGGGCGCTGCCGGCATGGCGGCAAGCGTTACAGAAAGACGGTGCCGCTGCCATTAGCTTCAACACCTTGACGCTGAAGCGGGAAACCCTGACATCCATGATGCAGGAAGCCGGTTTCGTGCCCTTGGAGGAAAAGCCCTATGGAGCGCTTCCACACTTTGTGGAGCAGGCAGTGACCCGGGATGCGGTCATTGCCCGGGTATCCGGCTAACGCTTGCATAGCTGCCAATGGGAAAACTGCATAGATGGCATTGACAGACGGGTTCACATCAATTTTATACATTTTATTAAGCTGTATTTCTTTTGCATACAAATCAAGGAGGAGAACAAAGTGACCACCAGCGAACTTTCTGCTATGACGGTGCTTGAACTGCGTAAGGTAGCAAAGAGCAAAGGAGTAAAGCTAAGCGCAGGCATTTCCAAAGCGGAAATTGTGGAACGCATAGCCAAGGCATATGCCGCTGATGAACCGGCAAAAGTAGAGACAAAGGCAGAGCCTCAGAAAGTACAGGAAGAGACAGTCCTACAGGAAAAGACTCAGCCTTCTGTGAATGCAGATGCCAAGCCGGAAGATAATACAGCAGCCCAGCCCCAATTCCGGCAGGCTTGGCGTGCCCCGGCGACGCAGCCCCGGTACAGCAGCCGTCCGGCGTACCAGGCACCTGCTTATGGTCAGCGGTCTTCTTCTTGGCAGGGACGTACCACGACCACCAGAACCACTGGGGATGATACGCCTCGTTATCAGCAGAGCGATGCTCCTAGCTTCCGCCAGACGGTGCGCCCCAGCGGTTTTACGCCTCGCTTCGGACCGGAAGCACAGGATCCTGTTGCACCGACTCGCCCCAATGAGGATTATAACGGCTATCGGGCAGAAGCACCCCGCACGTCCTACGGTCAGTCCCGTGGGTATGGTCAGGATCGTCCTGTGCAGAATGACCGTGGCTATGCCCAGGATCGTCCCGCACAGAGTGACCGTGGGTACGGTCAGGATCGCCCTATGCAGAGTGATCGCGGCTATGGTCAGGAGCGTCCCATGCAAAATGACCGTGGCTACGACCGTGGCTATGATCGGGGAAGCCGTGGATACGACAATCAGCCCCAGGGCAATTATTACAATCGTGACCAGGGTGGCTACGACCGGGCAGGCTATGCGCCTCGTTCTTCCTATGGCGCACCTCGGCAGGATGCGCCAATGACGGACGGCAGCATGCCCAGTATGGCAGTGAGCGAAATGCTTTCCGCCAACGACTGCCCGGAAGGCAAGGGTGTGCTGGAAATGCATCCTGATGGATACGGTTTCCTGCGCTCCAAGTCCTTCCTGCCTTCGGCAAAGGATATTTACATTTCCATGGCGCAGATTCGCCGCTTTGGCCTGCGCACAGGCGACTATGTGGTGGGCAAAACCCGTCCTCAGCGGGACTGCGATAAGTTTGCCGCCATGCTGTACATCACCACGGTGAACGGCGTGCCGGTGGAAGAGGTGCTGGATCGTCCGCTTTATGATGAACTGACCCCGGTGTATCCCACCCGGCGGATTGATCTGGACTGCCATGACGGGGAAAAGGTCGATACCATGCGGCTGGTGGATTTGATGGCACCCTTGGGCTTCGGTCAGCGTGCCTTGGTGCTCTGCCCGCCAAATACCGGCAAAAAGGAATTGCTGGAAGACTTCGCTAATGTGATTCACAAGAATCACCCGGATGCGGAAGTGCTGGTGCTGCTCATTGATGAGAATCCGGAAGATGTGACCATTTTCCGTGACGCAGTGGCGTGCCAGGTCATTGCCTCCACCTTTGACCAGCCGCCGGAAAGCCACCTTCGCTTGACAGACCTGGTGCTGGAACGGGCGGAACGTCTGGTGGAGCAGGGCAAGGATGTGGTGCTGATTGTGGACAGCCTGACCCGGTTGGCCAAGACCTATACCACCACGGCTGCTCAGCAGGGACGGAGTGTTCCCGGCATGGTGAATCCCACCAGCCTGTTCCGTGCCAAGAAGCTGTTTGGCGCAGCTCGCTGCATGAAGGAAGGCGGCAGCCTGACCGTGATCGGCACCATGAACGTGGAAACAGAGTCCCGTGTGGATGATACCATTGTGGAAGAATTCCGGGGAACGGCCAACATGGTGCTGGTATTGGATCAGGCAGTTGCCAAGGCTGGTGTAAAGCCTGCCTTCAACCTGCAGCAGTGCGGCACTAAAAAGGCGGAAGCCCTGCTGACCAAGGAACAGGCGGAAGGCATCGCCTTGACTCGGCAGATTCTTGGCTCTACGCCTTCGGCAACCGCCATCCCACAGCTGCTAAGCATGATGGATAAGGTGGACTCCAATGCGACCTTCCTAACCCGGATCAAGGACTGGGCAGCACTGATGCAGAATAGCCGGTAAGCAGCCGCTCGGATTGATGATAGAACGGTGAAGCGGCTTTGCTCAAAGACCTTGACATCATGTATCATTCCGAGTGAACCAGTTGGTTTTCGGGAGGGGCTTTTGCCTCAAAAGCCGCCTCCCGAAAATCATTCGCACGCTTGAAAAAAAGGCTTGCATTTTATGTGGTGCTATGATACAATGGTCTACGCGGCATAGAGCCGATCATTGCATACGCGAAAGAGGTGAAAAAGCAATGAAGGAAAAGATTCATCCCCAGTACGGCAAATGCATCGTTCGCTGCGTGTGCGGTGAGACGTTTGAGACCGGTTCCACGAAGAAGGAACTGAAGGTGGATATCTGCTCAAAGTGCCACCCCTTCTACACCGGCAAGCAGAAGCTGGTGGATACCGGCGGACGCGTCGATCGCTTCAAGAAGCGCTTCGGCATGGAGTGAGTCCATTTACAGTGCATCGCATGTGCGGTGCACTGTTTTGTTTTTTTAACGACCAAGAAGGGCAAATGACCCTGTATCCGGTTTTTTTCGGCTCAGGCAGGGAAAGAAACCCTCTTGGGCGAATGAATCATACAGGGCTTTGCCCGTGAATGCACACATAGGCGTCGTGCAGGCGCAGAAATGAGGAAAGAATGAGCGAGAAGCAAAAGGCTTGCCCCAGAGTGGATATTGGCGGCCAAGCCGTAATGGAAGGCGTGATGATGAAGGGGCCGGAGGCACTGGCCATTGCGGTGCGCCGCCCGGACGGAACCATTGTGGTGAAGCGTCGTGATTGTCCGCCCCTGAGCCGCAAGCATAAATGGATGGGCTATCCCTTCCTGCGTGGCATGGTGAATATGGTGAACATGCTGGTGATGGGCATGACCACCCTGCAGGAATCCACTGAAATGCTTGGTGTGCTGGATGAAGAACCCACCAAGTTTGAAAAGTGGCTGGCGAAGAAGCTAGGCAAGGGCATTGATAAAATCGTAATGGCCGTGGCTGTGGTGCTGGCAGTGATCATGTCAGTTGGATTGTTTATTCTTATTCCTACAGCAGTGGAAAAGGGCATGCTGAACCTGGGGCTTTCCGTTACGGGCGCAACCCTTGTAGGCGGCGTGGTGAAAATTCTGCTGCTGATCGGCTACATGATTTTCTGCGGTTTTGTGCCGGATGTGCGTAGAACCTTCCAATACCATGGTGCAGAGCATAAAACGGTGTATTGCCACGAGGCGGATCTGCCCCTGACCCCGGAGAATGCAGCTCAGTTTACCACCCTGCATCCTCGCTGCGGCACGGCTTTCCTGCTGATTGTGTTTGTCATTAGCATGCTGGTGGCTCTGGTTGTGGGTCAGCATGTGCATCAGTTCTTCTGGCGATTCCTGATGCACATCGCTCTGCTGCCTATCGTGGCTGGTCTTAGCTATGAGGTGCTGAAGGGTTTGGCACACAGCGAAAGCAAGCTGGCAAAGATTCTTCGTTGGCCGGGCTTGCAAATGCAGCGGCTTACCACCCGTCAGCCGGATGCAAAAATGCTGGAGTGCGCCATTGTTGCCATGAATGTGGCACTGTACGGCATGCCCAAGCATAGTGAAACAACGGCGGAAGGCTATGCGGTGCTTCATCGGTATGAAGAAGCTGACCCGGGTTATGAAGGAGCAGAGGAGAAGCAGGCATGACCCCTCGCATGCTGCTGCTGGACGCAGCAAAACGGCTGCAGGCGGCTGATATTCCTGATCCCCAGGTGGATGGGGCACTGCTCCTTGCTCACCTGACAGGACGGCATCCACTGGAACTTCGGCTGGATGGGGAAACTGCGCTTACGGAAGAGACAGTTGCAGCGTTCGAAACCCTGCTGACAAAAAGATTGCAGCGTTATCCCCTGCAATACCTGACGGGGGAAGCAAACTTCTTCGGCCGGGCATTCCATGTGGATGATCGGGTGCTAATTCCTCGACCGGAAACGGAACTGCTTGTGGAAAAGGCTGTGCAGGCATTGAAGGACTTTCCGTCGCCTGCCCAAGCATTGGATTTGTGCTGCGGCAGCGGCTGCATCGGCATTACCATGGCACTGGAAGTGCCGGAAGCAGCGGTAACGCTGACGGATTTGTCAGCGGATGCTCTGGCAGTTGCCAAGCACAATGCCGAAACGCTTCAGGCAAAGGTTGCGTTCCGGCAGGGTGACTTGTTCATGGCGGTGCCTGGGCAACAGTTTCAGGTCATTGTTTCCAATCCTCCTTACATTCCTGATGGAGAATGCAGCGCATTGCAGCAAGAAGTGCGGTGCGAACCGTTGACTGCTTTGGCAGGGGGCGAGGATGGGCTGAACTTCTACAGACGAATTGCCAAGGAAGCACCGGAGCACCTGACAACCGGCGGCATGCTGCTGCTGGAAGTGGGCTGGAATCAGGCACAGCAGGTTGGCGAACTGCTCCAACAGGCTGGCTTCAATGTGCTGAGCATTGATCAGGATTGGCAGGGCATTCCCAGAATGATAACGGCGAAAAAGACGAGGTGAATGGCGTGACCGACATGGCGGCGAAATTTGAGCAGATGTGCGACCGCTTTGCTGAACTCAGCGAAGCCATGGCACAGAGCCAGGTCATTGCCGATCAAACCCAGTATCGCAGCGTGCTGAAGGAACGGGCAGCCTTGGAGCCTGCCGTGTCAGCATGGCAGAAGTATTTGGCACAGCAAAAACACCTGAGGGAAGCGGAAGACATGCTGCAGGATCCTGAGCTTGCGGATATGGCAAAGGAAGAAATTACCGCATTGAAGCAGGCACAGGATGCCATGGAACAAGAACTGCGGATTCTGCTGCTGCCCAAAGATCCGGATGACGACCGAAATGTTGTGATGGAGATTCGTGCCGGTGCAGGGGGCGAAGAAGCATGCCTCTTTGGTGCAGATCTTCTGCGCATGTACACACGGTATGCAGAGCGGCACGGCCTGAAGGTGGAGTACATTTCCGAAAGCCCTACCGAACTGGGGGGCATGAAGGAAGCAGTTTTCTCCGTGATGGGCAATGGCAGCTTTGCGAAACTGAAATACGAAAGCGGCGTGCACCGGGTTCAACGGATTCCTGTAACGGACGCAACGGGCAAGCGGCAAACATCCACCTGTACCGTGGCGGTACTGCCGGAGGCAGAAGAAGTGGACGTAACCATTGATCCCAAGGATCTGCGGATTGATGTGTATCGCTCTACCGGTCATGGCGGTCAGTGTGTGAATACCACGGACTCGGCGGTGAGAATTACCCACCTGCCCACGGGCATGGTGGTCACTTGCCAGGACGAGAAAAGCCAAATCAAAAACCGTGACAAGGCGATGAAAGTGCTCCGCTCCCGCTTGCTGGAAAAATGTCGGGAGGAAGCGCATTCTGCCTATGCGGCAGACCGGCGCATGCAGGTGGGCACGGGAGACAGAAGCGAACGAATCAGGACCTATAACTTCCATGAAGGCAGGGTAACGGATCACCGCATTGGGCTTACGCTGTACAGGATTGATGAAATCATGGATGGGGATCTGGACGAAATCATCGATGCCCTGCGCATGGAAGAGCAGGCACGCTTGCTGAAGGAAATGCAGTAAGCTGCCTTAAACAGGAAAGAAGGAACATTCCCATGGAGACCCGAGTATCATCCGCTGATGAAGCGGTGCTGGCGGAGGCGTCTAAGCTTCTGGCGGAAGGGCAGTTGGTAGCCTTCCCGACAGAAACGGTTTACGGCTTGGGCGCTAATGCCTTGAATGCACAGGCTGTGTTGAATATCTTCGCCGCCAAGGGACGGCCGGCGGATAATCCACTGATTGTCCACATCTGGAACCGGGAGCAGCTGGCAGGCATCTGCGAAGTGCCGAAGATTGCGGAAAAGCTGATGGATGCATTCTGGCCCGGTCCTTTGACCATGCTGATGCCCAGAAAGAGCACCATTTCGGATGCGGTAACGGCTGGGCTTAGCACTGTGGCGGTCAGAATGCCCTCTCACCCGGTGGCAGCGGCTTTGCTGAAGCAGTGCAACCTGCCCATTGCCGCTCCCAGCGCAAACCGTTCCGGCAAGCCCAGCCCCACAACTGCCGCCCATGTGCTGGAGGATATGCAGGGCATCATCCCCTTGATTATTGACGGCGGCAGCTGCGACGTGGGTGTGGAATCCACGGTGCTGGATATTTGCAACGGCACGCCCTGCATCCTTCGTCCCGGCGGAGTGACCAAGGACATGCTGGAAAAGGTTGTGGGCGAGGTGAAGGTGGCCGGCAGCGTGCTTCGCCCCTTGCAGGCAGGAGAAAAGGCACTGTCGCCCGGCATGCGGTATAAGCATTATTCCCCGGATGGCCAGGTGACCCTGGTAGAAGGGGAGGAACAGCAGGTGGTGGCTGCGCTGGCAAAGCTGTATCAGCATGCTTCAGCGGCAGGGCACCGCACCAGCGTCATGTGCTTCACGGAGCACATGGAGGCCTTGAAGGATTGTCATCCCCATGACATCGGCAGCAAAGACAAGCCGGAGGAAGTTGCTCACCGCTTGTTTGATACCCTGCGGAGGATGGACGAGGAAAAAATGGAGGCCATCTTCAGCGAGGTGGTTCCGCCGGAAGGCATGGGCTTGGCTGTGATGAATCGTCTTGGAAGGGCTGCCGCTTTCCGCAGCGTGCAGGCAGATCAAGTACTGGCGGAGTAAAACAGAGGAGGAATGATCATGCTGGTAGGTGCGCAGACTTTTACGGTTCGCAATTACACCCAGAACGAACGGGACTTTTACGAGTCCATGAAGCGGATTGCCGACATCGGCTACGAGTGTGTACAGCTGTCTGCCATCGGCAACATTCCGGTGGAAGCACAGCGGCAGATTTGCGATGAATTCGGGCTGAAGATTGTGCTGACCCACACCAACCCTGATCGGATGATCACTGACCCGGATGGGGTCATCCGGGATCATGATGTGTTGGGCTGCGACTGCATCGGCATCGGCATGATGGCACCCAAGTATCAGACAGCGGAGTGGGTGGATCAGTTCGCCAAAGATTACACCCTTCCGGCGCAGAAGATGCATGATGCAGGGAAAATTTTCATGTATCACAACCATAATTTCGAATGGACTCGCCTGCGGGACGGGCGGCGCATCATTGATGTGCTGCTGGAGCAGATGCCGGCGGAGCTGATGGGCTTCACCCTGGATACCTACTGGCTTCAGGCGGCAGGCTGCGATGTGATCCACTGGATCGAGAAGCTGCAGGATCGGATTCCCTGCGTCCATCTGAAGGATATGGCAGTGCAGGGATGGGACGCTCGCTTTGCGCCCATCGGAGAAGGAAACCTGGATTTCCCCCAAATTCTGCATACCCTGAAAACCTTGGGGAAAACCAAGTATCTGCTGGTGGAACAGGATGACTGCTATGGCGACAGTCCCTTTGCCTGCCTGGAACGCAGCTACAAGAATATCAGAAAGATGGGTTATTAAGTGAGAATTTCCGTTAATGAAGAAAACGGTATGGTCTTCCAGCACTTTGGAAGGACGAAGATGTTCCGCGTGTACGATGTGGAGGACGGCAAAATCCTGAATGTTACCCAACTGGCCGCTGATGAAAACGGGCATGGAGCCCTGGCAAAGCAGCTGCAGGCAGAGCATGTGCAGGTAGCCATCTGCGGCGGTCTGGGTATGGGGATGCTGAACGCACTGAAGCAAGCAGGCATTCAGGTGTGCGCCAACGTGACCGGTTCTGTGGAGGAGGCCGTGCAAGCCTACCTGAACGGCACGCTGGTTTACTCAGAGGAAGCCCATGCCTGTGGCGGACATCATCACGAATAAAGAAGTAAGAAGGCAATTAACAGTGAAAGAACACATTTCCAGAGAGAACGCCCTTGCACTACTGAAGAAGTACAACAAAGATCCCTTTCACATTCAGCATGCGTATACCGTGGAGGCTGTGATGAAGTGGTATGCGGAGCAGCTGGGTTATGGGGAAGATGCGGAGTATTGGGGTCTGGTTGGCCTGCTGCACGACATTGATTTTGAACTGTATCCGGCAGAGCACTGCCTGAAGGCGCCGGAACTTCTCCGGGCTGGCGGCGTGGGGGAAGACATGATTCATGCTGTCTGCTCTCATGGCTATGGCATTACGGTGGAATGCGGCAAGACCATTGACGTGGAGCCGGTGCATGAAATGGAGAAGGTGCTGTTCGCCGCTGATGAATTAACGGGACTGATTTGGGCAGCGGCACTCATGCGCCCATCCAAGTCCACCAAGGATATGGAACTGAAATCCCTGAAGAAAAAGTACAAGAGCAAGGGCTTTGCGGCAGGCTGCTCCCGGGAAGTGATTGAACGTGGGGCGGAACAGCTGGGCTGGAGCCTGGATGATTTGCTGACCAAAACTTTGGCAGCCATGGCAGCTACAGAGGACACCATTCAGGCAGAAATCACAGGAGTGGCATCATGAACAGCATTTTTCACCGTACCAGCATCCGCAGATATACGGAGCAAAAGGTTGAGAAGGAAAAGATTGAAAAGATGCTCCGGGCGGCCATGGCAGCACCTTCCGCACACAATCAGCAGCCTTGGGAGTTTTATGTGGTGACGGACAAGCAAGTGATTGCCAAGCTGTCCGAGGCAACGCCCTACACGAAGTTTGCCAAGGCGGCTCCTGTGGTTTTTGTGCCCTGCTACCGCATGGATGGAGCTGCACCGGAGTATGCTGAAATTGATATGAGCGCATCTGTGGAAAATCTTCTGCTGGAAGCGGATGCCTTGGGACTTGGGGCAACCTGGATGGGCATCGCCCCGGGGAAGGATCGTATGGAAAAGGTACGGGGCATGATGGATATTCCGTCACATTTGCAGCCCTTTGCGTTGGTTGCCTGCGGCTACCCTGCGGTGGAAAAGACGCAGGAGAACCGCTATGATGAAGCCCGGGTTCACTGGGTGGAAGAGGAGGAAGCAAAGTGAGTCGTGTGGATTTTGGGGCAAAGCCTATGATGTATCCCATGCCGGTGCTGATTGTGGCCACCTATGATGAAAGCGATGTGCCCAATGCCATGAATGCTGCTTGGGGCATCATTACGGACATGAACGAAATCTCCATCAGCATGGGTGAACACAAGACGACCGAGAATCTGGCAAAGACAGGTGCCTTCACGGTGAGCATGGGCACGGAAGATACGGTGCTTGCATGCGACTATGTGGGCGTTGAATCCGGCAAGAAAGTGCCGGATAAGTTTGCGAAGGCAGGCTTCCACGCAACGCCGAGCACCCATGTGCACGCACCGCTGATTGATGAACTGCCCATGGCACTGGAATGCAAGGTGAAGAGCTTTGAAAACGGCATCTTGGTGGGCGAAATCGTGAACGTTACGGCAGACGAAAAGGTGCTGACGGACGGTAAGATTGACCCTGCTAAGCTGAAGCCCATTACCTATGATCCTGTGAACAACACCTATGTGGGACTGGGCACGGTGGTTGGTCATGCCTTCAGTGATGGATTGAAACTGAAGTGAATACAAAAAGAACTGTCTCGCAGATACGGGACAGTTC
>CAVGBO010000059.1:0-22597 GCA_963627465.1 Phocaeicola dorei
CGGATCAGCACAACGCTATGCTCCTGCAGGTTGTGGCCGATACCGGGGATGTAGCAGGTACCTTCAATCTGGTTCGTCAGACGGATTCTTGCGATCTTCCGAAGGGCGGAGTTGGGCTTCTTGGGCGTGGTCGTCTTCACGCTCAGGCAAACACCGCGCTTCTGCGGGCAACCCTGCAGAATAGGCGCAGTGGACTTATTCGTAACCTTTTCCCGTCCCTTACGGATCAACTGATTGATCGTGGGCATGGAAGCACCTCCTGAATAATATCCTAAAATTTCCGCAACCCTCGGAAACTTGTAGGTGAATGGAATGATGGGGATCTTTACTTGAGCAGCCCGGCTGCTGCGGTGGGCACCGCAACGCGGCAGGCATCCCCCAGCTCTTTCATGGTCGCGACCCTGACCGTGGGAATCCCGGCGTCTTCTGCCGCCCGGGCAACCCGCTGAAACAGGAACGTGTCCGCATCGTTGGCCACATAAACCTTGGCGAGGAGACCTGCATTCATCGCCCGCATCACCTGCTTAGTGCCGACAACTTTTCTGTCTGCATGCTTCAAGTTCTCCATGGCTCGAATCTCTCCCTTCCCGCTTGATCGCAACCCGAAAAGGGCATACGAATACAAGGTATGCAAATCAACTCAATTATCTTATCATTGATTTTTCTCATTGTCAACGAATTTCTAAGGGGAAAAAGCCGAATTTTCAAAGTTTTTTCGTGAAGAAGTAACAGAATTGTCCCCTTGTGTTTTTCGGGCTTTTTCGGTCACGGATTCGAAGGAATCCATTGGGTCACATTGGAAGGATCTTTCAAAAAAGCCTTCTGTGCAGCCTGCATCTTTTCCGCCTTCACCACTTCCACAAACCAGCTTTCCCCGTTGGTAACCAGATGGGTATATCCGGAGGAAGTATAAATGTAGGGAATTTTCCGCAGACGAAGATTATAGGTGGTGTCTGTCACCCGGGTGTTGTTGGTAATGATGGACAATTGGGGTGCCACTGCCTGGGCAAAGGCATCCGTCAGTACTGTCAGACCATGGTGGGGATGCTTCAAAATGTCGCTGCGAAGCTCCTCCGCCGGAATGGTTTCCACCGCCCGATCCAGTGCCTTCTTTTCCATGTCGGCCGCAAAGAGGATGCTGCAATCCCCATCCACCAGCCGCATCATGGCAGAGCGGTTGTTCAAACTCCAGTCCTCATCGCCCTTCATATAAATTTTGATTTTCGCCGGGCCGATGGTAATTTCGTCCCCGTCCGCAAAGTAGGTCACCGGAATCCCCCGCTTTTCCGCCTCAGCCACAGCTTCCGTCGAATGCTTGGTGGCGTCTGCCGGAAAGCCCAGTGCCAGCTCTCCTACCTGCACGTGATCCGCAATCTGTGCAAAGCCCAGCAGATGGTCATGATGGGGATGGGTATTATAGATGGCGTCAATTTTCGTCACGCCCAGCCCGTCCAGCAGGATCAACAGCCGCTTGGCATAAGCCTTGGAGCAGCAGTCAATCAGGATGTACTGATCCTGATAGTGAATCAGCGCCGCATCGCAGTTAATCATTTGAGGAAACCAGATTTCCAGCAGATCTTCATTTTCCTCAAAAGGCCAAGGTGCCTTAGCATCCGTCTGCCGGTTGACAATTTCCGGCCGAACCAGTTCCGCCATAGAAGGAACCGTCAGGCACATGAATGCCATGGTGAAAGCCAGCATACGCAGCAATAAATGCTTCATCGTCTTTTTCATGAACAGCCTCCGTGATTGTGGTCATAAACCCTCTATCCTAACGGAAAAGAGGCGGCTTTTCTTGCAGCTTTTCCTATTTACAGTGCAAGAAAAATTTTTGCAATAAAATATCCCGGTTGATGTTGACATTTCTCAATCGGGATGATACAATTTAGAATTGCATCGGTATCTCTATGCTCATTTTTCCTCTTGCGATGCTATTGTACACGGAATTTCCGAAAAATGCAAGCAGGAATTTTGAAAAAATGCGAAAGAAGATGCCGATCGGACAACGTAAGGGGTGATGGCGTACCATGGTGCATGAGGTTCAAATGGGGAAGCTCCGCAAGCGCATGAGCTTTTCGCGCATTGACGAAGTTCTGGACATGCCCGACCTGATCGAGGTTCAGAAGGATTCGTACAGGCGCTTTCTCGAAACCGACCTGCGTGAAGTTTTAGCCGATGTTTCACCGATTACCGACTACAACGGCAATCTGGTGCTCGAGTTCGTGGATTATACACTGGAGGAGCCGAAGGATTCTCTGGAGAAATGCCGTGAACGTGACAAGACCTACGCCGCACCGCTGAAGGTCTTTGTCCGCCTGAAGAACCGGGAAACCGGTGAAATTAAAGAATCCGATGTGTTCATGGGCGATTTCCCGCTGATGACCGACCATGGCACCTTTATCATTAACGGCGGCGAGCGCGTTATCGTGTCTCAGCTGGTTCGTTCTCCCGGCGTGTATTTTGACTGTGCGCTGGACAAGGCCGGCAAGCCGCTGTATTCTTCCCAGATCATTCCTAACCGTGGTGCCTGGCTGGAGTACGAAACCGACTCCAACGACGTGCTGTGGGTACGTATTGACCGTGCCCGGAAGCTGCCCCTGACGGTGCTGCTCCGTGCGCTGGGCTACGGCACGGATTCGGAGATTCTGGAGCTGCTGGGTGACGATGAGCGTCTTGAGGCGACCATTGCCAAGGGCGACAATGCCAAGAGCCGTGAAGAAGGCCTCATCGAAATCTACAAGCGTCAGAAGCCCGGCGAGCCTGCCAGCCTGGAAAGCGCCACCAACCTGTTCAACAGCCTGTTCTACGATCCCAAGCGTTACGACTTGATGCGTGTGGGTCGTTACAAGTTCAATAAGAAGCTGTCCATCGCTACCCGAATCAATGGTCACGTGGCTGCCGAGGATATTGTGAATCCTCAGGACGGCGAGGTCATGGTCAAGAAGGGCGACCTGATTGATCTGGAAACCGCCCGCAATGTGCAGAATGCCGGCGTGAACGTGGTGTGGGTGGAAGTTGAAGGCACGGTTCGCAAGGTCATCGGCAACAATTTCGTTGACGCTGCCGCCTACCTGCCCTTCGACCCCAAGGAAGCCGGCATTCTGGAAATGGTTCACCTGCCCACCCTGCGGGAGATCATCGCCTCCGTGGAGCCGGATCAGCTGATGGAAGCTGTGCGGGAGAACGTGGCCAGCCTGGTGCCTAAGCACATCCTGGCCGACGATATCGTGGCCAGCGTCAGCTACATGCTGGGTCTCCCCTACGGCCTGGGCACTACGGATGACATTGACCACCTGGGCAACCGCCGTGTCCGCTCCGTGGGCGAACTGCTGCAGAACCAGATCCGCATCGGCATGAGCCGTCTGGATCGTGTGGTTCGTGAGCGGATGAACACCCAGGATTCCGTGGACATGAAGCCCGGCGACCTGATCAACATCCGTCCCGTCAGTGCTGCCATTAAGGAGTTCTTCGGTTCTTCCCAGTTGAGCCAGTTCATGGATCAGCCCAACCCCCTGGCCGAGCTGACCCACAAGCGCCGCTTGAGCGCCCTGGGTCCCGGCGGTTTGAACCGTGACCGCGCTTCCTTCGAAGTCCGTGACGTGCACTACAGCCACTATGCCCGTATCTGCCCCATTGAGACCCCTGAAGGTCCCAACATCGGTCTGATCGGCTCTCTGGCATCCTACGCTCGGATTAACGAGTACGGCTTTATCGAGGCTCCTTACCGGAAGGTGGACAACGGCCGTGTGACCGATGAAATCCACTACATGACTGCCGACGAGGAAGACTTCTACAAGGTTGCCACCGCCAACGAGCCCCTGAACGAGGACGGCACGTTCCGCAATCCCCGGGTCATGGTTCGTGACAAGGCTGACATTATTGAAATCCCCGCCAAGAAAGTTGACTACATCGACGTAAGCCCCCGTCAGGTGGTTTCCGTGGCAACCGCCATGGTTCCCTTCCTGGAAAACGACGACGCTACCCGTGCTCTGATGGGTTCCAACATGCAGCGTCAGGCTGTGCCGCTGCTGGTGCCTGAAGCTCCGCTGGTTGCCACCGGCATGGAATACCGTGCCGCCCATGACTCCGGCGTGTGCATCCTGGCCAAGGAAAGCGGCGTGGTGGACAAGGTTAGCGGCGACACCGTGGTCATTAAGGACGAATTCGGCGAGCGTCACACCTATCACCTGACCAAGTTCACCGGATCCAACCAGGGCACCTGCATTAACCAGCGCCCCGTTGTGTCCGCCGGTCAGAAAATCGAAAAGGGCGACCTGCTGGCAGACGGTCCTTCCACGGAGAAGGGTGAAATCGGTCTGGGCCGTAACGCTCTGATCGGCTTCATGACCTGGGAAGGCTACAACTACGAAGACGCTGTGCTGCTGAGCGAGAAGCTGGTGAAGGAGGATGTTTACACCTCCATTCACATTGAGGAATTCGAATCCGAAGCCCGGGAAACCAAGCTGGGACCGGAAGAGATTACCCGTGATATTCCCAACATCAGCGATGACGCGGTGAAGGATCTGGACGAAGGCGGTATCATCCGCATCGGTGCCGAGGTCAAGACCGGCGACATTCTGGTGGGTAAGGTAACCCCCAAGGGCGAGACGGAACTGACTGCTGAAGAGCGTCTGCTCCGTGCCATCTTCGGTGAAAAGGCTCGTGAAGTGCGTGACACCTCCCTGCGTGTGCCCCATGGCGAGGGCGGCATCGTGGTGGACGTAAAGATCTTCACCCGTGAAAACAAGGATGAAGTGGCTCCCGGCGTGAATCAGATGGTTCGTGTCTACCTGGCACAGAAGCGTAAGATTTCCGTGGGCGACAAGATGGCAGGCCGTCACGGCAACAAGGGTGTTGTGTCCCGGATCCTCCGTGAAGAGGACATGCCCTTCCTGCCCGATGGTACGCCCCTGCAGATCGTGCTGAATCCTCTGGGCGTGCCTAGCCGTATGAATCTGGGTCAGGTGCTGGAAGTGCACTTGGGTCTGGCCTGCCGTGCCCTGGGCTGGCACATCGCCACCCCCGTGTTCGACGGTGCTACCTATGATGAAATCCGTCAGTGCCTGAACAAGGCTGCCGACACCATGGCCAATCCTGAGGATCCCAACGATCCCCACATGTCCGAATACCACTTCCACAACGGTCATCCCCTGCGGCTTGACCTGAGCGAGGAAGACCGGAAGCTGTTCATCGACGGCAAGCTCCGCCTGCGTGACGGCCGCACCGGCAACTACTTCGAGAACCCGGTCACCGTGGGTATTATGTACTTCCTGAAGTTGCACCACTTGGTGGACGACAAGATGCACGCCCGTTCCACCGGTCCCTACAGCTTGGTTACGCAGCAGCCTCTGGGCGGCAAGGCCCAGTTCGGCGGCCAGCGTTTCGGCGAAATGGAAGTGTGGGCACTGGAAGCTTACGGTGCCGCCAACACCCTGCAGGAAATCCTGACGGTGAAGAGCGACGATACGGTAGGCCGTGTCAAGACCTACGAGGCCATCATCAAGGGTCAGAACATTCCTGCCCCCGGTGTGCCTGAGAGCTTCAAGGTGCTGATTAAGGAACTGCAGGCACTGTGTCTGGACATTAAGGTGCTGGACGCCAACCGTCAGGAGATTGTTATCCCCGAGCTGGATCCTGAAGACACGGTAATGCCTGAAAGTGCTGCATCCACGGCAGAGGAAGCCGAACCCGAAACGCCTGCGGCTGCAATGCCTGCCATCGAGGAGGACGAATCCTCCAACGATGTGATGGAGCGGGACTTCACCGACGATACCTTCTCTGTGGGTGAAGATGATGATGACGCCTTCAACCTGGATGGTTTGGGCGACATTGACCTGGATGATCCGCTGGAATAAATGCTGACTGACCATCTACCTTCTGCCTGAAAAAACGGGCAGAAGGTAGATGATGGATATCGACCGGTATCGAAGGGAGTGTGGACCCTTTTGTTTGAACTGACCAACCTTGACGCCATCCAGATCGGCATGGCTTCCACGGAGCAAATCCTTGCATGGTCCCACGGCGAAGTCACCAAGCCCGAGACCATCAACTATCGTACGCTCCGCCCTGAACGGGACGGCCTGTACTGCGAGCGCATCTTCGGACCTACGAAGGACTGGGAGTGCGCCTGCGGCAAGTACAAGCGGATCAAGTTCAAGGATAAGGAAAAGATCTGCGACAAGTGCGGCGTTCAGGTAACCCGTGCCAAGGTACGCCGTGAGCGCATGGGTCATATTACCCTGGCTGCCCCTGTGAGCCACATTTGGTATTTCAAGGGCATTCCCAGCCGCATGGGCATGCTGCTGGACATCAGCCCCAGAAGCCTGGAAAAGGTGCTGTATTTCGCCAACTTTATCGTGCTGGATCCCGGCGAAACCGACCTGAAGCTGCACGAGCTGATTTCCGATGCCCGCTATCGTGAAGTAGAAAGCAAGTACGGCAAGGGCTCCTTCGTTGCGAAGATGGGCGCCGAAGCCGTGAAGCAGATGCTGCAGGAGCTGGATCTTGACCAGCTGAGCGTCGAACTGAAGGCCACCATCGCCAAGCTGACCGAGCAGGAGCGTGACCGTGACACCGAAGGTCAGAAGCGTGCCCGTGCCGTGAAGCGGCTGGAAGTGGTGGAAGCCTTCCGCATGAGTCACAACAAGCCCGAGTGGATGATCATGGACGTGATCCCTGTGATTCCCCCGGATCTGCGCCCTATGGTACAGCTGGACGGCGGCCGCTTTGCCACCAGCGACCTGAACGACCTGTATCGCCGGGTCATTAACCGAAACAACCGCCTGAAGCGGCTGCTGGAGCTGGGTGCCCCGGACATCATCGTCCGCAACGAAAAGCGGATGCTGCAGGAATCCGTTGACGCCCTGATCGACAACGGCCGCCGTGGACGTCCCGTTACCGGCCCCGGCAACCGGGCACTGAAGAGCCTGAGCGACCTGCTCCGGGGTAAGCAGGGTCGTTTCCGTCAGAACCTGCTGGGCAAGCGTGTTGACTACTCCGGCCGTAGCGTTATCGTGGTTGGCCCTGAACTGAAGCTGTATCAGTGCGGCCTGCCTAAGGAAATGGCACTGGAGCTGTTCAAGCCCTTCGTGATGGAGCGGCTGGTTGCCCTGAAGATTGCCCACAATGTCAAGAGCGCCAAGCGTGCGGTGGACAAGGTTCGCCCGGAAGTGTGGGACATTCTGGAAGAAGTTATTCGTGAACATCCCGTGCTGCTGAACCGTGCACCTACCCTGCACCGTTTGGGCATTCAGGCTTTCGAGCCTATCCTGGTAGAAGGCAAGGCCATTAAGCTGCACCCCCTGGCCTGCACCGCTTTCAACGCCGACTTCGACGGCGACCAGATGGCTGTGCACGTGCCCCTGAGCATGGAAGCCCAGGCAGAAGCCCGCTTCCTGATGCTGGCACACAACAACATCCTGAAGCCCCAGGACGGCCGCCCTGTCATCAGTCCTTCTCAGGACATGGTTATCGGCTGCTACTACCTGACCATCGTGAATGAAAACGGCAAGGGCGCAGGTCGTGTCTTCCGTGATCCCGATGAAGCACAGATGGCTTATGCACTGGGTCAGATCACCCTGCAGAGCCCCATCAAGGTGCGCATTGAGCGTGAGTTCAACGGCGAGAAGGGTCAGAAGCTGATCGACACCACCCTGGGTCGGTTGATCTTCAACGACGCTCTGCCCCAGAACCTGGGCTTCAAGAAGCGTGAATGCCTGGACGACATGTTCGAGCTGGAAGTCAACGAACTGGTTGGCAAGAAGCAGCTGGGCAACATTGTTGACATGTGCTTCCGCAGCCAGGGCGAACATCGCTGCGCACAGGTGCTGGACAACATCAAGTCCCTGGGCTACAAGTACTCCACTGTGGGTGCCATCACCGTAAGCGTGGCCGACATTAAGGTGCCTGACTGCAAGAAGACCATGCTGGAAGAAACGGACAAGCAGGTTGCCAGCGTGAACGGTATGTATCGCCGGGGCTTGCTGAGCGAGGACGAACGTTATGGCCGGGTCATTGACCTGTGGAATAACTGCACTCACTCCCTCCGTGACCAGATTCTGCCGAACCTGGACAAGTTCAATCCTATCCGCATGATGACCGACTCCGGCGCCCGTGGTTCTTCCGCTCAGGTGTCTCAGCTGGCCGGCATGCGTGGCTTGATGGCTTCTCCTTCCGGTAAAACCATCGAATTGCCTATTCGTGCAAACTTCCGTGAAGGCCTGACCGTGTTGGAATTCTTCCTGTCTTCCCACGGCAGCCGTAAGTCCCTGGCTGATACGGCTCTGCGTACCGCCGACTCTGGTTACCTGACCCGCCGTCTGGTAGACGTGAGCCAGGAAGTGGTTGTCCGTGAGGAGGACTGCTTCGAGTCCCGCGGCGAAAAGGTTCGCGGCATTACGGTGCAGGAGCTGATGAGCGGCAAGCAGTCCATCGAGTCTCTGGAGGATCGTCTCCGTGGCCGTACTGCTGCCGAGGACATTTGCGATCCCAAGACCGGCGAAGTGCTGGTTCGCCTGAACGAGGCCATTGACCACGAGAAGGCCAAGCTGATTGTAAGCCGCGGCGTGACGAAGGCACTGGTTCGCTCCGTGCTGACCTGCCGCACCGAAAACGGCGTTTGCGCCCGCTGCTATGGCCAGAACATGGCACACGGCGGCAAGGTGGACATCGGCGAAGCCGTGGGTATCATTGCTGCACAGGCTATCGGCGAGCCCGGTACCCAGCTGACCATGCGTACCTTCCATACCGGCGGTATCGCTTCCGGCGAGGACATCACCCAAGGTTTGCCCCGTGTTGAAGAATTGTTCGAAGCACGCAAGCCTAAGCGTGAGGCCATCCTGAGCGAAATCAGCGGTAAGGTAAGCATTCAGGAAACCAAGAAGAAGCGGGAACTGGTGGTAACCAGCGAAGACGATGCCCGTGAAAAGAAGGCCTATCAGATTACCTACGGCAGCCGCCTGAAGGTGCAGGAAGGGGATCATGTAGAGGCTGGTGACGAGCTGATTGAAGGCTCCATCAATCCTCACGATCTGCTCCGCATTCTGGGCGTGAAGGCTGTGCAGGAATATCTGCTGAAGGAAGTTCTGAGCGTGTACCGCCTGCAGGGCGTGGCCGTGTCCGACAAGCACATCGAAATCATTGTGCGGCAGATGCTGCGCAAGGTTCGTGTGGAAGACAGCGGCGACACGGATCTGCTGCCCGGCTCCCTGGTGGACATCTTCCACTTCGAGCAGGCCAACCAGAAGACCATTATGGAGGGCGGACGTCCTGCCATTGCAAAGCGTATCCTGCTGGGCATCACCAAGGCCTCTCTGGCAACGGAAAGCTTCATGAGTGCCGCCTCCTTCCAGGAGACCACCCGTGTGCTGACCGAAGCCGCCATCAAGGGCAAGATCGACCCCTTGGTAGGCCTGAAGGAAAACGTTATCATCGGCAAGCTGATCCCTGCCGGCACCGGTATGCGGCGCTACAAGGACATCGAGGTTCGGGAGAACTTCTGACGCTGATAACAGCAACAAGCATCAAGAGAACCATCTTGCAAGAGGTGGTTCTCTTTTTTTTCATACATTTGCCCAGCCATTTGCTCATCAACCTCGTACGGGTTCTTGGGACAGCTAAACAATTTGGTAAAAAATTTTGATATAGAACAAAAACGTTTATTTTTCTCTTCTCGGACGGAAGATAAGGATCTATCAGGCTTTTTCAATATTTTTTGTCCTTTTTTTGCTGAAAAAAGACTAAATTAAACAAATATTGATGGGAATTTCTCTTGACATTCCCTTGTCAGTCGGCTATAATGAACTTAACGATGTACGGTTTGGTGGAAATCGTACCAAATTAAAGAGGAGGATCATCAAAGATGAAAAAGGTTCTTTCCCTCATTTTGGCCGTTGCAATGCTTGCGACCATGGCCATGGTACCCGCCTTTGCAGAAGAAAAGGCCGAAGGCTGGAACAATGTGAACGCCGAAGGCTATACGTACCCTGACTACTCCGGCAAGACCCTGTCCTTCATGTGGTGGGGCTCTGATACCCGTGCTAAGCTGACGACCCAGGTCATCGAGCTCTACGAGCAGAAGACCGGTATCAAGATTGACTATCAGTACTATGACGGCACCACCTACTGGACCCAGTTCCAGGCCATGATGGCCGCCGGCACCCTGCCCGATGTGTTCCAGATGGGCAACAACTGGGCAACCTACTATGATACCATTCAGCCCCTGAATGAGTACATCGAAAGCGGCCTGATCGATACCACCTCCATCAGCGCTGCCATGCTGGCTACCACCACCAACCAGGCTAACGGCGATGTGACCGGTATCTCCAACGGCACCAACGCTCGCTGCTTTGCCTACAACCCCGCCATCTTTGACGAGTGCGGCGTTGCTTATCCCACCGACAACTGGACCTGGGATGACTTCGCAGCCGCTGGCCGCACCATCACCGAGAAGACCGGCAACCCCGCCATCACCACCCTGGAGTATCAGACCCTGATCTACTCCTATGTGTCTCAGTACACCGAAGGCGCTAACTTCTACGCCATGGACGGTTCTGACTTCGACTTCGGCGGCGACACCACCTCCATCGCCAAGATCATGGATCTGCTGGTGAACCTGATGAAGGAAGGCGTCATCGGCGACTACGGCGTGCAGAACGAAATCGGCACCAACATCGAAGCTGACTGGATCGCTACCGGCGACGCTGCCATGATCATGCTGTCCTCCAACCAGTTCCAGGCACTGAGCAACGTGGCTGCCGAAAACGGCATCTCCCTGAAGCTGGCTACCCTGCCCCGTGTGACTGCCGATGGCCCCAGCGGCATGCTGGTTCGTTCTTCTCAGCAGCTGAGCATCTATGCCAACTCTGAGCAGAAGGAAATCGCTGCTGACTTTATCAACTTCTTCGAGAACAGCGTTGAAGCCAACGAGATCCTGCAGTGCGAACGCGGCGTTTCCATCAACTCCGAAGTGCTGAACGCCCTGATCGCTGACCATCCCGACGACACCGTGAACAACGAAATCTATGCCATGATCAACCTGATCGGCTCCTTCCCGGATGCTGCCAACAACAGTCCCGCCGAGCCTACCGCTAACGAGGAAATCACCAACGTGCTGAAGCAGACCTACATCCAGGGCCTGTTCTATGGCAACTTTGCTTCCGCTCAGGAAGCTGCAGACGCCTTCTGGGCAGAAGCACAGCAGATCTGGGCCAAGTACCAAGCCAACTAATCAACGGTCGGTGAACCTGCGCCCTGAGGGTACACTTCAGGGCGCATTTTTCAAAAAGGCCTAACCTAAAGTGCATCGGCAAAGTGGCTTTGCCGAGATTCGCACGTATTGCTGGTTTTCGATGAAAAGTTGGAGGGCTTACGAGCCCTCCAACACCCCCTCGGGGTTGTTGATGGTCTGATGCTTACTCGTTAGGCTTCTCCCCCATCATCACCAATGCCGTATCCCACCCTTTCGTTATTCCCAACAAGGAGATGATCGTTGTGCAAAAGACCGCTTCCCTCCACAAGAAACATAAGGAGAAGTTCCTGTACCGTGACAACACGGTGGGATACATTTTTGCCGCTCCTTTCATTCTGAGCTTTTGCTTTTTGACCCTGATCCCCATGGCGCTGAGCCTGTACTACTCTTTCTGCTCGTATAAAATCGGTTCCACCCCCGAATGGCTGGGACTGCAAAACTATATCAACCTATTTACCAATGACGCTACCTTTATCAACTCCCTGCTGCGCACCTGCCAGTATGTTATCGTGGGTGTGCCGCTGAAACTGATCTTCGCACTGCTGATTGCCGTGCTGCTCACCAAGGACACCAAGCTGCAGGGCTTCTACCGGGCTGTGTACTACATTCCGTCCCTGATCGGCGGCTCCGTGGCCGTGGCACTGGTGTGGAAGCAGCTCTTCGGCAGCCGTGGTCCCATCATCACCGCCCTGAAGGCCATGGGTGCTCCCGCATCCTTCTCCTTCTTCGGTGATACCAGCTGGGCCTTCGTTCCTCTGGTGCTGTGCAACGCTTGGCAGTTCGGCTCCTCCATGCTGATCTTCGCCTCCGGCCTGAAGCAGATCCCCAAGGACTACTACGAGGCTGCGGAAATTGACGGTGCAGGCGTGCTGAAGCGGTTCTTCTCCATTACCCTGCCCTGCCTGAGCCCCATCATCCTGTTTAACCTGATTATGCAGCTGATTTCCGGCTTCATGACCTTCACCCAGGCACAGGTTATCACCAACGGCGGCCCCAACTACGCCACCAACTACATTGCCCTGAACATCTTCACCGAAGGCTTCAGCTACTCCCGTATGGGTTACGCCTGCGCACAGAGCTGGGTCATGCTGCTGATTATGGCGGCTGTTACGGGCATTATCTTCAAGACGTCCTCCCACTGGACCTATTATGAGAACTAAGGAGGGATGAGAAAATGAAAACAAGAAGAATTGCCACCAATGTGATCTATCACATTTTCGTCATCGCCTTCGGTCTTATCATGATCTACCCTGTGGTGTGGATGATCCTCTCCTCCTTTAAGGTGAAGAGCGAGATTCTGGGTGCCAACGCCACCTTCTGGCCGAAGCAGTGGATTCTGAGCAACTACCCGGACGGCTGGTACGGCTCCGGCAACCTGACCTTCGGCACCTACTTCAAGAACTCTGCCATCGTGTCCGTGTTCGGCATGATCGGCACGGTGATCTCCTCCGCCATGGTGGCTTACGCCCTGGGTCGTGTGAACTTTAAGGGACGGAAGTTCTGGTTCACCGCCATGATCATGACCATGCTGCTGCCCGGTCAGGTGCTGATGATTCCCCAGTACATCATCTGGAACAGCCTGGGCGCTGTAGGTACCTTCATTCCCCTGCTGCTGCCCCGCTTCCTGGGCTGGCCCTTCTTCATCTACATGATGATGCAGTTTGTCCGCGGCTTACCCAAGGAGTTGGACGAGGCTGCCATGATTGACGGCTGCAACAAGTACACCATTTTCACCCGGATTATCGTGCCCCTGATGGGACCCTCCATCATCACCACCGTGGTGATTTCCTTCTACTGGATCTGGGACGATTACATGGGTCCCCTGCTTTACCTCACCAAGCCTGAACTGAAGACCGTGTCGCTGGCCATCAAGGGCTTCGCCGATGTGCAGGGCACCAACTTTGGTCCCATGTTCGCCATGTCCACCCTGTCGCTGATTCCCGTGTTCCTGCTGTTCCTGTTCTTCAACAGATACCTGATGGACGGCGTAACCGCCGGCAGCGTGAAGGGCTGACCAATTCGCTACAGACTCTATGGGGAGCCGGTCATGCTGTACCGTGCTCCCCTTCTTTATGGAGGAAATGATGAGTAAAGCCTCAAAGAAACTTTCCCCGGAAGAGCTGGCAGAGCTTCAGAAGAAAATCCGGGAACGGGAATATCCGCCGGAAAACCTTTTCATTCATGAACTGCATACGCCTGCGGACAGTTTCCCGGACTGCTTCCTGCTGGGCACAGGCAAAATGGGGCAGGCCGTTATGGGACAGCCTGACAAGGAAAAGGTGCTGCTAAGTCATGGAGCGTTTTTCTCCGGGGACGGCAACATGCCCCCGGCGGAAGAGGATGCCCCTCAGGCTTTCCAAGCCGCACGCACCGCCGCACGGGAAGGCCGATGGAGCGACATGTCCTCAAACATCGAGCACTTCATGGGCAAGCGGGGCAACTACGGTACCAACCTGCCGGTAGGCACGCTGGAGATTGACCATCACTTGGGTGATGAGGAAATCACGGACTACACCCGGGAGCTGGACATGAGCACAAATACCGTGCGCTGCACATTCAATCATAATGGGCAGAAGCATTGCCGGGGCATGTTCACCTCCAGTCGGGATAACGTGTTCACCATTCTGGAAGAAGACGATGCACCCATGCATGTGACCATCCGGGTAACGGGGGATCACATGACCTCCACGGCGAGAAAGCATAAGATTTTCTTTCAAACCCAGGCGCTGGAGACCCTCCACAGTGACGGCACCTGCGGCGTAAACCTGCAGGGCGTTATGCAGCTTACCCTCAAAGACGGGCAGTGTATTGCAAACGGAGACACGCTGGAATTGGTGGACGTGCACCACTGGGAACTTCGCCTGACCATGGACACAGACTTCGGCAAGCCCCTCAAGACACCTAGGCTTCCCCGGCACAACATGGCATATTCCTTCTTCGAGCAGCTTTTCAGCCACACGGCGGTTTTGCAAGAAACCTATGTGCAGCTGGGGGAAGACCGCACCAGCGAAAAGCTTTATCACTTCGGCCGGTATCTAACATCCTGCGGCAGTCAGCCGGATTCCCCCCTGGCCATGAACCTGCAGGGTGTGTGGAACGACAACGTAGCCTGCCGCATTGGCTGGACCTGCGACATGCATCTGGACATCAACACCCAGATGAATTACTGGATTACGGAAGCCGGCAACCTGTCCGCTTGCCATGCATCCCTCTTTCGGTGGATGGAAGAGCGGCTGATTCCCATGGGCAGAATCGCCGCCCGGCAGCACTATGGCATGCCCGGCTGGGTAGGCGAGTTGGTGGCCAATGCCTGGGGCTATGCGGAACCTTACTGGAACCGTGCCCTTGCCCCCTGCCCTGCCTGCGGCTTCTGGCTGGCGCTGCACATCATGGAACACTACCGGACAACGTTGGATCAGGCCTTCCTGAAGAATCACGGCTTCCCCATGCTGGACGAGGCGGTGGACTTCATTCTGGCCTACGTATTCAAGGATAAAAGCGGCGTCTACCAAAGCGGACCTTCCATCTCCCCGGAGAATGCCTTTATGACGGAAGAAGGCAAGCAGTACGCTTCCCTGAGCCCCACGTATGAGATCAGCCTGATTCGTGGCGTATTGCAGGACTGGTTGGAAGCGGATGACGCATTATCGAATCAGCATCCTTCCCGGCGGGCACAGGTGCAGGAGGTGCTATCCCATCTGCCTGACATCCGCATCACCGACGGGATGATTGCCGAGTGGTCTCACGATTATCCGCAGAAGGATCCCCAGCACCGGCACATGAGCCACCTGATCGGCCTGTATCCCCTGCGGCTTATTGACCCGGAGAAAACCCCTAGCCTGGCGGAGGCTGCCAAGGAGACCATCCGCCGCCGCCTGAATCCCTACGACAACTGGGAGGACACCGGCTGGGCACGGAACATGCTCATCCTCTATGCCGCTCGGCTGCGGGACGGAGAACAGGCCTACTTCCACCTGCAGGAGCTGGAGAAGCACCTGATGCAGCCTTCCCTGCTGGTGATGCATCCCTCCACCCGAGGCGCATCCTCCTTTGCCCCTGTGTGGGAGCTGGACGGCAACACAGGCGTTGCCATGGCCATTTCAGAAATGCTGATGCAGTGCCATGACGGAACCATTCATCTGCTGCCTGCCCTGCCTAAGGCATGGGAGCATGGCAGCTTCCACCGCTTCCATGCCCATGGAGGCATCACCGTTACGGCACGTTGGCAGGACGGGAAGCCTACCCGGGTAACCCTGAAGGCAGATGCGCCCTGCACGGTGAAGCTCCGGTGGCAGGACGTTTACAAAACCGTGCAGGTTACGCAAACCGAAACCGATATTGAACATTGGGAGGAAAATCAATGAACGAGCAACTAACCATGGGCGTACTGGGGCTGGGCGAAGGCCGCAGCGTTATTTCCGCCGTGCAGAACAGCAAGTACTGGAAGCTGGGCAACATCTGCGACCTGAACGAGGCACTATGCAAGGAGCGGGCAGCAGAGTTCCACCTGGACAAGTACACCACCGATTATGAAGACATGCTGAAGGATCCCGCCATTGATGTGATTGGCATTTATACCCCCGACCAGCTCCACGCCCAGCACATTATGATGGCACTGGAAGCCGGCAAGCATGTGGTGTGCACCAAACCCCTGATGGTGGATCTGACCATGGCCAATGCCTTGCTGGATGCCCAGGCAAAGACCGGCAAGCGAGTGCTCATCGGACAAAGCTCCCGGTACTTCGAGGCAGCCATGCATCAGCGTCATGACTATGAAAAGGGTCGTCACGGGGAGCTTGTGACGGTGGAGACCCACTACATCAGTGATTCCCGTTGGTTCCTGGAGCGGGACTGGAGCCATCAAAAGGGCTTCTCCTGGATGTACAATTTCCTGATCCACGCCATGGATCTGGCCCTGTGGTATCTGCCGGAAACCGAAACGGTGTACGGCGTGGGCAAGTGCTCCTCCAACAGCTCTTCCCGGGGCATTCTGGCACCGGATTCCCTGAAGGTGCTGCTGACGGACAAAAACGGAGTCAGTGCCAGCGTCATCGGCAACTATGCCACCCCTGCCCTGAGCAAGCCGGCAGAGCACTTCATTTCCTGCACCCTGCGGGGCACCAGCGGCGTCAGCACGGCAGACTGCCCCTTTGACTATGTGCATCACTTCTCCGAGCCGGGGCTGTACAACAACACGGTGTATGAGAATTACAACGAACGCCGTCCCTACTACTACCGCTTCGAGGGAGACACCCACCACGCCGGGGAATATCAGAACTACCTGGAATACTTTGCCCGGTGCATCCTTGCAGGGGAAAAGCCCCTGCCGGATCTGAAGGAAGGCATCCGCACCATTGCGGTGATGGAAACCCTGAGCCGCAGCCTGGAAACCGGCAATGCGGAAAAAGTCAGCGACACCCTGGCCGCCTATCAACTGACCGACCGTGTATAAGGAGAATGAAAGATGTTGAAGCCTTGGGAATACGGCACCTTGAAGGTTGCCGAGGATCATCGGCACTTGGTCAACGGAGACAAGCCATTTTTCTGGCTGGCAGACACGGCATGGCTGCTGTGCCAACAGGCAACGGACGAGGAAGCACGGGTTTTCCTGAAGAACCGGGCAGAAAAGGGATTCACCGTGATTCAGTCCGTGCTGATTCACATGCTGCCCAACATGAAGCAATCCAGCCTGGCCGCCAACGAGGCGGATGCCCGTGAGCCTGCCTATTGGGATCACGTGGAGAAGGTGGTGCAGGCGGCAGAAGCATGCGGCCTGTACATGGCGTTGCTTCCCTGCTGGGGCAGCGTAGTCAACAGCGACCTGATCACGGAGGAGAACATCGGGGAATACGTCAGCTTCCTGGCCAAGCGGTTTGGCAAGTATCCCAACGTGATTTGGCTGCTGGGCGGGGACATCCGTGGGGACAAGTATCACGACCTGTACTGCAAGGAAGGCCGGTTGCTGAAGGAGCTGACCCCGGACAAGCTCATCGGCTATCATCCCTTCGGCCGCACGTCCTCCTCCCTGTGGTTCCACGAAGAACCCTGGCTGGACTTCAACATGTTCCAGTCCGGCCACCGGCGGTATGATCAGTACACCCTGGGTGCATGGGACGACAACCGGCTGGATGTGGAAACCTACTTCGGCGAGGACAACTGGCGGTATGTGGATCGGGATCTGGCCATGAATCCTCCCAAGCCTACGGTAGATGGTGAGCCCTCCTACGAGCTGATTCTGCAGGGACTTCACGACCTGTCCCAGCCCTATTGGCGGGAATGGGATGTGCGCCGCTATGCCTACTGGTCCGTATTCCAGGGAGCCATGGGGCACACCTACGGGGACAATAGCGTGCAGCAGATGTACGGCAATTCCCTGAAGCCCGGCTCCTTCGGCGTGCGGCAGGTGTGGAAGGATGCCATGCATCACGTAGGTGCCGGGGAGATGGGCATCCTGCGGCGGCTGATGGAATCCGTGGATTGGCAGAAGGGACATGCCGCCAACGAGCTGCTGCTTTCCGGGCAGAAGCCCCAGTATGACCGGGTCAGCGTGTACGCCGGGGAAGATTTCCTTTTTGCTTACGATTACCTGGGCAAGGCCTTCACCATTGACCTAAAGCCCTACCTGGGCAAGAAGCTTGATGCCTACTGGATGGATCCTGTCAGCGGCGTGCGAAGCTACTTCGCCGACCTGACCGGTCAGGAGCAGGCAGAGGTAAAGCCTATCCCCCGGCTGACCCAGGACAATGACTGGGTGCTGGTGGTGCTGGCAGAGTAAGTCGTCATTCATGATACGCGTGAAGATGCGGTGCGGCTGGAGAAAAAGCCGCACCGCATCATTGTTATTCTCTTGACAAACAGGATTGCAACAGTTATACTCTCATTATGAAAAGCGGCGAAAGACCGTCCCGGTGGCAGCGTACTGAAAAAAGGATGAGGGTGCAAGTTCTCTGAAGCAGTGCGGACAAAATGGGCAAAGCCTTCACCGCAAAAGTATGGAGGGTGATTGCATGCGTAAATTCCTATCTCTGCTCCTCGCCCTGATGATGGTCGTGTGCTGCGTTCCTGCACTGGCAGAAACGGCAGACGGCGTCTATGAGGGCACCGGTGCCGGACTGAACGGCAACATTAAGGTTTCCGTAACGGTCAGCGGCGGCGTGATCACGGATGTAACGGTGCTGGAGCATTCCGAAACCGCCGGCATTTCCGATCCTGCCATCGAGCAGGTTCCGGCAGCCATTGTGGCAGCCAATTCCGCTGATGTGGACGTTGCTTCCGGCGCAACCTACACGTCCAAGGGCATTATGGAAGCTGTGAAGAACGCCCTGAATCCTGATGCTGCTGCCGAGCAGACCATGCCCTTTGAGCAGGCTGACATTCTGGTCATCGGCGCAGGCATGGCTGGTCTCACCACGGCTGCCCGTGCTGCCGAGCTGGGACTGAATGTGCTGATTGTGGATCAGGCGGCTACCTACGGCGGCTCTGCCAACGTGGCAGGCGGCACCCTGCTGGGCGCAGGCACCCGGATGCAGGCGGAAGCAGGCATTGAAGATGATCCTGACCTGTGCTTTGCCGACTTTGTACGGCTGGGCGGCGCAGGCAACTTCAACGAGGAAATCGCCCGTGAGTTCTCCCAGATCAGCGGCGCTGCCGTGGACTGGCTGGACGACCTGGGCACTGACTTCGGTGACCGTGCCCCTTACTTCGGCGTATATCAGCCCCTGAACGTGGCGCGTAACTACTCCGGCAACGGCGGTGCCCGGGCTTTCGTTGACGCCCTGTATGCCGAGCTGGAAAAGTACTTCAGCACCAATGCTTACATGATGCTGAACACCTATGTGACCGGTCTGGTGACGGACGACAACGGTGCTGTCATTGGCTGCAAGGCTACCCTGAGCGACGGCACGGAAACCACCTTCCTGGCTCCTGCCACGGTGGTGTGCACCGGCGGCTACGGCGGAAGCGAAGAGCTGCTGAAGAAGTACAACTTCGAAAACGTACTGTCCACCTCCCCCACCTGCGTAACCGGCGACGGCTATGCCTGGCTGGAAGCACTGGGCGCGCCCCTGACCAACATGGACTTCTGCACCTCTTATGCCGGCGGCATTCCCACCAGCGACGACTTCCGCTCCTTCGGCTACTTCAATGCCACCAACGGTGCCCTGTGGATCAACACCGAGGGTGAACGCATGGCGGATGAAACCGGCGCAGACTCCCATGTGAAGAGCGAAACCTGGGCAAACGCTCCCCACAACATCGTATACACCGTGTTCACCACCGATATGCTGATTCCCGATGCCAAGGTGTTCTCCACCGGCGCATGGGGCAGCGTCCGGGAAGACTTCGACACCTACATGGCAACCCTGTTGGAAAAGGGTCTGGCATGGAAGGCTGACTCCGTGGAAGACTTGGCACAGCAGATGGGTCTGCCGGTGGATACCTTCACTGCAACCATCAAGGCCTACAACGACGGCTGCGCAAGCGGCAACGATCCCTTCGGCCGCACCACTCAGCTGGTGGCCATGGAGAATGGTCCCTTCTACGCTGTGAAGACGGTTCCTTACGTGATGATCACCTCCGGCGGCCCCATGATGACCAAGGACTGCGAAGTGCTGAACAGCGACGGTTTGGTCATTGAAGGCGTGTACATCGCCGGTGAAATCGTGGGCATGGCCAACGTTGGCGGACACAACTCCATCGGCGGCATGGGTCACGGCAACTGCTTGGTATGGGGCAAGAAGGCTGCTGAAGTCATTGCCGCCAAGCTGGGCAAGTAATTTGATTTAGGGTAAACATCATCCCTGCGGCGTTTTTCCATAGGAAGCATGCCGCAGGGATTTTTATATGTTCAATTTTGCGAATGCGCTGCGGAAGGTGCCTGCACCTGAACGATGCTTGTAGCCAGGGTCGTGAAAAGTTCCGTGTCATGGGTGGATGTTACGATGGTTTTCCCCTGCTGCTTGTACTTTTCCAGCACCCGGACAATGGTTTCGGCGCTTTCATGATCCAGGCTGGCCGTGGGCTCATCCAGGAAAAGCAGATCAAAGGGCTTGATGAGGGCTCTGGCCACTGCCAGCCGACGCATTTCCCCGCCGGATAGGCAAACCACCTTTTCGGTCAGCAGGCAGGACAGGTTCACTTCTTCCAGGGCGGCGGCGATTCGCTTCTCCTTCTCCGCTTTGCTTACGCCTAAGGGGATCAGGGGGAGCTCCAGATTCCACTTCACGCTGCGATCCTTCACCAGATTCCCATGCTGAAAGACAAAGGACATTTTCTGCCGGTACAGCTGCATTTTCACCCGCTGGCTGGCCTTCGTCAGCTCGGTGTGGTCAAAGATCACGGAGCCTGCGTCCGGCTGTTCAAAGCCTGCCATGATGTTCAGCAGGGTTGTTTTACCGATGCCGCTTTCTCCCGTGAGCAGGATAAAATCCCCCGGATGGATTTCCAGCGAAAAATCCTGCAAAATGGGACGTTGATGATAAGCCTTGCAGATGCCCTGCAAGCGCAAGATAGCCTCCACGGCATTCACTCTCCTTTCAGGTACAGGGCACGCTTCCGTCTTTCCTTTCGGGCAATGCACAGGATGGCCAGCAGCATTTCCACTGCTTCCAGTGCGATGACTGCGGCGGTAAAGTCCACCGACATGCCGCCATACACAGCCAGCAGGATGGTCATCAGCAAATACATTAGCTGCAATGCGGAGAACCAGGCGTATCGCTTATGAAAAGGCCAGCCCAGGCAATACTTCAGGTTCACCTCGCAGAAGCGTTTCTTCGCATAGCTGTACAAAGCCGCCAGATCCAAGCTGAAAGAAACAGCCACGCTCAGCAGCGTCAGCAGAACGAGAGCCAGCAGCACGTCCCTGCACTGGGCGAGCACCGCTTCCCTGTACGTTTTGATGGACCAGATGGAGCGAATATTATCCGCCAATCCAAGCCGCTGCAGAAGGGGCAGCAGATCAGCACGGAAATCCTCCTTCAGGCATATTTTCAGCGGATCAAGGATGCCGCCTCCCAGGAAGCATTCCCGCTCCGTAATGAGGCAATTGTTTTCCGTCACAACACGAATAATGGCATTGGTCACATAAGGCCGGTCTGGCAGAAGCGTAAACAGCCGCTGATTCGGTTGAACGGCAATCACCCGGATGCTGTTATCACTGGTGAGATGCTCCACATGGTATATCTCCTCCAGCTCCAGCGACCCCTGCCGTCGTTTCCGGAAAAAGTCGATGACCTCATCCTGCCGGGTATTGTCAGAGGGAATCAGCAGGATTTCCGCTGTTTCTGTCTCATCGATGACAACAGGATCCCCATTGGTATCCAGAATGGGATACAGCTTCATATAATTAGGATTCACCCACAATGCGTCAATACCGTGTTCAGACGCTTTCCAATAACAATAAACGGCGCCTCGCTGATTGAGCCATGGATAAAGTTCACCATTGATGGCGATATCAAGCTGATTGATTTGCGCATCCAGTTCTTCGCCATCATCCCCCACATTCAGCATAGGGACAACGCCGTAATCATTTTCTATGGATGTCCATGCGGAACCCACGGGAATGGTCTCCATCAACTGGCGAAAGAAGCTGTATGTGTTATACGTAAGGGAGAAGGCAATCACCAGCATGGCAAACCGGAACAGCAGCGGATACAGCATGTCCACCCTGCTCCAGTATCCATCATGAATATACAGTTTGCTGAGGGAATCGCTGCGTTTGCGGGCAATCACTGCGCAGCAGATGCCGTGCCACAGCAGCGGTGAAAGAACCGCCAGGCATTCCGCCCCGGCTTTGTGGCGGAACCACTGAAAGCCGATCAAAGCAGCATTCAGGACAAAATGGATAACCAGCGGTACAGGATGGAAAACACAGCAGAAGGTCTGCCGAAGATTGAGCCCGTTTACCTTGGCGGCAAAGATAACGTCTGTATGTCCCCGGACTTTCTTCACGGCTGCCGGAAGAATCAGCAGGTAAAGCAGGCTGCCTGCCCACAATACCAGGCTGGACAGATCTTCCGGAAACCCGGGCAGCCATTGCAGCCATATGCCAAAGGCCATGAAGGCAGGGCTGAGGAAAAGCAGAATGATGTAGTCCATGGGTACCTCCAAAAAGAAATCCGTTCCGTCTCACGATGGAACGGATCAATGACATGTGAAGAATGCTTACGGATCAGTACTCCACCATGCTTGAGATTTCTCGGAGATCAAACCAGTCACCTGAGAATAGGATGTATTTCCCGCTTCTGTCCAGCCACTGCCGTTATACTTACTTCCTACTCGACATGAAGAACGATGTCCTAGCGTAGCGTGGTAGTAATTAGAGTAAGCTTGCTTGCTAGCCGGTAAAATATA
>CAVGBO010000059.1:22614-30246 GCA_963627465.1 Phocaeicola dorei
AAGTTCCACCACCTACGGACTCCGTATAGCTTTGCCCACCAGGTCCCGTTAAGTTGATACCGTAGTCCCGCATTACCGGCGTCCGTTCAACAAACGTACCGCTGTCAGCCAAAGCTGCGCCACTCGTCAGAAGCAGACCTACTGCAAGCATTACACTTGCAGACTTCACCAAGAACTTCATTGCAAAACTTCCTCCTTCCATTTCTTCTAAGACGTCTTTACAGTGCCATGGCGTTCTTTAGGTTTTGCCATACAGCTTAGCAGTTACGTTACGCGCTTCTTTTGTTTTACCTACCGATTACACAAACCTCGCTTCTTCTAATAGAAACTTAATTTCTGCAATCGTGCAAACACAAAAATCAGCACTTATTGCGCCACTTCACTTGTACGGCATCGCCTAGGGCTACTGTAATATAATTTTCTTGTTTATACAATATCAAAACTGGCAATCCGCTGGAGCCAATTTCAACATTTTGATACCATAAAATTACACTTTCATTAACCATGCAGCCATATGCCAATGGCCATGAAGGCAGGGCTGAGGAAAAGCAGGATGATGTAGTCCATAGGTACCTCCAGGGAGTCAAAGGAAAAGCTGCGGATCGTGCAGCGGATGGATTGTGGGATGTTCTCGGAATCGTATACCACAAATTGATGTAGGAAAACCAGTGCAAGAAAAAGATGGCACAGCAAACATAGAGCATACACCGAATGATACGTTGGGCATGGTGTGAAAGGCAGGAACCAATCCTGCCCTTCCTTTCGAACCCGCCCTTATTATTCACCACTTTCCACAATTCACTGCCTCGGTTCTTGATTGTTATGCAATTATCAATAAATATTTTCATTTTCAAGCCTTGCCATCTTGAAGTTTCATGTATTATTTGTTAAAATACGATATAGAAAAGGACATTCTTCTGCAAGCTGCTTTGCAGAAGATTTTCCATGAATTTTACATTGCTGCGTCAGTAGATTTTTCATTTCCTGTGTACACTGGAAGTGGAGAACGGAATCGGTGGCAACGCTGCGGCGTTTGCATACAGTACGTTACCAAATGGAAAAAAGGAGGAAACGAAATCATGAAGAAGTTCCTGTCCATCCTGTTGGCGGCCATGATGCTGCTGCCTCTGGTCAGTGCCAGTGCGGCAACGGAGTACGATGTGACGGAGCCCATCACCATCACCTGGTGGCATGCTCACGAAGATCAGTACAACGAGTACATCAACTACATGGTGGATAAATTCAACAGCGAAAACGGCATGGGCATTACCGTGAATCCCGTGTACATCGGCAGTTACACGGAAATCAACACCCAGTTCATCGCTGCAGCCACCGCCGGCGAAGGCACCGTGCCTGCCGTGGTCACCTGCAACACGTCCTATCCCTTCAGCTATGGCAAGGATGGCCTGTGCGAAGTGCTGGATCCCTACATCGAAGCCTATGACTACGACGTGGCAGACTTCGGCGAAGGCCTGATCGCCTCCACCAGCTATGACGATGAGCAGATCGCCCTGCCTTACCTGATCTCCACCCAGGTCATGTATTACAACAAGACCGCTGCGGATGCGGAAGGCATTACCATCCCCACCACCTTGGATGAAATGGACGCTTTCCTGGAGAAGGCCACCATCTTCAACGAGGACGGCACCACCAAGCGGTACGGCACCGTGATCCCCGGCTGGGATTACTGGTACTTCGAAATGTTCTACAAGAACAACGGCGTTGAAACCGTGTGCGAAGACGGCACCACCGACATCAACAGCGCCAAGAGCGTGGAAATCACCGCCAAGATCAAGGAATGGATTGACAAGGGCTACGCTTACTACGCCTATGGCCAGGGTGCCAGCAGCAACATGCGTCAGCTGTTCTGGGACGGCGGCGCCTTCAGCGTGCTCCACACTTCTTCCCTGTATGATACCTATGTAACCAACGTGGCCGCCACCGAGAATCCCTTCGAAGTGGGTATGGCTTGGCTGCCCGGCGGCAACGACGGCGAAACCTTCAAGAGCGAAGTGGGCGGTTCCGCCATTCTGATCCCTGCGGCTGCTTCTCAGGCTGAAAAGAACGCTGCATGGCAGTTCCTGATGTTCATCACCAGCCCGGAAATCAACCTGTACTGGGCAGACAAGACCGGCTACTTCCCCACCCGTGCCTCCGTGCAGGAAATGCCGGAGTATGCCGATTACCTGGAGCGGAAGCCTGCCATGAAGGACATCGTTGCCATGTCCAAGTGGATCAACCCCCGCAACGCCAACCCTGCTTACGACTCCTGCGCCAACCTGTGGCGTGACGCCCTGGCTACCATCTTCAACGACAACGCACCCATTCAGGAAACCTTGGACACCTTGGCCACGGAAATTCAGGAGAATCTGAACGACCAATAAGCCAATCTTTCGGTACCTTGCGCCGGGGTGGAGTGACAACATCCTCCGCCCCGGTTTTCCCGTATAGCTTATGCTGAATTTGATGCACAATGAGGGTGAGCACGGATGGCACAAGCCAAAGTGATTGATGTATCTTCCAGAGAGAAACGGTTGATTACCCCCAGACAAAAGCGGGTGGGCATAGCGTTGATCCTGCTGGGCACGCTGATTCTGCTTATCGGCGTTTTGGGTTATCTGGCAGGGGATTTGCAGCTGCCTGTGTTTGCCGACCTTGCGGAGCAGGTGTACATCGCCCGGGAGGTGGCATCGGATACCGGGTCTTCCGTTTCCGGCTGCTTTGACCTGAACGGGGACGACAGCGGCGTGCACATCTTCGGGGCTTCCTACACCTCCGATACGGAGAGCGGCACCATTAGTGCCGAGGACTTCGACCTGGGAGAAAGCAAGAAAGCCCTGAAGGGGGACGGCCTCCAATTCACCGGCACGAAAGATTATATGAATCTGGTGATTGAAGAGGAAACCCCTGTATCGCTGGACAACGGCACCCAGGCCACCAAGAGCGTGAAGATTCGGGGCGCAGGCTCCAGCAAATACCGCAGCCTGAAGCTGACGGTGGAAGCTCCTGTGACCCTGACCGTGTATGCCGTTTCCTCTCTGGAGAATGAAGCACGGAATCTGGTGCTCTACTCCGGCAAAAACGGCGAGGCCGTGGCATCTGCCGCCGCTCCTGCTGCCGGGCATGTGGAAGGAGCCCTCACCCCCCTAACTTATGAAATCCCTGCCGCCGGCACCTATTACCTGACCAGCTGCGGCACCATTCCCGTGGCACTGCTCAGCTACATCATGAACTATGCCATCATCATCCTGCTGCTGGGGCTGGTGCTGCTCTTCAACGGCATCATGCTGCGCCTGCAGCCCATGGAGCGGATGAAGGATCTGTTCTGCGTGGAACCGGCGCTGATTTTCTTCCTACTATTTGTGTATTACCCGGTGATTGACCTGGTGCGCATCTCCTTTACGGACATGGGCATCCTGACCACCGGCAAGCAAACCTTCATCGGCTTCGGCAACTACAACTGGCTGTTCAATCAGTCCGGCTCCCGGTACTTCTGGGAATCCCTGCAAATCACTGCCACCTACACCTTCTGGGAAGTGGTGATTACCCTGGTGGGCGGCGTGCTGCTGGCACTGCTGTTCAACCACATGTCCAAGGGCTTTAACGTGATGCGTTCCATCGTGTTCATGCCCAAGTACATTGCCGTATCCACCAGTGCTGTGGTCTTCATGTGGATTCTCTACAGCCCGGCGGCCAGCGGTGCCAATCAGGTGGAAGGCATCCTGAACTATGTGCTTTCCCGCTTTGGCATTACCGGCCCCCACTGGCTCATTGACGCTTCCACTGCTTTGGCTGGCGTGCTGATCCTAACGGCCTGGCGTGTGGTGGGCTATGCCATGATGATTTACCTCTCCGCCATGAAGGGCATCCCTCAGGATTATTACGAGGCTGCCGCCATTGACGGTGCGGACGGGGTGCAGCAGTTCCGCTTCATTACCCTGCCCCTGCTGGCACCTACCACCCTGTTCCTGTTTGTGACCACCTTCATTGCCAGCATGAAGGTCTTCCAGAGCGTGGACGTGATGACAGGAGGCGGCCCCGGCACAGCCACCAACGTAATGGTGGAGTGGATCTACAACCTGACCTTCTCCGACTTCCGCACAGCCCGAGGGGCAGCCGTGTCCGTGATCTTCTTCCTGATTCTTCTGGTGTGCACGGCGGCCACCATGAAGGTTTCCAACCGGAACGTGAACTATGATGCGTAAAGAAAGGAGGCGTGGCCTGTGATTAGCACAAGGAAAAAAATCGGAATTGGCATGGTGCTGCTGGGGGCTGTCCTCCTGCTGGGCGCATTCATTTCCTTTCCCCTTGGAATGGCGAAGACCATGACTGTTGTACTGGGTGCTGGCGGATGTACCCTGATGCTGCTTGCCGCACCCCTCATGTGGCATGACGGCATCTGCGCCATTCACCAAGGGAAAGCGCCCCGGGGAAGTCTGCTGTCCATGCGGCAAAGCGGCTTCTTTGACATGGTGATTGCCATGCTGGTGCTGGCACTGGTGCTGGGGATTCTGTGGGGCATCGGTGCGGCCAGCTACCAATCCACCCTGCATTATCATGCGTCCCTTGCCGCAGGAGACGGAGAAGTGCCCACCACATTGGATGCGGCACGGAAACTGCCGGACTTTGTGGAATACAATTTCAAGCAGGATCTGAACATGCTCTCCAGCAGCTACGCATCCTTCGGTGTGGCGGCGCTGGTTTTCCTAGGCCTGGCGGTGATTGCCATCCTGTACATGGCACTCATTTCCCCCATTGTCCGGGCAGATGACAGCCTGCGCCTGTCCCACAAGGTGTACCGGAAGGTCGGGCAGTATGCTGCCGCCGTGCTGGTTACCCTGCTGATGCTGTTCCCCATTTACTGGATGATCATCTCCTCCTTCAAGACCAGCACGGAGCTGCTGCAGACTGTGCCCACCCTGTGGCCTGCCAACTTTGTATGGGAGAACTATCCCAACGTGCTGAACCGTGCCCCCTTCTTCCGCTATCTGCTGAACACCCTGGTGACCACCTTCTTCATCATGCTGGGGCAGCTGGTCATGGGCATTCTGGCAGCCTACGGATTCTCCAAAGGCGAATTCAAGGGGCGGAATGTGATGTTCATGCTGGTGCTGGGCGCACTGATGGTGCCCATTCAGGTTACCTTTGTGCCTATCTATGTGCTGATTTCCCGGCTGAACTCCATTGATACCTGGATGGGCGTGATCCTGCCCAACCTGGTCAGTGCCTACTTCATCTTCATGCTGCGGCAGAACTTCATGGCGGTGGATAACAGCTACATCGAAGCCGGCAAGATTGACGGCATGGGGCGCATCGGCACCATCGTGCACGTGCTGTGCCCCATGTGCAAGCCCACGCTGATCACCGTCAGCATCATTTCCTTCATTGATGGCTGGAACAGCTACTTCTGGCCCAAGATGGTGACGAAGACGGAAGCCAGCCGCACCATTGCCGTAGGCGTGCAGCAGCTGAAGAACACCTTCGCCGGGCAGGAAGTGTCCAACTACAATGAAATCATGGCCGGTGCTGTCATGGCCATTATCCCCATTGTGTTCCTCTTCCTTGTGCTGCAAAAGTACATCATGACCGGCATGTCCAAAGCGGCGATGAAATAAAAGAGCGAGAAAAGCAAAATCACCAGCCTGATGCGAGGGAATCGCAGGGGCTGGTGGTTTCTTTTTTGGGGGCGGTTTTACCCTAGTACCTGCTGAACCTTTCGGATATATTTCGCTGGAATGGGATGCTCCAACTGCCACCACATGTTCATGGGACGGCTGCCTTCGTGCCGCACATATTGAGCTTCTCCAAGGAAGGTGTAGGCGGCGGTGCCCCAGTTGTCCTTCTTGGCAGAGCGGACAAACAGCAGGATATGATTGCCTGTTTCCTGGTGATGGATGTATCGCTGACCGGCAACGCTTTCCGGGGCAGTGGTGCTTTGGCTTTGCCAATGGAAAAGGGTAGGCGTCACGGCATAATCGTTGTACATGGTGGTAGGCGAATAATCCTTGTCGCTCTTGTTCAGGGTGATGAAGAACACGTCCGTCTTCCGGTCTTCCAGGTACTTGACCCCTTCCCGCACGGCGTTGAAGGCATTGAAGCCAAGGGCACACAGCAACTGGTCACGGCTGTAGGTGCAGTGCACATCCAAGGGGCACACATAAGGCAAGCTGTTGGGCGTATCAATGAAGTCGATGCTGTCATAGCGGTATTGCAGCAGCTGCAACAGCTCCTCCAGCATAACAGGGCTGTTGATAAAATCCAGCACATGGGATAGGAAGGCTTCACCGTCAAAATCCTCAATAGCTGTGCCCCAAAGGGTAGCGTGGAACATGGACAGCATCAGCCGCTGTTCCTCCGTGAGCACATTGAAATCAAGGGTGTTCAGCTTGGGCAGCACTTGCAGGAGAAAGGCAATCCACCGGCGTGAATCCATCGCCGCCACACGGATGAGGGCTTTGGTGACAACGATCTTGGCAGGCTCATCAAAGGCAGGACGGATATTGGCCTCGGCACAAAGCTGGGCGAAGCTGTCCCACTTGTACAGGCTGCGAGCATCCATGTTGTAGTATTGCAGAAAATTAGGCAGCGTGCAGACCATGCCGGTATCCTCGGTAAAGGAGGCAATCTTGCTGACAAGCCCCCGCCGGGCACCATAGCTTGCACGGATGTTGTCCAGAATGATCTTCTGGGCTTTCTTTTCCAGCTGGATGTAGCATCCTTTGGGCACGGACAGAAAGCCTCGCTTGACCTCCCGCTCTACGCTGGGGTGATCGTCAGTTAGCAGGGCAGCAAACTTCTGCTCAAAATTGTACTTCCTATTGGCGGCACCGATAAAATCCAGCACCGTCAGGCAATCCTTGCCTTCGCACAGGCGCAGGCCACGGCCAAGCTGTTGTAGGAAGATCGTGAGGGATTCCGTTGGCCGGAGGAACAGGATGGTGTTCACCTCAGGGATGTCCACACCCTCGTTGTACAGGTCAACCACAAAGATGACTTTAATGTCGCCACAAACAAGGCGACCCTTGGCTTGGTTTCGCTCCTCATCGGAGGAATTGCCATCCAGGGAAATGGCGGGAACGCCTGCGTCCGTGAAGTGCTTTGCCATGAATCGGGCATGTTCCACCGATACGCAGAAGCCAAGGGCTTTCAGCTGCTCCATGTTGGCGGTGTACTTGTCCACTTGTTGCAGCACATGGTCGGCACGCTTGCCGGCAATCGCTCCGGAAAGGGTGTACAGGTTGGACAATTCCTTGCGGTCATAGCCGCCACGCACCCAGTGCAGGTCATCCAGGTCGATGGTATCCGATACGCCAAAGTACTGGAAGGGACACAGCAACTTTCGATCAATGGCTTCCGGCAGGCGAATCTCGGCGGCAATGCGCTGGTCAAAATAGTCCAGAATGCTTTGGCCGTCCATGCGCTCCGGGGTAGCGGTTAAGCCCAGCAAAATGCGAGGCTTAAAATAGTTGAGTGCCCGGTCATAGCTGTCGGCAGCGGCGTGATGGGTTTCATCCACCACGATGTAATCATAATAATCCGAAGGCAGCTGCTCCCACAGCTTCCGGGTATTCATGGTCTGCACAGAAAGAAAGACGTGATCCAAGCGGTCAGGCTGGTAATTGCCCACCCATA
>CAVGBO010000059.1:30575-47168 GCA_963627465.1 Phocaeicola dorei
CTTTCATCGGTGTATGCTTCAAACTCTTCTGCGTTCCAGTAGGCGTCAAAGGTGGCCATGACCTTTCGGAGCACGTCCGGCTGATCCTTGGCAGTAACCTTCACGTTCCATTCCATGCCGCTGGAAATAGCGGCGTTGGATAGGTTGGAAGAACCAATGTAGGCCGTGGTGAAGCCGGTATCCCGGTAAAACACATAGGTTTTGGCGTGGAGCCGAGTGCGCTTGGTATCGTAGCTGACACGAATTTCTGTGTTAGGCAGCTTACTCAAGGCTTCGATAGCTTTCACCTCTGTAGCGCCCATGTAACTGGTGGTGATGATGCGCAGCCTGCCCCCACGCTGGGTGAAGTCCGTCAGCTCTTCCAGAATCAGCCGTAAACCGCTCCACTTAATAAAGGACACCAGCATGTCGATTCTGTCAGAAGAGACAATTTCCTTCTTCAATTCAGCGAACATAGCCGGTTCATGCCTGGCACCGGTAAACAGGCTGCTCATGGCAATAGACGTTTCCGGCCGGGGCAGATCCTTGATGGATTTGCCTGCGGCGGTCAAGGGGCTCTTTTCCTCCAGCAAGGCAATCAATTGGGCAGCAGGTTCTTCTACCTGCTGCTCCTTTTGTCCAAGCAGGGAAATGATGTTGTTTACCAAAGAGACTTGCTTTTCGGGTGCGCTGTCGCCCATGTCCTCCAGACGTTTGCGAACGGCATCGGCCACATAGGCAGACAGAACCACAGGGGCTTCGGCTGCATCCACAGGAGCGGAAGCCTTGCGTTCCTCCGGCACCTCAGCAAGGGCTTTGGCCGTTTCGGTGTTGATCAGCTTTTCATAGAGGCCGGGTTTGAGCATGGGCAAGCCCTCCTTGGTCTATAGACGAAAACGGAACCAATCCGTAGCGCAGCGAAACAAACACGCAAATTGAAAAACAAGCCGGAACACCCCACAGGGCATCCCGGCTTTCACGTCGAAGTGGCGGGATTCGAACCCGCGGCCTTTTGGTCCCGAACCAAACGCGCTACCAAACTGCGCTACACCTCGATAAAAAACTGGAGCCGATAATGGGACTCGGACCCATGACCTGCTGATTACGAATCAGCCGCTCTACCAACTGAGCTATATCGGCATATCCAGCGCATTCAATTATAACAGAAGCGCCGGCTTTTGTCCAGCCCTGAGGAAAGATTTTTTTTGCCAATCTATGCCAGCAAACAGTGTGCATCCCGGATACAACGCTTACGGCACCAGGGTGGCAAAGTAAATGCAGTCGCCTACAGAGCGAATCTTCCCGGAGGACAGACCGTTGATTTTGCTGTTGTTCAGCACAATGGAGGTGGAAGAACCACCGTCCAGATTGTAGGCATTGATGCAGCCCATGTCCTTGCACAGCTGAGCAAACTCCAACAGGGTCATGCCCTTGCTGCCCTTTTGCTCCGGGCCTTCGCAGGCAAGGATCAGGTATTCCAGCTTGCCTAATTGACCGATGGCCATGCGCTGGGTCTTTTTGCCCTTGGCCAGGTCAATGGTCACATCCTTCAGGCTGGACAGGACTTCCCCGTTCACCACCAGCCCGGGGCCGAAGCAGAAGGCATGCATCACCGTGCCTTCATAGGCTTCCCACTTCTTCTTGGTGGTGTGCTGGATGATGGTGAAGTCCCCGTTGTTATCCACAATCAGCGTATCCCGCCCCTTGTGGGGACGGTTGCGGAGCAGCTTCCCGTTGCGCACCACAATGCCTTGGCTGTGGTGGCTGAAATAGTCCCCGTTAATGGCCAGCACCGCATTATACCGCTTGGCCATTTCGCTGACACGCTGCACCTTTTTGGAGGGATACTTGCCTGCCAGCCCGGTGCGGAACTGGCTGGCATCCGTCAGCTTCACATGCACCGCCCACACCAGGGTATCTTCCCGGTAGAAAGTTTCCACGGTGATGTCCAGAGAATCATCATGGTAGCCCCCATTATCCGGCAGATAATCCTCCTGATGAGGGGCGTAAGGGGCGGCGGCATCTTCCACCGTCAGGGGTTCGTAGAACTGTATGTCTTCAATGACTTCCTCTTCCTCCGCCAGGGAGAAAGCAGGCAGCAGCAGGGTCAGCGCAAGCAGCAGGGACAGAAGCTTTCGCATAGGAATCCTCCGGTCTTTACCATGAAAAGTCCCGCCGGCCGCAACCGGCGGATGACACTTACACCTTGTCGAAGAAGGGCTCTCCATCTTCCTTACACAGCACTTCGGCTTCGTTAAAGTGCAGGGGAAGGGGCTTGGCAATCATGTACCGCAGGATCTCGTCCATGCGCACGCTTTCCTGGAAGGTGACCAGGGAAAAGCTGACGCCGTGCTTGTGGGCACGTCCCGTGCGGCCGATGCGGTGGAGATAGTACTCGTTTTCCGTGGGCAGGTCAAAGTTAATGACAGCTTCCACATCATCCACGTCAATGCCCCGGGCAGCCACGTCCGTTGCAATCAGGATGGGGAACTTGCCCCGGCGGAAGTCGTTCATCACCACGTTCCGCTGGCTCTGCTTAATATCCCCGTGGATGCACTCTGCCTGATAGCCTTCCTTCTTCAGGCGGCTGGTCAGCTTGTCCGTCATGAACTTGGTGTTGCAGAAGATCATCATCCGGCCGTACACATCCGCATCCAGCAGGTACAGCAGGTGGTCAATCTTCTTGTTGGGCTCGGTGGCAATAACGTACTGGGCAATCTGGGGACGGTCGGCCTTGGTGGCTTCCACGGTGATTTCCACCGGGTCATGCTGATACTTCCATGCGATGGTCAGCACATCCTGATTGGTGGTGGCGGAGAAGAGCACCAGCTGCCGGTCGCTGGGAGTGGACTCGATGATTTTCGTAACGTCCTTCACAAAGCCCATGTTCAGCATTTCATCGGCTTCGTCCAGCACCATGGTGTGCACGGCATCCAGGCGCAGGGTACCACGGGTCATGTGATCCAGCAGGCGGCCGGGGGTGGCCACCACGATTTGGGGCTTGCGCTTAATGGCGTTCAGCTGCTTCACAATGGGCTGACCGCCGTAGAGCACGGCAATCTTCGCCCCCTGAATGTACTTGGCCAGCCGGGTCAGCTCGTCCCCGATCTGCAATGCCAGCTCCCGGGTAGGCGCCAGCACCACCGCCTGCACCCGGCTATCCTTCAGGGAAATGTACTCCAGCAGAGGAATGCCGAAGGCGCAGGTCTTGCCGGTGCCGGTGGGGGCAATGGCGTTAATGTCTGCCCAGGCCATCATCAGAGGAATGGTTTTTGCCTGAACCGTGGATGGGGCGGTGAAGCCCATATCCTTCACCGCATGCAGCACTTCGCTGCTTAAATCCATTTCATCAAAGGATGAAGGGATGGATATTGTTTCTTCAGCCAAGGGGGAAACTCCTTTCAGTCCGCTTTGATCAGTCGTGATAGGCACGGATGGCCTTGGACAGCTGATCCGGGCAGGAAGTATCCCCACGGCAGGGAACACCCTCCAGACGGGCGGCTACATCCTCCGCCTTTTGGCCGACCACCATGCGGGCAAGGCCTTCCGTGTTGCCCTTGCAGCCCCGGGTGAACTTGCAATAGGTAATGATGCCGTTCTTGATTTCCAGATCAATCTGGGTGGAGCAGGTTCCGTGGGTCATATACGTAAACATGCTTTTGCTTCCTTTCTTGTTTGTACATCCTAAGTCATTCGACATGGCCGGGGTGAATTCCTTCCTATACATGGGAAAGGCAGCACCGCAGGGGCGATGCTGCCGCAGGGGATCGACAAAGTGGCGTTGCCGCCTCCCAACCATCAACAAACCTAGGGTGGCGTTGGAGGGCTCGCAAGCCCTTCAACTCTAGATCGGGAATCGGCGAGCCCCTTCGGGGCGGTCAAACGGGGCGAAGCCCCTGTACGGCGATTCCCGCAGCAATCCGAAGGATTGCTTCCTTACACGAACGAACGGCCGGGAGAACGGCGTAGCCGTTCGACCAGTGAGTGAGTGCAAAATTCGTCAAAGCGGCTTTGCCGCTTTGACGAAAGCCCTTAATAGGCCTTGGCGAAGTACATGATGTGCTTCCGCTTCTTGCCGCAGCACACGCAGGTGTCGCCGCAGCCTTCATCGTTCTGGTCAAAGGGCATGTTCCGGCTGGATGCGTTGAACTGATCCTTGATCTTGTCCTCGCACTCCCGATCGCCGCACCATGCTGCCTTGGCGAAGCCTTCCTGCACCGCCTCGCCCAGCTCTTCCATGGTCTTGACGGGACGGGTGTGGGTGTCACGGAAGGTCTTGGCCTGGTTGTACAGCTCCTGCTGAATGCTGTCCAGCAGCTGCTGCATTTCGCCGGCAATGCCGTCCAGTGCCAGGGTGAACTTTTCGCAGGTATCCCGGCGGAACACGGTGACCACACCGTTCTCCAGATCCCGAGGACCTACTTCCAGACGGACAGGCACGCCCTTCAGCTCCCAGTCGTTGAACTTGAAGCCGGCAGACACCGTATCCCGGTCGTCCAGCTTGACACGGAAGCCTGCATCCTTCAGCTCCTTTTCCAGCTTCTCGCAAGCCTCATTGACACCGGGCTTGTGGGCGGCAATGGGCAGGATGACCACCTGAATGGGGGCAATGCGGGGCGGCAGGCGCAGACCACGGTCATCACCATGGGTCATGATAATGGCACCGATCAGCCGGGTGCTGGTGCCCCAGCTGGTTTCCTGAGCGTAGGTCAGCTTGCCTTCCTTGTTCTGGAACTGAATGCCGTAGGCTTCGGAGAAATTGGTGCCGAAGTTGTGGCTGGTGCCGGCCTGCAGAGCCTTGCCATCATGCATCATGGCTTCCATGGAATAGGTAGCCCGTGCGCCGGCGAACTTTTCCTTTTCACTCTTCTGACCCACATACACAGGCAGTGCCAGCACATCCTCTGCCACTTCCCGGTACACTTCCAGCATGGTCAGGGTCTCTTCCTGAGCCTCTTCAGGGGTGGCGTGGATGGTGTGACCTTCCTGCCAGAGGAACTCGCTGGTGCGCAGGAAAGGACGGGTAGCCTTTTCCCACCGCATAACGGAGCACCACTGGTTGTACTTCAGGGGCAGGTCACGCCAGGTCTGCACCCACTTGGCGTACATGGTGCAGAAGATGGTCTCGCTGGTGGGGCGGATGGCCAGCCGCTCCTGCAGCTTTTCCGTGCCGCCCTGGGTAACCCAGGCCACTTCGGGGGCGAAGCCTTCCACGTGCTCCGCTTCCTTCAGCAGCAGGCTTTCGGGAATCAGCATGGGGAAGTAAACATTTTGATGGCCGGTAGCCTTAAAGCGGCTGTCCATAGCCTGCTGAATCTGCTCCCAAATGGCATAGCCATAGGGGCGGATGATCATGCAGCCCCGGACAGGGGCGTAGTCGCACAGTTCCGTTTGCAGGATCACGTCCGTGTACCACTGGGAGAAATCCTCGCTGCGGGGGGTAATATGGGTGACAAATTCCTGCTTCTTTTCCTTTGCCATGGGGAAAACCTCCTTATGTATCCGGCGGCGAAAGCCTGGAAGGGTAAGAAAAAAGCCCCGTCGCCTGCGCTTTTGTGCAGGGACGAAGGCGTTATGCTTCGCGGTACCACCCGGCTTAGGACGGGCAAGCCCATCCTCACTCATTGCGCCCTTTCACGGTGGCGAACCGGCGGGGATTAACCGCAGCTCCGGGTTGGGATGAAACAGGTACTCCCCATGCGTGCCTTCCACCGCCGCACGCTCGCTTTCGGGGACAAGACCTGTCCGGGCCCATCAATGCCATTGGGGCAATGATACCACATCATCAGCGGATTTGCAAGGGTTACAGAAGCCCTGCAAGCAGGGAAATCGCAAGGGTCAGCAAAGCTGCTGCGCCCACCACGTACATGCAGCACCCGAAACATCCCCCGTAATGCCGGGGCGGTCTGCCGGGACCGAACAGGGAACGGCGGGGCGGCGGCGGGGGTTCCGGGGGACGGCGATGCCAGCCTCCTCCACGGGGACCTCCTCCACGGGGTGGTTCAGGACGGCCAAAGGGCATAGCAATTCCTCCTTTCATGGAACATCATATGAAGTATTCGACATCCATCGTCCATTTCCTTTTTCTGCAATCAAAAGCCTTGCTTTTTGTGGTTTGCGGAATCAAACTGACCATTTCACGCCAAAAGTAACCATTTTCATTTGTAACAGCTGCGTCAGATTGCTTGCGTTTTAACGACTTTTATGGTATTCTATAGGCACGGAGATGGTTACACCACCTCTGAATAGAAAGGTGGAATTTAGTATGAAGAAGTTCAGGATCATGGCCCTCGTAATGGCAGCAGTCCTGCTGCTGGCAGCTGTTCCTATGGCAGCCTTGGCAGCCACTCCTACCATTAAGTACGTGAAGACCGGCACCGGCGGAAGCGTGAACATGCGTTATGGCGCAGGCACCAACTATGCCATCATCACCACCGTGCCCTATGGCACCGGCGTGACCGTGTACAGCACCGTGAACGGCTGGAGCCAGGTTGGCTACTCCGGCTACTCCGGAACCGGCTGGATCATGAGCCGCTATCTGGTAAGCAGCAAGCCCTCCAATGGCTCCACCAAGGGCAGCACTGCCGATACCCTGACCGCCAAGGTCTTCAACAACTTCAAGGAAGTTAACGCCTACACCACCGTGAAGCCCTCCACCCCCGGCAACTTTGTCAACATGCGGTGGGCTCCCAGCAAGGCAGCTCCCGTGCAGGCCAAGTATTATGAAGGCAAGCAGCTGCTGGTGCTGAAGGAGAACAAGACCTGGTGCCAGGTGTATGACGCCGAAAACAATCGTTGCGGCTTCATCATGAAGATCCTGCTGGATCGCTAAGCTAATCATCCACAATAAGGAGGAAATGCACATATGAAGAAGTTCATTGCCCTGCTGATGGCAGCCATGATGCTGCTGGGCTGCGCATCCGCCCTGGCGGAGGATGCTGCTACCACCACCCTGATTGGCACCGTCGGTCTGCCCTTCAATGTGGAAGTACCCGAAATTGAAGGCACCACCGTGTCCTATGAAGAGTACGAAGGCACTGTGTACGTTACCTTCGGCCAGTATGATGATGAAACCGGTATTGTCAATGGTCCCACCTACTTCCTCACCATGTCCGCCAGCGATGAAACCTTGCTGGAGGGTGCTAACCTGAGCGACGCTACCGATGAGCAGATTGAGGAACTCTTCAAGGCCATTGCAACCGAAGACGGCGACTACACCTACAAGGTGCGCGACCTGGACGACGGCGTCCGCATCCTGTACATCGTTGACAACACCCTGTTTGACGCTGCACAGGTTGTGACCATCAAGGACGGCGTGTTCGTGAACGTGCAGACCTGGAATGTTGACTTCGCCCCCATCACCGACGAAATGGTGGAGAACTGCATCAAGCTGATGGACGCCCTGAAGTTTGTGGAGAAGGAAGCTCCTGCTACCACCGACGCTCCCGCTGCCTAATCAGTTGTAAGCAAAACAAAAAGATCCCCGTGCAGGCGATGAACCTGCACGGGGATTTTCTTACCCCCTCATCATCTCATCCAGCCAAGCCCCCAATTGCGCTTCCCGCGCCTTGGCGGCGGATTCGTCCTGGGCTTTGGTGAAGGTGTAGGCCTTGATCTTCGGCTCTGTGCCGCTGGGGCGGATGATCACCTTATCGCCGCCATCCAGGCAGAAGGTGAGCACATCGGCGGCGGGCAGGCCGGTGCCCTGGGACAGATAATCCTTCACGTCCGTGACCGCTGCGCCGGCGATGGTCTTGGGCGGATTGGTGCGCAGGGCGGTCATCTTTGCCCCCATGACGGTCATGCCCTTTGCGCCTTCAAAGGTGTAGCTGTGCAGGCTATTGAAGTGGTAGCCGTAGGTCTGGTACAGGCTGTCCATGGCCTCCGGCAGGGTCATGCCCTGCTGCTTGTAGTACCGTGCCATTTCGCAAATCAGCAGGGAGGCGTTCACCGCATCCTTATCCCGGGCATGGGTGCCGGAAAGGTAGCCGTAGCTTTCCTCAAAGCCGAAGAGATACCGGGCTTTCTGCCCGGCCTTTTCCAGCAGGCCGATTTGCTCCCCGATGAACTTGAAGCCCGTCAGGGTGCGGCGAAGCTCGATACCGTAGTGTTCTGCCACCTTGTCCGCCATGGCACTGGATACAATGGTGGTCACCATCACCGGCTTCAGGGGCATGGTACCTTTCTCCATGCGAGTCTTGGCGATATAGTCCATGAGCAGAATGCCTACCTCGTTGCCGGTCATGAGGCGAACGTCATCGCCTACAGGCAGGGCAATGCCCACCCGGTCGCAGTCCGGGTCGGTGGCCAGGAGCAGATCCGGCTGGTATGCCTTGCAGTCCCGGATGCCCAGGGCTAGGGCTTCCCGAATTTCCGGGTTCGGGTAGGGGCAGGTGGGGAAGTGCCCGTCAGGGTGCTCCTGCTCCGCTACCACGTGCACATCCGTGATGGCGCAATCTCGAAGCATCCGGGTAACGCACTCCAGCCCTGTGCCGTTCAGGGGGGTGTACACCACCTTCAGGGGCACCTGGTTCAGCTCCGGGCGAAGCTGCTCGCCTTCCACCGCCTGCAGGAACCGATCCAGCACATCCTCCGGCAGATCACGAATCATCCCCTGGGCTTTGGCCTCCTCGAAGGTCAGCTTGCTCTTCACAAACATGGGAGCGGCGGTAATGCACTGCTGAATGACATTGGCCGCTTCCGTGGTGATCTGGCAGCCATCCGCCCCGTAAACCTTGTAGCCGTTGTATTTGGCAGGGTTGTGACTGGCAGTGATGCAGATGCCGGCACCGCAGCCCTGATCCCGCACGGCGAAGGACAGGGCAGGAGTAGGCTCCAGCCGGGGATACATGAGGGCAGTAATGCCCTGCTCCGCCAGCACCAGGGCAGCCGCCTCGGCAAATTCCCGGCTCATGATGCGGCTATCATGGGCGATGGCCACCTTCCGGGGCAAGGTGGTGGACAGCAGGTAATCCGCCAATCCTCGAGTGGCATGCCGGACGGTGTACAGGTTCATCCGGTCATCACCCATGCCGATCTCCCCCCGGAGACCGCCGGTGCCGAAGGCTAGCTGCCGATAGAAGCAGTTGGTCAGCTGGGTTTCGTCCATGTCGATGATGGTGTTCTTGTCCTCGTCCGTCACCACGTCGGAGGTGAGCCACAGAAATTTACGTGCGTTCATATCTTGCATGGGAAATCTCCTTCGCGGAGGCTTGTGTGATGATCAAAGCCCTCCAAGTCTTCCTTATTGTATCACGCCGTGGCGGCATCGTCCAGCGGATCCGTTGCTGTCATACATTTGGGAATGGGATACCAACCACTTGCACCATGGAACGATAAAATTCTCACAATGTTCACGGGTCGTGGAGGGAAAATGGTGGATAGATCGGCCGAAACAGTGTATAATATACCTTGAATGCAAAGAGGGGAGGGAACGCTGTGCGCCGGAAAAGCCTTTTCTTTTTCGTGCTTCTTGTGATGTGCGCACTGTGTTTTCCCACCCTTGCGGAGTCCATGGATCGGGTGCTGCTGGTGGGGTGCGATAACTTTGTGTCCCAGGTCAGCACGGCGCCTTCCTCTGCCAATAATGTGACCCAGATGATGAACGTCCTTTCCGGGGGCGACTTGGATCCTGTGGTGATGGTGACCCGCCGGAACGACCTGTACAGCAAGGAAGCACTGGAGCGGCTGATTCTGGAAACCTTCGCCGATGCGGATGAGGACGACGTCAGCTTCTTCTACATCAGCACCCACGGCCTGTGGAAGCAAGGACAAGCCAACGGCAGCATGACCCTGCTCCTTTCCGACGGCGTGCGGGAGGACGGCATTACCGCCTCCGAGCTGAAGGAAACCTTTGACCAGATCAAGGGCACGAAAGTATTGATTGTTGACGCATGCCACTCCGGCGCCATGCTGGGGAAGGGGGTTCATCCTCCTTTTGACAACGTGTTTGTAGGCAAGGATTACAAGGTAATCTGCTCCTCCGGCGGGGCGGAAGAAAGCTGGTTCTGGGCAGGCAACGAGGACGCCAGCGAATCTGCCGGCGCAGGGTATTTCTCCTCTGCACTGGTGCGCGGATTAAGCTACCTGGGTGCTTACGGGGCGGATGCCAACCGGGACGGGCACATCACCATGACCGAGCTGAAGAATTATCTGCTGGAGAATCACGGTGCATCCACCACCCGAATGTACCCGGAAGAGGACGACTTCGTGATCCTGTCCTACAACACGGAAGTGCTGAAGGATCAGGATCGAACCTCCATTGTCAGCAGCCTGACCTTTTCCGGCGACACCCTGACGGACACCATCCCCACGGCCAATTTCTCCTTCACCATGCTGACCTCCGCCCGAATCGCCTATCAAACGGTGATGCACCGGGACGGCAAGTGGGACTTTGAGCACAGCAACCTTGTGTGGGACAACAGCGAGCTGTACGGGGAATTCGGCGATGCCCAGGGCTTCCTGTCCCCCGGCTACAAGGAGCGCACCTTCTCCTTCTCCCGGGATGATACAGGCTCCTACGGCTATGTGCTGATGCAGATGCTGGCCATCCGCAACAACAGCGTGTCCATGATTTCCAGCCGGGTGCTGACCATTCCGCCCCTGAAGGGCGATCCCCTGCTGGAAGTGTATACCGGGGAACATTTCACGCCGCAAAACTATGAGGAAATGAACATTCTGGTGCACCACCAGTTTCCCTGCGAAATCTCCGTTACCATTGAGGATGAAGCAGGCAGCACGGTGCGGCGCATCTGCACCCGGCAGGGCAGTCGGCCGGAGCAGATGAAACCTCTGGGCTCCACCTTCTGCTGGAACGGCAAAACTTCCTCCGGGGAGTACGCCCCTGCCGGCACCTATAAGGCCCACATTACCGCATGGATTGCCGGGGTCAAGTACGAAATGGTATCCAATCCATTCGAGCTTGTGGGCAATGCAGGATAAGCAAGAACCACCGATGGACAAGGCATTGCTGCCTCCATCGGTGGTTCCCTTTATTTATGGAAGAAAGTCATTACTCGTCCTTACAGCTCCAGACTAATATTCTCCTGGGCAATGCCGTGCTTTTCCGCATAGCCGGTAAGGAACAGGGTCAGGGCGCCGTCGCCGGTTACGTTGCAGGCAGTGCCGAAGCTATCCTGCAGGGCGAAGATGGCCAGCATCAGGGCGATGCCGTCGCTGTTGAAGCCCAGCACGCCCACGATCAGACCCAGGGAAGCCATGACCGTGCCGCCGGGCACGCCGGGTGCGCCAATGGCGAAGATGCCCAGCAGCAGGATGAACAGGATCATGCTGCCCAGGTCAGGCAGATGGCCGTACAGCACCTGAGAAACGATCATAACGAAGAACACTTCCGTCAATGCGGAGCCGCACAGGTGAATATTGGCGAAAAGCGGAATGCCGAACTCCACCATGTCGGAGCGGAGTACCTTGCTCTTCCGGGCACATTCCAGTGCCACGGCCAGGGTGGCGGCAGAGGACATGGTGCCTACGGCAGTCAGGTAAGCAGGGCCGTAGTGCTTTACCACTTCGATGGCATTGCGGCCGGAGTAGAGCCCGGCAAAGCCGTAAAGCACCGCCATCCAGATGTAGTGGCCGATCATGACGATGACAATGGCCAGCAGGAAGGCAGGGAACTGCTTGGTGATGGTACCGTCATAGCTGAGGCTGCAGAAGGTCAGGGTAATGAAGATGGGCAGCACAGGGATAATGACCTTCTCTACCACCTTCAGCACAATGTTCTGGAATTCCTGGAGCACGGTTACGGTGGTCTTGGCCTTGGTCCACACGGCGGCCAAGCCAATCAGCACAGAGAACACCAGCGCACTCATCACCGGCATGATCTGCGGAATATCCAGCTGGAAGGCCACATCCGGCAGCTCCTTCAGCCCTTCCACAGAGCTGGCAATGGGCAGGTGGGGCACCAGCACATAGCCTGCCGCCATGCTCATGAGGGTTGCCAGCACGGTGCTGATGTAGGCGGCGATGATGGCAATGACGAGCATTCGGGTGGCGTTGGAGCCCATCTTGGTAATGGACGGGGCAATGAAGCCGATCACGATGAGGGGCACGCAGAACAGAATGAGCTGATTCAGCACATACTTCAGGGTAACAACAACGGTCATGACGCTTTCCGGCAGGAAAAGGCCGGCAACGATGCCCACGGCGATGCCGATGAGCAGCTGAACGGGCAAGCTAAGCCCCTTCTTCTTGGTTTTGGTCGTCATCAGTGAATCCTCCTGATTCTTCAAGTCGAATAGCAGATGGCTTACAGGAACAGGGAGAGGATCTGCACAGTGTTAGTGATTACCTCTTGATGGATTTTTATTCGGAGGCAGGCTGGCCGGTCATGATGCGGAGGATTTCCCGATCCGTTTCCCGCATACCCAGGCGGCCCAGGCGCCCCACGTTGTTGATGGTGTTCTCCACACCCTTGGTGACGATGCCTTCACCGTCGTAGAATTGCTGACCGTTCAGGATCATTTGCCAGCCCATAATGCCTGCATCCACGGAGGCGGCAATCTTCGCCGCACAGGATGCCTTGGCACCGTCGCACACCATGCCGGACACAATGGCCAGGGCATTCACCAGCGTATGGGAAATGATGCGCAGGTCGCCGCCGTTCAGCCAGGCGATAGCAGCACCGGCGGCACATCCGGCACACACGGCGCCGCAGTAGGCGCTCAGGCGGCCAATGCCGGTCTTCATGTGAATGGCCAGCAGGTCGCTAAGGGTCACTGCACGGATCAGCGTGTCGTGGGATACGTTCAATTCCTTGGCGTACTCAATCACGGGCACAGAGGCGGTCATGCCCTGATTGCCGCTGCCGGAAACGATGATCACCGGCATTTCGCAGCCGTTCATCCGGGCATCCGACCCTGCGGCAGCCATGTACCGGGCACGGAACTTCACGTCATCACCGTAGTGATGCTTCAGCACCTTACCCACGTTGGCACCGTAGTCGTGGGTCATGCCTTCCTGGGCAATGGCGTAGTTATAGGAGATCTGCCGATCCACCATATCCCGCACGTCTTCCACGTCCATGGTTTCGATGAAGTCCAGAATGCCGGCAACCGTCAGGCAGCCGTGGTCGGTGAGCCCGGCGGCAGTGCCTGCCTCTGTGGTACGCTTGCCGGTAAGCAGCACTTCATCGTTTTTCTGGATCAGCACAATGTGGGTGTGATAGTCGCAGATGCGCAGCTTCACCGTGTCCTCTCCTGCCTTCATGGTCAGGATAATGTCGAACACCACGTCCCCTTCCGCAGGCTTCACCTTGATTTCGTGGGTCTTCAGGTACGCCCGGATGGCTTCCTTCTCCTCCGGGGAAACATCGGCAATGACCTCCAGAATTTTCTCCGGCTTTCCGGCTACAATGCCGGCAGCGGCGGCAGCCTCGATGCCCTTCAGCCCATCGGTGTTGGGCACCACAACGCTCTTCACGTTCTTGATGATGTTGCCGCTGGCCTCCACCAGCACGGTTTCCGGCTCCTTGCCCAGTACTTCCCTTGCCTTGGCCGCACCGTAGGCAAGGGAAATCGGCTCCGTACAGCCCATGGCGGAAATCAGCTCTTCCCGCAGAATCTGCACAAAGCTCTGGTACCGGGAATCCGTCTTCTCCATATGCGTCTCCCTTCTTTCTGTGAGATGATGGGAACAAGGTTATCCTGTGACTTGCAAACGCATCAATCCTCCTGTCCGTATGCATTTCTAGCTTTCATGAACAAAGTTCACTTTACCCTGCAAACAAGCCCGACTGGCTGCGAAGGTCGCCGGGCAACGGTCAATAAAGGGTTCTGCGAATCATTTCCAGGATGGCGGTGGGGTCATAGTCGTGCCGGAGCATGGCGGAAAGCATCAGGGAAAACAGGATGCTGGCGAACATGTCCACGGAAAAGGCCTCGTTAAAGGCATCGGGGCGAATGTGGGAATCCCGTTTCAGCACAGCGCAGATGCCGTCCAGAATGTGCTGCCGGGTTTGCTGCATGCGAACCTTGGCTTCCGGCTTATCCCCGGCGACAAAGCCCAGGGAATGGAGGGTGAAGAAGTCCGGGTATCGCTTGCTGCCTGCCGCCATACAGTCGTACACCCACAGGGTGTAGGTGTGAATATCCTGAAAAGCAGGCTGATTCTTGGGTCGATGGAAAATTTCCTGCCAAATGCTTTCCACCGTGGCAGTGACCAGCGTGGCCTTGCCATCGAAGTAATTGTAGATTGCGCCCACAGAAACGCCGCAGACCTGGGCCACCGAGCGGATGTTCACCGCAGACCAACCCTGACTCCGAACCAGACCTTTGCTGGCTTCCAGTAGTTCCTCCTTCGACGTAACCTTATTATTCATTTGAACCACCTCATGATGAACTATGTTCATTATATGGGAAAAGAACCGGCATGTCAAGCATAGAAAAAGCCTGATGCTGACGCAAAACAAACATGCCTGCCGTCCATAGATTCCAGACGGCAGGCATGTTCAAACTTTGATGTGGCTTGGCGCATCATCTTTCGAAGATGCTCCTGTTTTTACTCTTCCGTGCGGCGGCGACGGCGGCGGGCATAGCTGTCTGCCGTGGCAGGCGCGTCAGGGGCAGGCTCATCGGCGGCAGGTTCTTCTTCAGCGGGAGCTTCCTCGCTGCCCTCCTCAGGCAGAGGCTCTTCCTCAGGCTGCTCTTCCTGATCTTCCTCGATGGTCACATCCGCATCAGCGGCCTTCTTCCGGTTGGGGTAGAGGCGAGCCAGGGTTTCAGCCATAATGTCCCCCTCTTCGGCAACGGGGGCATCCTGCCCATCATCCTCTTCATCCTCATCGGCAGGAGCTTCCGCATCCTCCCCAATGGGACGGGTCACAGGGTCATCCGCCTTGCTGACGGGTGCTTCCTTCTCTTCCGCAGGCTGGCTGTAATCACGATATGCACCCAGCTCCAGGTGATCCATAGCCTGATCGGATTCCCGCTTCAGCTGCGTCCGGCGGACAAAGGCAACGGCGATCAGGGCAGCGCCGGCAGCAGCCAGCACAATGCAGATCCACTTGATAACGCTCAAGGTGCTCTGGATGCCATCCACATAGGAAGGCAGACCGTCCGTGGTGGGGATTTCCTCATGCACAGGTTCCGGCGGGGTCACAATGGGAGCTTCCGTAGGCACAGCCGTGGGGGTTTCGTAGGCGATGGGCACCACATTGCTGGTGAAGGTAACGGTTTCGTCCAGCTGATCCCGGCAGCGTGCGTTAAAGGCGAACTGACCGGCCATGGAGATGTTCACATCCCGGACGAAGCTGCGGGTTTCCCCTGCCAGAATGCTGGGGAAGGAATACAACTGGGTATCCACGGCGTACACCGTGACGTTGGATACATCGATCTGGCTGTTGTTGGTCACGCTGACGGTGAAGCGCACCGTGCCGGGCATGGTGTACACCACGCTGCGATCCGCCACGGCTTCCACGGTCAGGTCAATCACCTTGGCAGGGTCGGCAGCCGTGACCGTGACACGGCCGGACACGGTTTCCGCATCCGTACCGTCGGAGGTCTGTCCCTTGATGGTGAATTGATAGTCCGTTGTCTGGTCAATGGTAATGTCTTTTTCCAGGGTCAGGGTCTTTCCGGCAGCCACGGTTTGGCCGCTGAAAACCTCGCCCAGGGTGGCATCGGTAACGGTCACGTTCTGATAGTCCACCTTGCCGGTGTTCTTAATGGTCAGGGTCAGCTTCACCGTATCCCCGGGCACGCCGCCCTTCTTATCGGCAGTGAGCCCGGCGGTCATGTTCACTTGGCCGTACTTAATGGTAGCGGCATCCTTTTTCACCGTCTGGGTCTTGCCGTCCGCCTTATAGGTAATGGTGGGCTGGCTGGTCAGGTTCTTCGTGCCCATCTTCACGGTGAAGGTGTAGCTTTCCTTCGTTCCGGCGGCTACCTTATCAATCTTGCCGGACTTGGAGGAAATGCTGCTGTTCTCCTTAATGGTCACGTCCGTTACGTCCACGTTGCCGGAGTTCACAATATCATAGGTAATGGTAACTTCCTGCCCCTTCTGTGCCGTGGTGGGGGCAATGGTCCGGTTGATCTCCAGGCTGGCGGCAGCCCCTTCATAGATGATCTTCTTGGAGAAGCTGTAGCTCTTGTTCACCAGTTCCCCGGCATCGTTGTACATGGGATACTTCAGCTTGAAGGTGATTTTCCCTGCATCCAGCTGGGCTTGGGTCACCTTCCAGGTGCCGCTCCAGGTCTTGGAGGTGCCCACGGACAGCACAGGGGCGCCGAACTCCTCCACCTGCTTGCCGTTGGGATAATAAAGGGTGCAGGCACCGGGCATGTCGCCCTCGCCAGTGTTGGACACCTGAATGGATACGGTGATGGTCTTAGGCTCTGTGAAGGTATTGGAGCTCAGCTCCATGCTGACCTTCAGGGGGCTGGTTTCTGCCGAGGCAAAGGCACACAGGCACACCAGTGCCGCCGCCACAAGCAGCATTGTCAATAGCCGTCGTTTCATCTTACACATCGGGCAGCACGGGGCTGTCCTTCCTCCTTCCGTTCCCGGCAGGTATTCCGATCACACAGCGGTGATGTGGATTCTATACGAAGCCGATTCTATTTTACTCGGGATACGGCCTGTCTGTCAAGCGGGAGG
>CAVGBO010000060.1:0-37369 GCA_963627465.1 Phocaeicola dorei
TTCCGCTTCACCGCTCCAGGTGACAAAATCCGTTACCGCCTTTTGGGGACGATAAGCATCATAAATGAGAATGCCATAGCCCATGGTACGCAGCTTTTCCACTGCCTTGGCGAGAGCCTTGGCAGCCTCCACGGTCATCAGTGCCTTGCCTGCCTTGTAGCCTGCCAGAGGATGTCCCGTCAGGTTGTGCGCCGTTGCGTAGCGAATTTCCGTCTCCGCATCAGGGATCAGCTCCTGAACGTCCACAAATCCTTCCTGCATCATGCCTCACCTCTCACTGATGAATACCATACACCCGCATGGCGTTTTCCATGGTGTAGGCCGCCACTTCTTCCGGGCTTTCGCCCCGGATCAGCGCAATCTTCTCGCACACATAGGCCACGTTCGTGGGCTCGTTTCGGCGACCCCGAACAGGCTCTGGTGCCAGGTAAGGGCTATCCGTCTCGATCAGCAGCCGATCCTGAGGCACATGCGCTGCCGCTTCTGCCAGCTTGGGGGCTTTCTTGAAGGTAACCGGCCCTGCAAAGGAAATGTAATAGCCCAGCTTCAGATACTCTTTGGCAATTTCCCAGCTGCCGGAAAAGCAGTGGATAATACCGCCGGTCAGCAGCTTCTTGTTGGCCTTCATGAGATCCAGCATGTCCTGATGGGCATCCCGAATGTGGTACGCTACCGGCACGTTCAGCCGATGCGCCAGTTCCATTTGCTTCAGGCACACCTGCATTTGCACATCTCTGGGAGAAAGATCGTAATAGTAGTCCAGCCCGATTTCCCCGATGGCGCGGACCTTTTCTTCCTTCAGCCATTCCGCCAGCTGTTCCAGGTCACCATCCCGGTAACCTTTCGCCTCATGGGGATGAATGCCTACTGCAGCATAGCATCCCTCATGGGCAGCCGCAAAGTCCGCACTGTGGCGAGAGGTTGCCATGTCCGAGCCAATAACGGCATACCTGGTGACGCCCTTCTCCTTCATGCGGAGAAGTACCGCCTCCCGATCTTCGTCGAACTTCGGTTCATCCACATGGCAGTGGGAATCAAACAGCTCCATCATCCTACGATTGCGCCGTCCTCCACACCTTCGCCTACACTCATCAGGCGCAGGTTGCCGTTATCGTCCAAAGCAGAAAGGATCATGCCGTGGCTTTCCACACCGGCAATGCTGCGAGGCTTCAGGTTGGTTACTGCCACAATCTGCTTACCCACCAAGTCTTCCGGCTTATACCACTGGGCAATGCCACTGAGGATGGTACGCTCTCCATCCTTGCCGAAGGACAGGCGGAACTGCAGCAGCTTCTTGCTCTTTTCCACCCTGACGCACTCCAACACCCGACCCACCTGCATCTTGCTCTGGCAGAAGGTATCAATGGTAATCTCCTCTGGGAATTCCGACTCTTCGTGCTTCTTTTCTGTTTTCTTTTCCTGCTTGGGTGCTTCAGGCTTCTTTTCTTCAGCCTGCTTTGCGTCCCGCTCCAGTTCCTTCTGCACATCCAGGCGAGGGAAGAGGGCTTCTCCCTTGTGAACGGTGATACCTGCAGGCAGCACGTCAAACTTGCCGATCAGGGACTGCCATGTCTTCAGTGCCTCATCCTCCACGCCCAACTGAGCAAAGATTCTCTCCGGCGTGCGGGGCATCACAAAGCCGATCATCACGGCCACCCGACGAACACACTCAGCCAAAGTGTACAGCACCGTCTGCAGGCGGGGCTTGGTTTCCTCATTACGTCCCAGCACCCAGGGCTGTGTGGTATCAATGTACTTGTTGCACTCCCCGACCAGCTTCCAGATTTCCTGCAAGCCGTTGGAGAACTGGAAGGCATTCACCTGCTTTTCCACCGCTTCCGGGGTTTCCTCCGCCAGCGTCCACAGGGCACGATCCACATCCTCCAGCGTGGTATGGGCAGGCACCTTGCCGTCGAAATACTTTTCAATCATGGCCACCGTGCGGCTGACCAGGTTGCCCAGGTCATTGGCCAGGTCAGCATTGATCCGCATGAGCATAGACTTCAGGGTAAACTCGCCATCGGAGCCGAAGGGCATTTCCCGCATGAGGAAGTACCGCACTGCATCGGAGGAATACCGATCACACAGCACCACAGGGTCCACCACATTGCCCACAGACTTACCCATCTTCTTGCCGTCAATGACCAGCCAGCCATGGCCGAATACCTGCTTCGGCAGGGGCAGACCCAGGGCATGAAGCATAATCGGCCAAATAATGGTATGGAAGCGGACAATCTCCTTGCCCACCAGGTGCACATCTGCCGGCCAATACTTATCGAACAGATGCTGATCCTCACTGCCGTAGCCCAGGGCGGTGATGTAGTTGGTCAATGCATCCAGCCACACATACACCGTGTGCTTAGGGTCGAAGTCCACCGGAATGCCCCACTTGATGGACGTACGGCTGACGCACAGGTCATTCAAGCCAGGCTTTAGGAAGTTGTTGATCATCTCGTTGGCACGGCTGGCAGGCTGAATGAACTCGGGATGATCGTTGATATACTGAATCAGCCAGTCCTGATACTTGTTCAGCTTAAAGAAGTAGCTTTCCTCCCGGGTTTTTTCCACAGGACGTCCACAGTCCGGGCATTTCCCGTCCTTGAGCTGCAACTCCGTCCAGAAGGATTCGCAGGGGGTGCAGTACCAGCCTTCATACTCACCCTTGTAAATGTCCCCCTGATCGTACAGCTGCTTGAAAATCTTCTGCACGCTCTTCACGTGACGCTCATCCGTGGTACGAATGAAGTCGTCATAGCTGATGTCCATCAGCTTCCACAGATCCTTAATGCCGGACACGATGTTATCCACATAAGCCTGAGGGGTAACACCCTTATCCTTAGCCTTGCGCTCAATCTTCTGGCCGTGCTCGTCCGTGCCGGTCAGGAAATACGTATCATAGCCGGTCATCCGCTTGAAGCGTGCCATGGAGTCAGCTGCCGTAGAGCAATACGCATGGCCGATATGCAGATTGTCACTGGGGTAATAGATGGGCGTGGTGATGTAAAAAGTCTTCTTTTCACCGCAATGTTCGCACATGATGTTTGTCTCCTCCTTGCATGTAAAAAGTCCACCCCATCGGTTGTTCCGAGGGGCGGACTGAATCCGCGTTGCCACCCTGATTTATCACTTTTCCTGCGGATAACGGCGCGACCCGTTGCAGCCTACTGTCTTCAGCCTCAAAGCTCCGGAGCCATGTTCCCAAACACTCTGCGGCTGCTTTCCACCTGCTGCAGCTCTCTTGGCGCATCCTGCCCGGTACTCATTCCTTCATTGCCTGTACATGGCATTATACCTTGCTTTGCCGGGTATTGTCAAGGTTTTCGAAGATGGTTGAGCAGACCGGCTGCCGTTTACACAGCAGCAAATCCGCACAAAAAACCGTGGCTGCAATCCACAGCCACGGCGGGTATTCACTTGTGAGATTGGGGAATGGAGTAAATTACTCCTCGTCGTCCGCTTCTTCATCCTCGTTGAGCTTGGTGGTAGCGACCTCAATCAGCTTGGCAGCCAGCGCCTCATCCTCGACGGGCAGGAACTCATCGTACTCTTCGCCATTCTCATCCTTGGAAGTCACAACCTTGGCGATATAGCAGTCAATGCCTTCCTGCTCTTCGTCGTCGCATCCGCAGCCGCATGCACAACCATGCTCATGCTCGTGTTCGTGCTCATCCTCACACTCGGCGCAGTCGCAGTCATCTTCCATAACATCCGTCAATACGGCATATTCTTCGCCATTGTAGAAGAAATAATCCAGAACCTGGAGTGCGACCTCATTACCGTCCTCATCTACGCCGGTGATCAGATCATCCTGCTCTTCATCTTCGTACAACGGAATCACCCTTTCTTTACGCGATCCATCCGGCAGACCTGTTGGCACGGCGCAGACCTGAAAGCCGACGGTGCACTGGCGAGGGAATGATCCTACGATCCAAGGGGGAAGGATCCCGGTCTGGGTCGTGGCTGCCTTTGTCGCTTACTTCGTTTCTTTTCTTCCCTTTGCCCGTCTTTATTATACATAAAGATAGCCAATTTGGCAAGGTTTTTGGCCAAAGTTTTTTCTTTGACTTTCACCGCCGTACAGGGTATACTATTAGTTAATGGGGTTTGTTTCGTTCTTCTTGCGCAGGGGTTCCAGGGTTCCGTCGGGGCGCTTCAGCTTTACGCCCTGCAGCATGGCTTCCATGCCCTTACGGAAGTCTTGCAGGTATTCCTGCCGGAGCTGTGCCTGCTCGGCCATCTCTTCCGGCGTCAAGCCTTCCGGCGTTTTCTTTTTGGCGGCAAGCTCATTGATGCGCAGGATTTTTTCGTGTTCCATGGTAATCTCCTTTAGATCGAGGTGTACGAAATGGTTGAAGGCAAATGGTTTCCTCCGGGCGTCTCCTTCCCGGAGGCGGAGGCCATCCGCAAGGCAGTTTTTCACCGAGGGGCAGATGCCTTGGATGCCATCAGTTGGAATGTGCTGGTATGGCACGAGCATCAGCCGGCGGCCACCGGACGAATCTGGTGGCAGGACGGTGCTTTCTGGCTGGGAGATGTGGCGGTGCTGCCTGCCTTTCGTGGAAAAGGGCTGGGGGATTTAACCCTGCGGCTGATCCTGTTCAAGGCAGAGACCCACGCCGCACGGCTCATCCGCGCGGAATCCCCTGAAGCAACTGCAGGCTTCTTTATGCGTCTCGGCTTTCAGAGGGAAGGCGTAAACGCCCAAGGCATGCAGCAGTTGCTGCTGAAGGGAGAATCCCTCCGTCTTGACCGTTGTCAAGGATGCGCAGGATGCTCCTCAGTTAAGCCTGTTTGAATGAGGCGCCCCGCCATTGCTGGGACAAGCTGCGGAAGTGGAAGGTCATGCCGGCGATGACCCCAAGGCACAGGAGCATGACGGTGTAGTACAGCCACTTCAGTGTGCCCCGGTCTACCCGGAATTCCATCACGGCACAAACGCCGACACAGGCAATAGCAATCAGCCAGCACAGAAGCTGCTGGCTCTTTTTCATACAGCCCTTTTGCACAGCACGGTGAAGGTACACGCCAAAGGCAACCAGCGCAACGATCAGGAACAGACATTGCTGGATGCGCACGAAATGAACAACCATGTGTCCATCATTCCGCAGGCTTTCCAGCAGTGCCTGGGTTGTGCCATACAGGCTCATGAACACAAGGGCAAGATCTCCCTTGGGCAGCCGATCACGGCGGCGGAGGATCATCACCGTCAGCACCAGAAAGAGGGCAGCCGCAACGACAGCCTCATAGCGGTATACCGGATGCACCAGATCCCCCATGCCATCATCAATGCCGAGGAAGGTCAGCCAATCATAGCTGATGGCACGCCCCAGCCCCATGCCGGTGCCGCTTTCACTGAGCCGCTCAATGAGCAGTCCCAAGGGCATACCGTAGCTGATGGCATCCAGCATATGAGCGGTATCCACATGTGCCCATTTGGCAGCGATGACAGCCCCCAGCCACAAGCCCAGCATGGCACCGGCAACGGAATATCCGCCGTCCCAGAAACGAAGTGCCAGCACAGGATTGGACAAGGTTGTCAGGTAATAGGTGCAGTTGGCCAGCACGTACACAAGCCGGGAAACGAGCCACCCCATGGGGATGCACACCACCACCAAGCGGATGAATGCGCCGTAGCTCATGCGCCGCAGTCTGGCAATGGGAGCGGCGCACAGCAGCACCGCCAGCATAGCAAGACCCATCATGCAGCCAAACCGAGTCAGCGGCACGGAGCCGAGTAGAATCAGGGTATCGCTCATGCTTACTCCTCCGCTCCGTCCAGACCAAAGTCAATGGCCGTGGAGAAGTAGATAATGTCGGATACGGAACGTTCTGCCGCCACGCTCTTGGTGGAATAGTTCTCGCCGTTGAAATACATCAGGGCACTGTTGCCGCCATCCAGATTATAGGCCTGGGTGCAGCCCCGGTCATACATGAATTGAGCAAGCTCTGCACAGGTGCAGCCCTTGGAGCCGCCCTGATTCCGTCCGTCTACCACCACCAGCAGGTATTCCAGTTCGCCAATCTGGCCGACGGCGCAGCGGGGTTCACGGCCGGTGATGTTGTAGTTATACTTTTCCGGCATCTCCTGCAGTTCACCGTCAATAACCAGGGCAGGACCGAAGTTGAAGACATTAACAATGCTGTCCTCCGCTTCGGTAAGCGCCTTCAGCTCCTCAGCATTGGAATTCTTCAGAATGTGGAAATTCCCCTTGCTGTCCGTTACCAGCATATCCCGATTCTTCAGGGGTTTCTTGCGGTAGACCTCGCCCATGCGCACCACATAGCCGCCTTCTTCATTGGCGAAGTAATCGCCGCCGATGGCCACAACCGCATTGTTGTCCCTGGCAATGGTAGAGACCTTGTTCGTCTTTTTCTTGCCGAAGGGTGCAGCCAAGCCGATGCGCAGCTGGCTGGGGTCGGAGATTTTCACATGCGCCACGTTGTACTGGGCATCCCCTACCCACACATGCTCCATGGTTACGCTCAGGGTTTCATCCTCATAGCCGGTTTCCGTGTAGTTTGCCGGATCAGCCACATGGCCGGCAGAAAAATCCATAGGCAAAGCGGTGGTGATTTCCGTTTCTTCTGCCAAGGCGGCAGGCACCATCATCATGGCAGCACACAGCAGTGCAATCCACTTACGCATTGATTATTCCTCCTGTTTTTCAGTCGCCAAAGAGGAAGGCGTACTCGTCTTCTTCATTGGCAGGGGCTTCATTCAAATAGGCACGCTGCGCATCCTCCGTAAGGCTGCCCAGGGGCACGGCCAGGGTCATTGCCCCAAGCAGGATGAAGGCCAGCAGTGTCAGCAGAACATTCTTGACCGAACAGGTCATGCTTCTTCCTCCTTGAAAACCCAGCGATTCTGAATCTGATAATTCACAAAGTACAGCAGCGTATCGCAGACCACCTTGGCAATGCCGGCGTTCCACCCGATCTTTTCCAGCAGGATCACGCACAAGTTGCTGATGCTGATGACCGCCACACACAGCAGGGCATATCGCCATACGGCGGTTTTCGTGCTGCCCTTCAGTTTGAACACAAAGGAACGGTTCAGGGAAAAATTCACCACTGAGGAAATCAGCCGGGCGATGAGACCGCTTGCCCAGATGATGCCATCGTGATCAATCCCGGCGATGCCCTGCAAAATCACATCCCGGAACAGCCAAGCCAATCCCTGATCAATCAGCACGCACAGCAGGCTGGTGCCCATGAACTTGACAAAGCTGCCCAGGATCACCTTGTAAATTCGATAGCTGTCCCGAATGGGATGGAAATGGGAGCCTGCATTGTCATTTTCATAAATGGTTTCAATGGTGATGGGAACCATGGGGATGCCTTCCCGGGCGCAGGCAATGAGCACCTTCATTTCATACTCATACCGTTCCCCTTCCACATTCAGCATGAAGGAAAGATCTTCCCGTGGGAAGGCACGGAGACCGGTTTGGGTATCCGGCAGCCACTGACCGTACAGCAGCTTGAAGATCACACTGGTAGTACGGTTGCCGTACCGGGAACGGGGCGGCACATTGGGCAGGGAAAAATCCCGGCTGCCCAGATAAAGTGCCCGGCGATCCCCTTCGCACAGCTTCACCGCCAGTTTCCAGCAGTCCTCCACCGTGTGCTGACCATCCGAATCGGCGGTAATCACACCGCAGCAATCAGGGCAGTTGTCCTGAATCCAGCGGTAGCCTGTCTTCAGTGCCACACCCTTGCCATGGTTCACATCATGGTGAAGCACCTGACAGCCAGGTATGCCAGACAAATGGTCGAAGATGGGCTGCGTTGCTTGAGAGGAGCCGTCATCCACCACCACCACTTGCCGAAAACCTTTTTCCAGCAGCTTGCCCACATAGGCAAGCAGGCGATCATCCGGTTCCAGCGAGGGGATTAAAATCACAGCCTCTTCAGGGGTCAGGGTTGCCATCACATTCATCCTTTCCGTATATCACGGGAGTGTGTCAATATGGGTATCCAGATAATCTGCCATCAATTCGCTTAAGTCCATGCCTGCGTGATTGCTGATGACCTCCGTCAGGTCATCACGGGAAGCAACGGCGAAGCGGTAATCTTCCGCATAGTCACGAAGCAGATGATCCAGTTCATCACGGCCGAAGTAATTTTCCAGTGCCATCCACAGGGCTGCCCCCCTTCGGCAAACTACCTGGGTATATTCCGTTACATCATTAAAGTAGGTAATGGGACTACCGGGGGTAATGTCCCGGGAAATGGTAATGCGCAGCGCCGTTTCAATCTGCTGGTAAATGGCAGTATCCCGGTCGTCGATGCTGTAGTAGTCGCCGATGTAATCCATCAGGGCGTATTCGCACAGGCTTTCATCCTGCCATGGCTGATTGATGCTGTCTGAACCCACCATGGCATACCACCATTGATGCGCCGCTGCATAAGCAACGGCAAACTCCAGCGATTGTCCTCCAGCCTCCACCTTGCTCCGGCCAATCAAGGCTAAGCGAGGATATTCTGCCGAGTTCAGGGCATAAGCACTTTCCGTTACGGTGAAGGAGGGATACACATAATCACCGTATCGTTTTTCATAGCAGCGAAGCGCCTGCTTGGCGTACTTCAACATTTCCCGTGCACGGGATCGATCCTTGGCGCAGGCAATAACCATGGTATCCCCTTCCATGCCGGTGACGCATTGAAGCTCTTTGCCGAAAACCACAGCAAAGTCACGCACAGCATGAGCTGTTAAGGTGTACTCCTTCTGTTGATTGGAAGTGGTGCCCTCAGCATAGTCAGTAGCCGCCAGCGTGTAGCCTTCCGGCAAGGTCAGGGTTACGTCCCAGTTGGCGCATTCGCTCAGGAAGGGATCACCAATGGAACAGTAGCTGTCGGTGCGCCATGCGTCATCTTCCCGCACGGCTAAGGTAGGGAACACATTGCCCAGCGACCAAATGCCATCGTACACACCGAAGCGACCGGCGCATACCGGCACATTCACATGATATTGAAGCTCCACCGTGATGGTTTCTCCGGGCATCCACGCCTTATCCAACATGAGGGTCAGCACGGTTTTTCCGTCATCCGACCAAATGTAGGTCAGGTTTTCACCACGCACATAGGTCTTTTCCATGATGAGCCCACCGGCGGAAAACCCATCCGGATAGCAGGCATCGTACAGCTCATCCGTGGCGGCAGGAGACGTATCTTCCGTCAGAAATGCGCCGGAATAGCTCCGCAGCACAACCCGATCCAGCTCTTCGTCCGTGCGGTTGGTTAAGGTCATCACCTGAGAGGCAGACAGCATCTGCTGCTCCTCATTCAGCTTTGCACGGACGGAAATGCTGTCCATGCTTTGGGCAGCAGACAGCAGCGCAGCACTTTCCTCGGGCATGGAGCCTTTATCTTCCCACACTTCCCAGCCGGAAGCCCACCATATCAAGCCAGCCAATGCCAGCATGCCTGCCACAATCAGGATGGCGATCAGCAGGGCATGCCGCCTTTCCTCACGGGTTAGTTTTTCCTTCATGCATGCTCCTTTCTGCCACCGGAAAAACAATCCCGTTCATTATACATCATTTTCATGATTCTGCCAACAGTTTACCCACGGCACAGCTCCGCCACGGTTGCCTTGGTGCAAGCCAGCAACGCTTCCGTAGCCAAAATGACCTGGCATCCTCTTACGCCGGCGCTGACGCTGAGCTTCGGCTGGGTACGGCAGCTTTCGTCCACGTAGGTAGGAAAAGCCTTCTTCATGCCGATGGGGCTGCACCCGCCCCGCAGGTAGCCCGTCAGGGGCAGCAGCTCCTTCTGGGGCAGCATAGACACGCTTTTGTTGCCGGAGGCCCGAGCCACAGCCTTCAAGTCCAGCTCCTTCTCCACCGGCAGCACGCAAACCAGATGGCTTTGCTTATCGCCGCAAAGTACAAGGGTCTTATAAATCATTTGCGGATCTAGTCCCGTCTTTCCGGCAACCAGCTTGCCGTCGAAGTTTTCATCATCCACAGGATATTCTTTCGTTTCATAAGGGATGTGCAATGCATCCAAGTGACGCAGCACATTAGTTTTGATGGCCTTGGCCATAACCTTCGCCTCCCGGTTTTACCTTGCTTGATGCCTCCGCATCGACAGGCATCATACCACAGATGGGGCGGATGAGCAAGGGAACGAATTGTGCGTGAACAGGTGATTTTGTATCATTCATGTTCAGCCAGTTCATTTGTGCCCATGTTCACCGTCTCTCCTTGAGGCTTTTGTAAAAATGCAAGTTCTGCCGCGGTTTACTTTTTATCCTCCGTATACAGCACCATCAGCGCCCCCTGCTCAAAACTCAACTGTACCTGTGCCTGCAACGCTTCGTTGCTTACGCCGATGGGATCCCGCTGGGTCAGTTTTGCCTGATGCAGCTCCCATTCCGTGCCGGTCAGCTCAATCCCCGTCACTTCCGGGGTAAAGGCCAGCAGGGATACATGTCTGCCAGGCACCGGAGTCAGGGTATGCTCCCCAGGCAGCAGCACCGTCACCCGGTTTTGACCATCTGCCATCCACACAGTTTCCCCACGAAGGGCACAGTCGTACAGGCACTGCAGGTTGCTGATGGTGTGATCCAGCCTTCCACCGATGCAGCCTAGCAGATAGAACTCCCGGTAGCCCCGGCTTCTGCCTTCAGCAAGGCAAACCTCCATATCCGTGTCATCCTTATGGACAGGCAGGCGGCGGACGGGAACGCCCTGTACATGATCCACGGGCATAGAGTCAAAATCCCCAATCACCAAGTCCGGGGTAATGCCAAAACGCTTGGCAGCATCATAGCCCCCATCGGCACAGAGGATGCAGTCCCCTTCCTGCCTTTCCGTCCACGCCGGTTCCTCTCCGGCATACAGGGGCGCAATGATTACACACTTGCCCATAGTCAATTTCCTCCGTTTTTCCCTAAAAGAATGGGCAAGGGAAACGTGCTTCACGCCCCTTGCCGATAAATTAAGATTGCTGTGTGGGTTTCTTCCACGTAGGCGGATACACCGGTGCATGGTAGGCATGATCCTTATCCACCGAAGGCTTGGCCGGCCGATAACGAAGCTGAAGTTCATCCTCGTCATCACTTTGCCAAATGGACTTGGGAATTTCCGCTACTCGGCGCAGCACCCGGCGGGAGCGGCTTTCGCTATCCTGCTGAGGCTCGGCTTCCTCCCGGCTAATGGGTTCAGGAGGCAATGTTTCTTCCTGCACAGGATCAGGATGAGGATAATCTTCCATGCCCGGAGGCACCTGATTCACGTAGGTATTCCGCCGATACTGGGTGTGGGACATGCTGGCCACCATAGGCGCCGGCTGATCATATTCCTGGGCGAAATCCTCGTCCTCCGGCATGTCTTCCTGCCAATCCTGATCAGGTGACGGTGCCGTGCTGCCGTCGGCGTATATCCACTGTTGCTGCTTCCGATGGTGAGGCTGCTCCGTTTCCTCTTCCTCCCTGCCGTGATGGCGAAGGCGACGGAAGAAGCTGGCCCACACTGTCAGCGGACGCCAGCGGAACAGGTGCACCACAATGTCAATCGCTGTGCCTGCAACGCACAGGAGGATCACCAGATGAATCCAATGATTGCCGATCCATGCAAAGAGGCTGTTGCCGTCAGATGCCGTGAAGAGATTCCATAGATCCGATACGGCGGTGCGAAACCACCCCAGCATCATGCTGAAAACGGTATTGGCAAAGTTGCCCATACCAAGCCTCCTTTCATGAAAATCACGTTATTTGGGTTTGCTCTGTGACAAATCTTCCACTTACCGCTGGGTCAGCGTCACGGTAATCTTCGCCGGATCCGTTTCCACCGTGCACGCTCCGTCCTCATCCCCGGAAAGGGTATAGCTGACAGGCAGTTCATGCACCCCAGCAGTCAAGCCGGAGGCATCGCAGGTCAGGGTAACGCTGCTGTTCCACAAGTTTTCCACCACCAGCTGCGGGCCAGTAATGGTCACATTAGCCTGTGCAGTGGAAAGCACGGCATTCAGTCCGCTGCCCACGTTGGTCAGGGACACACGAATATTCTTCATCGTCCGGCTGGTAATGGCAGGACCGATTTCCACCTCCACCGTTACCGAATCATTGCTGATGTAGGACATTTCGGAAGTCTTCCGCACCTTCACCTGCTGGGTAAAGGAGGCCGATGCACCTGCCACACTGACCGAGCCATCCGGGTAGATGGTATCCACCAGATCCAAGCTGGCAGAAGACCCTGCCACGGTAATCACCGAGGGCGTAATGGTCACAGACTTCACTTCATATCCATCCGCCGGGGTACCGGTGATGATTCCCGTGCCGGAAAGGCTCAGGGTACGCTTGGGATACAGCTGCTGCTCCACAATGACAGAATCCAGCAGCACGGACTCGCTGGTTACCTCCAGCAGGCTGCTTTCTACTGCATTACCATCGCTGTCCAGCAGGGTAAAGGGCACCGTGGTGCGGATCAGCCCTTCACGGGCAGGCAGGGTGGAAAGATCCAGCACTGCTTCCGCCCGAGCGATTTGATCCACCAAAGACTTGGGGCCGGAAACCGCCACTAAAGGTGGATCCAGATTGGGGGTAGCGGCGTAGTAGCCCTCCGGAGCTTCGCCGATCACCTGCAATGCCACAGGAATACGATACCGGGTCACATACTCCTCCACCGTGACTTCCACACTTTCAGGCACAATTTCCGTTACTGAACCATACGTGCTGGAGTTGGTGGTGCTTAGCCGAACCCGCTGGGTGCCGGTTTCCCGAATGCGGCTTAGGTCAATGCGCACATTATAGTTGGTAGCCGTCGCATCCTGATACTGCATCTGAGGCACGTCCGCCTTCATCTGCACGCCGGAGAGCACGTCTTCCAGATCAGAGGTGACAATGAAGCCGTTCCGCTTCAGTGTATCCGCCCCGGATACGGTAACGGATACGCCAGTGAAGATCTTTTCTCTTGTCAGTGTAGGATCCTGGGTAATCAGCCCTGCCCACAGCACAATGGCAATCAGCAGTGCCAGCAGCTTAAAGCCCCAGTTCTTTTTCGTTACGTGCCACAGATGGTTCAAGATTTCACCTACTGTGACCCGATCCTGCTTCTTGTCGGAAGGAGATTGCTGACTCATTTTGCACCCTCCTTTTTCTTGGCCTGCTTCAGGCGGCTCAGCATGCTGCGAAGGTCGTGCTTGGGCTGGGTATACATCCCCTCCAGAATGTCCCGAAGGGAGTTGGCATCCAGATGCCGGGTCAGTTTACCTCCCTTGGCCATGGAGATAATGCCCGTTTCCTCAGAAACGATAAGCACCGTAGCATCCGTGGTTTCGCTGATACCCAGTGCCGCCCGGTGCCGTGTGCCCAAGTCCCGGCTAACGCCTCGGCCTTCCGTCAGGGTCAGGATGCAGGCAGCCGCCATGACTCTTGTGCCCCGAATCACCACAGCCCCGTCATGCAGGGGGGTGTTAGGCTCAAAAATGTTCTCCAGCAAAGGAGCAGAAATCCTAGCATCCACGGCGGTGCCGGTTTCGCTGACGTCCTTCAAGCCCGTCTTCTGCTCGAAGACGATCAGGGCACCTACCCGGCGGCGGCTCAGATCCAGCATACACTGGATGATTTCGTCCACAATCCGCTGACGATCATCCCCGTCATCATCCCGGTGCTCAATGAGCGCCCCACGGCCGATTTGCTCCAGCGCCTTCCTTAGCTCCGGCTGGAATAAAATCACCAGCACCAGTGCGCCGTTGTTGATAACGCTCATGAGCATCCAGTTCAGGGCGGTAAGCCCCAGCAGCTGACTGCACCAGGTGGCAAGGAGAAGCAGCACCAAACCCTTTAATACGGCGCTGCCCCGGGTCTGCCTGGTTAGCATCAGCAGCTCGTAAATAATGACGGCAACCACCAGGATATCCACAATGTCCGTCAGGCTGGGTCGGTGAAACACGTTCCACAGGGTGGTCTGGATCGTATTCCATAGTGATGTCACGGAGCCTCTCCCCACTTTCTAACTACGCACGCCCGGTGAACCGCTGTTGCCGGCGGAGATCAACGCCAGGGTCTTTTTTTATCATACCGCTATTTAACGATCTTGCGGCAGAAAAAATTCCAAGGTCACAAAAAATTCACACGTTGCAGGTCAGACGCTCAGTTCCTGCTTTTCACCCAGCATGTCTTTGTTGGCATCCAGGATGGGACGAACCACTTCCTTCAGGAAGGCATCCACCTGCTGGCTGCTCCGGCCGGTAAACTCCTCCGGCTTCAGGATGGTCTGAATCTCTTCCTTGGTGATCATGAAGGCAGGATCGGCAGCAATGCGATCCACCAGGTCATTCTTGCCGCCTTCTTCCTTCACTACCCGAGCAGCAGCCTGAGAGTGTACCCGCAGCTTCTCGTGAAGTTCCTGCCGGTTGCCGCCCTTCTTCACCGCATCCATCATGATGTTTTCCGTAGCCATGAAGGGCAGCTCATTCATCACCCGGGCACGGATCACCTTATCGTACACCACAAGGCCATCGCACACGTTCATCATGATGTTCAGGATGGCGTCCACCCCCAGGAAAGCTTCCGCCACGGCGATTCGCTTGTTAGCAGAGTCGTCCAAGGTGCGCTCAAAGAATTGCACGCTGGTCGTGATGGCCGGATTCAGCACGTCCACCATAACGTACCGGGCAAGAGCGTCAATCCGCTCACACCGCATGGGGTTCCGCTTGTAGGGCATGGCAGAAGAACCGATTTGATGCTTCTCGAAGGGTTCCTCCATTTCCTTGAAGCTGGCCAAAAGGCGCATATCATAGGCAAACTTGCTGGCGGACTGGGCAATGCCGCTGAGCACGGACAGCACCTGATAGTCCACCTTCCGGGAATAGGTCTGACCGGAGACCGGCACGATCTTGTCAAAGCCCATGGTCTTGGCAATGTCCTGCTCCACCGCATCGATCTTCGCCGTATCCCCGTTAAACAGTTCCATAAAGGAAGCCTGGGTGCCGGTAGTTCCCTTGCTGCCCAGCATGGCCAAGGTAGACAGGCGGTGCTCCAGTTCCTGATAGTCCATGGTCAATTCATTCAGCCACAAGGAGGCACGCTTGCCCACAGTGGTCAGCTGTGCCGGCTGCAGATGGGTATAAGCCAAGCAGGGCAGTGCCTTGTACTTTTCCGCAAAGTCGGCCAGCAGGCTCATAACATTCAGCAGCTTTCGCCGCAGGATGTGCATGCCTTCCCGCATGATGATGATGTCCGTGTTGTCCCCCACGTAGCAGGAGGTTGCGCCCAGATGGATAATGCCTGCCGCCCCGGGGCACTGAAGCCCATAGGCGTACACGTGACTCATCACGTCATGGCGGCATTCCTTTTCCCGACGCTGAGCATCCTCATAATTAATGTCCTCCCGGTGAGCTTCCAACTCGGCAATCTGGTCATCGGTAATGTCCAGTCCCTGATTCTTCTCTGCCCGTGCCAGAGCAATCCACAGCTTCCGCCAGGTGCGGAACTTGTTATCCTCTGAGAAGACGTACTGCATTTCACGGCTTGCGTAGCGGGTGGAAAAAGGGCTGATGTAGCTGTCATGCGGCATAAAGCGTTCCTCCGATTGATCTTGCGTAATCGGCGCAGGAAACCCGTCGCCGGAAGATACTTCTTCACTATTCATTATAATGAAGGGAGCAGATAAAATCAATCGAATGAGGAAAAAAGCATGGAAATCAAAGATGAAAACTTTTTGCATGGTCATTCTGACTGGACAAAAAAAGTCCCGGAAAGGAATTTTCCTTCCGAGACTTTGATGATTCGATTGAAAATCGTGCCTGATCAGCGCTTGCTGAACTGAGGAGCACGACGGGCAGCCTTCAAGCCGTACTTCTTACGTTCCTTCATACGAGGATCGCGAGTGAGGAAGCCAGCCTTCTTCAAGGTGCCGCGCAGCTCAGGATCAGCCTTGCACAGGGCACGGCTGATGCCGTGACGGATTGCACCGGCCTGACCGGTCAAGCCGCCGCCGTTCACGTTCACCATCACGTCGAAGTTGCCGACGTTGGTGAGGGTCAGGGGCTGACGAACGGTCATCTTCAGGGTTTCCAGACCAAAGTAAGCGTCAATGTCACGCTTGTTGATGACGATCTTGCCGTCACCGGGAACCAGACGAACGCGGGCAACTGCCTTCTTGCGGCGGCCAACAGCGCTGTAATCTACCTTTGCCATGATTCAAACGTCTCCTTTCCGCCTTAGATCAGTTCGTACTTTTCGGGGTTCTGTGCGGCATGCTCGTGTTCAGCACCGCTGTACACCTTGAGCTTCTTAGCCATCTGACGGCCCAGAGGTCCCTTGGGCAGCATGCCAACAACCGCACGGCGGATAGCAAACTCGGGCTTTTCAGCCAGCAGCTTGCGGTACTTGGTCTCCTTCAGACCGCCGGTATAGCCGCTGTGGTGATAGTAGATCTTCTGATCCAGCTTCTTGCCGGTCATAACGATCTTATCTGCATTGATAATGATGACATAGTCACCGGTATCTACATTAGGGGTGTAGATGGGCTTATTCTTACCGCGCAGGATGGAAGCAACCTGGCTTGCCACGCGGCCAAATACCTGACCCTCAGCGTCAACAACATACCACTTGCGGGTAATGTCCGCTGCTTTCGGCATAAACGTCTTCAAAGGTATTCCTCCTCGGATGGTGGTCAAAAAGAGAATGCGTACTGATGTGATGGTCGCACATTTTCCGCGAGTCAATAGTTTCCGGGGCTAGCGGAGCTATTGAAGCCATCTGCTAGTATACGAGAAAAAGAGGTCGTTGTCAAGCGGAAAGCAAGGGTTCAAACAGCGAAAATTAAAATTTTTCCTGCCGCTTTTTCTCCCCCAGGTTGCGTTCTGCTGCTTTTTCCTCTATAATGTTGGTATGACAACAACCGAGGAGGAACGACCTATGTCTGCCGTCCATGAACATCTGCTGACCAACGGGATGAATGTCCTTTGCTGCCCCCAAAGCCACCTGCATGCCATGGAGTTCGGGCTGTACCTGCGGGGCGGTGCCTTGTATGAAAACAGGCAGAATCAGGGCATCAGTCACCTGCTGGAGCATTTGTGCTTCCGCTCTTTGGGCGGCATGGAGGCTTCTGCCATGAACAGCCTGTGGGATCGGATGGGTACGGAAATGGATGGTGCCACCTACCCGGAGGCCATTGTCTTCCGCATGAAGACCCTCCCCCGTTTCTTTGATGACAGTCTGGATATGTTCCTCCGTTTTTTTGCGGATGTGCCGTGGACGGCCGAGCAGATCAGCCGGGAAAAGCAGGTGGTCATTCGGCAAATCGAGCAGGAGGATTGCGACTTTGAGGAGGAGGTCAACCGCCGCTGGCGCAGAACCTCTTCCGGAGTTTATCCCCTGATGGGCACGGCAGAAGGCATCGACGCCATGAGCGAAGCAACCATTCGCCGCTGGCAGCGGATGGTGTTTCAGCCTCGAAATGCATGTCTTTGCCTGACAGGCAACTTTTCTCCGGCCATGGAAGATGCAGTGGTTCAATCCTTTGAGGAGCTGAAGAACCTGACGGCAGAGGATCCTTTCTGCCAACCTACGCCCATGAACATGTGCATGCGGGATTCCACTTCCGACTTAATCATGGACGAAGAGGGCGGTCAGGCCAAGGTGCATTTGGCCTTTGACCTGGATGATGATCGTGTCTTCCCCTTGGCGGGCGAAGTACTGAACGCCATCACCGGGGCAGATAACGATTCTCTTCTCTTCCAGACCCTGCGGGAAGAAGAAGCCTTGGTAGCGGAAATCGATTCTTCCATTGAAGAGCTGGGCATGTTCCGGCGGCTGGTGATTCGTTATGATGTGCGGCAGGAGCTGCTGGCAGAAAGCCTTCGGAAGGTGTTTACCCTTTTGAAGCGGCTGCGCATGTATGTGAAGCCTGCCCGGCTGGATGAAACCCGGATGCAGTTTACCCAGAACCTTGTCTTCTATCAGGATGAAGTGGAAGGCATGAACGATTTGATGGGATGGAGCTGCCTGGCGGAGGATTTGTCCCGCTGTGATCTGGACGCCTCCGCCAAAATGTACGATGATCTGACCTGCGAGGATCTGCTGGATGCGGCACAGTCCGTGTTCCGTCCGGAAAATCTGGTCATTTCCATCCAGCGTGACCCGGAGCAGACGCCCCGGAACTTAAAGCCGCTGCTGGCAGAGCTTCGCAACATGCTGGCATAATATTTTGAAAGGAACAGGAAATGCCCGAAGCATATTATGAAATCCTTGCCCTGGGCGCACGGTATTGGTTTGTGCTGCTGGGCGTGATGATTGTCCTGCGTGCCTTTCTTTGGCTGCGAAAGGACAGGCGGGAGAAACATCGGCGGCTCCGTCAATTGCCGGATGCAGGCACCATTGGGGAAATGGTGGTGCTGGAAGGCAGTGAGGAACTGCCGGAAGGTGAAGCCATCCCCGTGCCCTGGGAGGGTGTCATGGGCTTCGTCCGTGGATGCGACTTGATTGTGCCGGTGAACGGCGTTGCCCCGAAGCATTGCGATGTATCCTTCAAGAACGGTGTGGGCTTGATGGTGTTTCCCTATCGTGGATGCACGGCAGAAGTGGATGGGGAACTGGTGACGAACCGCCGAAGCGGCACGGAACATCCCATGCATCACGGTTCCATCCTGAAAATCGGAGAGGCAACCCTGCGCCTGCGAGTCTTTATGGGCTTGGAAACAGATCGCCCGGCTACCATGCAGGCGGATGATGACGAAATGCCTCAGCAGACGGAATCCTCACCAACGAACGTGATTTATCATCAGGTACCGGCTTCATGGGAACAGCCCTATGATGGAAGTGCCACCTGGCAGCCGATGCAGGAGCCGAATCCCCTCGAAAACCAGGCACCCGCCTGTCCACCCTATCCTTATCCGGTAGAGGTGCAGACCCAGGAAGCATCTTCTGTACCCGAAGAGCCGGAGACCTCAAAGCGTCATTGGATCAGAAGGAGGGATCGGCATGCGTAACCGTATCTCGCTTCACCGTGACCCAGGGGAGCGGCTGGCGCAGGTGGTCATGCTCTTCTTCTTCAGTGCCTTTATCCTGCTGGGGCTGAAGGACTTTGCCTGGCAAGCTTTCGCCCTTGCACTTGGCGTGCCAGCCATGATTTCCGTGGGCACCAATCTTTTGAGCCGCTTGTTTCCAACAGACAAGCTGCTGCTTTCCCTGACAAATTTTCTTTGTGCGCTTGGCGTGCTGGTACTCTATGCCACCAATCCCAATTACGCTTATCAGCAAACCATGTACTACGGCGTGGGCTTGGGTACCATGGTGGTGTGTATTTATCTGGTGCGCATCATCCGCAACTGGCACATTCCCGTATTGCTGATGATTCCCGTATCTCTTGCCATGCTGGCACTGCCCCTTGTCATCGGCAAAGAAACCAACGGTGCGAAGAACTGGTTTTACATCGGCAGCCTGTCCGTGCAGCCCAGCGAAATCGTGAAACTGAGCCTGCTGGTGATCATCAGCTTCTACATGAGCCGGCATAAAATGATCCCCTGGCTGTTTTTTGCCGTATGCTGTCTGGGGCTGCTGATGCTGCAAAAGGACTTGGGTACGGCACTGATGTACTACGGCACTACCCTGATGCTATTTTACGCATCCTCCGGCAACTTGGCACTGACGGGCTTAGGCCTGGCCGGCGGCGGCGGTGCGGCGGTGATGGGCTACAAAATGTTTGCCCATGTGAAAAAGCGGGTGGCTATTTGGCTGAATCCCTGGAGCGACTACGAAAATGCCGGCTACCAGATTGTGCAGGGCTTAATGGCTATAGCCAGCGGCGGTATGCTGGGCTGCGGTCTAGGTTTAGGAACCCCCACCACCATTCCGGTGTATCATACAGACTTCATCTTTGCGGTGATTTGCGAGCAGTTTGGTCTGATCTTCGGTCTGTGCGTGCTGGCCATGTATGTAGCACTGATTTGGCGGGGTGCCACCATCGCCATGGCGGCTCGGCGGAGCTTTCACGGGCTGCTGGCCATGGGCTGCACCGTGTTGATTGCCCTGCAAACCTTCACCATTATCGGCGGTGTAATCAAGCTAATTCCCCTCACCGGCGTTACCATGCCCTTTGTCAGCTACGGCGGCACCTCCCTTGTATCCAGCATGTGCCTGATCGGTCTGCTGCAGGGGGTAGCCAGCCTGAACGATGATGATCTGGATGAAGATACGGAGCTGGCCATGATGGGCGACACGGAGGACATGCCATGAAGCAGCAGCGACACAGGTTCAAAATACTGGCTCTGATTCTCTTCGGCATGTTCTTTCTCCTGGCGGCCTACGGCGGGTACAGCGTACTGACCTACGGCAACCGCTGGTTTTCCTCCAAGTGGAATCCACGAGTACGGTCGCAAAAAGAAACCGTGATCGCCGGAGACATTCTGGATGTTAACGGCGTTACCCTGGCCACCACCGTGGACGGAAACCGCGTCTATCAAGAAGATGAGGCCATTCGCCGGGCAGTGGTACATCTGGTGGGTGACAATCAGGGACAAGTTTCCAACGGCGTGGAAACCTTCCAGACCAGCTACCTGTACGGCTTTCAAACCTCTCTGCCGGAGATGATTGCTTCCCTGTTTAAGGGTGAAACACGGCGCGGCGATAACGTGACCCTGACGGTGGACAGCAAGCTATGCGCAGCCATTGTGGACTCCTTCAACAACTATGAAAAAACGGCCGGCAAAAACGGTGCCGCCGTGGTGATGAACTATAAGACCGGTGCCGTGCTTGCCCTGACCAGCCTGCCCAGCTTTGATCCGCAGAACATTACGGAAGAAACCTTGAGCGATGCCGGTCAGCCCTTCTGGAACCGAGTAACCCAATCCGTGTACGCCCCGGGAAGCTCCTTCAAGGTAATTACCACAGAAGCAGCACTGACAGGGATCGATGACATCATGAACCTGGATATTCTCTGCACCGGCGGTCTGGATGTGGACGGTCATGCCATTCGGGACTGGGGCAACGCCATTCATGGCAACCTTACCCTGAAACAGGCGTTTACCAAATCCTGCAACAACGCTTTCGCCCTGATGGCACTGGACATGGGGGATGAAAAGCTTCGGCAGACGGCGGAAAGCTTCGGCTTCAACGACAATTTCCTCTTCCGTGACCTGGTGGTTGAAAACAGCGTGTACCCTACCGCCAACCGGAACAATTTCGAAATTGCCTGGTCGGGTGCAGGGCAATCCGCCATTGTAGCCTCACCCATGCATATGTGCATGGTAGCGGCATCTATTGCCAACGGTGGCGTGATGATGGAACCTCGCCTGCTCCAATCCGTGGACAGCTATGGCGGCGTCAATCGCATGAAATTCTCCTCCAAGGTGTACCGCAATGCGCTGAGCAGTGAGGATGCAGACACCATCAAGGGCTTTATGCGGGCGGTGGTCACCTCCGGCACAGGCAGCCGTGCGGCGGTTGAGGGAATGACCATCTGCGGCAAAACCGGCTCGGCGGAATCTTCCATGAACGGTGAAAGCGTTACCCACGGCTGGTTCATCGGCTTTATTGATAACGAGGATATGCCCTATGCGGTGGCGGTCTTGGTGGAGTCCGTCAACGATGGGGATGGCGGTGGCAGCACGGCAGCCCCCATTGCAGGGGACATTTTCCGCTACATCAAAAACATGCAGACGACCAACGCTGCAACATCAACGGATTTGCCCTGACAGGGCAAGGAGGCAAAGGAGGAGAGGATGACCATGAAGGCTTGGTGGATAGTACCGGCAGCAATTCTTTCGCTAGGATTGTGCCTGCCCATGTTTATGCGTTGCAAGGCAAGGAAACTGTCTGTCCAGAGTCAGTGCTGGAAGGCCATGGGCACCCTTTGCGCCTTGGCACTGGCCTTAGGTGGTGCAATACCGCTTGGGGGCAATCGGTGGCTCGGGGCAGGTGCTTTGCTGCTTTGCACCATCGCAGACGTTATGCTGGAACGAAAGTTCTATGTAGGCATGGGCTTCTTCATGGGCGGCCACTTGTGCTACATCGCTTGGTTCCTGCAGCGACAGCAGCTTGGCAGCTTGCAAGCCGTCGTTTTTGGTGTGCTGCTGGCGGCAGCAGTTTGCTTAATCCTGCGTCTGCGCCCTTTGTTGAAAGAAAAGCTGGTGCCCTATGCCGCCTATGCCATGGTGCTGATTAGCATGTGCGCCTGCGGCGTAGGCTGCGCAACCGGCGGCACGGCAGGCATTTTTACGGCGGTTGGTGTCGTGCTGTTTGTCATCAGCGACATGATGGTCTGCTGGGAAACCCTGCGGTCCACCTCCACCTCCTTCGACTGGATAGCCATGGTGCTGTATTACACCGCCCAGCTGTGTCTGGGCACAGGTGTATTGCTGGCTGTGTGATGGGTTAAAAACAGGAGGGATCTTCCCTGTGTAAGGGATTCCCTCCTGCTTTTCACTTGTTTTCCATAGCATCCTCGACCTTGCGAATAAGCTGACTAAGGGGAACGCCCAAGGCATTGGCGATGCGCCAAAGGGTATCCACATTGGCGTTCTTCCGCCCGGTTTCAATCATGGCCAGATGACTGCGTGCAATGCCGGCCAGGCCGGAGAGCACTTCCTGGGAAAGATTCCGCTCCATTCGCATTTGGCTGATGATACGTCCCGTGATTTTGCTGTCGTAATTCATGCAACAAGCCCCTTTCTGATGCAGACGATTGCTTTCAGAGAAGGGCTTGTTTATTTCGCGAAAGCAGGATGCGATCTTGAAGGCACTTTATTCAAATGAAGTTGCGAATGTGCAAAGCGGTGCAAGATAAACAAAGCATGGCAAGCATAGCAATACTTTGCTTTTGCCGAATATAGCCCATGCCATTATACGGAGCAGAATAGGTGCACACTGTATACCATCGTATACAATTTGCAGGCATAAAAAAAAGACCACGTTCTTTTCAGAACGTGATCCGAAATAGCGAAGAATTACAGCTGGTCAACCATTCTTTTTGCTTCCCGCATCAGCGAATCCTTCTCATTGGGCAGGACATCATCCATGACGCAGGAAAGCAGGTGCTGAAGGATGTCGCCGATGGTAGAACCCTTTGCGCCTAGAGCGGCAATGTCCCGGCCATTGACGGCCAGATCCTTCAGCGTAAAGCAGGGAGCGGAAGCCAGAAGTGCATCCAGTGCTTGACGAAGGACAGCGGCAGAAGCACGAATTACCGCCGGGTCGCAGGTGCCTTTGGCAAGCTGGTCAGCCTCCTGCACATCGATAAGCTGCCGAAGAGCTTCCTCACCGAATTGGTTCAGGCGGCGTTTCAGCAAACGGCTGTCGGTGGACAGGTCGATATCATGATGCTTCACCAGCAGGATCACCCGCTGGGCAGTGGCCTTATCCATCTTCAGCCGGGTCATCACCGCTTCCGCTATCTTTTCAGAACAGGCGGCGTGACCACAAAAGTGACCAACGCCGTCCTCATCCCGGGTGAAAGCGGCCGGCTTGCCTGCATCGTGCAGCAGCATGGTGAAGCGCAGCACTTCTGTTGCCGGAACGTTTTCCACGCTGCGAACGGTGTGCTCCCACACATCAAAACGGTGGTGCGGCGTGCACTGCGGAAAATCAAACATGGGCACCAGTTGGGGAAGAATCTGCCCAAGAATGTCCCGATAGGCACGCAGTATATTGCCGCAGCCTTGGCCGCACAGCAGCTTGCCAAGCTCTGCCCGAATGCGCTCCGCCGCTACCAAACTCAGGGTTTCTTTCAATTCATGGGCTGCTTTGGCGGTTTCCTCATCAATGGTGAAGCCGTACACGGAAGCAAAGCGCATGGCACGCAGGATGCGCAAGGCATCCTCCCGGAAGCGTTCCTCCGGCTGCCCTACGCAGCGAATCACCCTGCGCCGGAGATCCTCTTGCCCGCCAAAGGCGTCAATGAGACCTTCTGCCGGATGATAAGCCATGGCGTTGACGGTAAAGTCCCGCCGGGCAAGATCCTCCCGAACATCTGTCACAAAGGTGACCCCATCCGGGTGGCGGTGATCTGTATAGGCACCATCCACCCGGAAGGTGGTAATTTCGTAGGGGATGCCATCCAGCACCACCGTCAGGGTGCCATGCTTCAGTCCGGTTTCAACAACACGGAAGCCCTGAAACACACGCTCCATCTCATCCGGCAGGGCAGATGTGCATATATCCCAATCCTTAGGAGTCTTGGAAAGGAGCGCATCCCGCACGCATCCGCCTACCACATAGGCTTTGTAGCCGGCTTGGTTCAGCAGGGTCAGGATGCGCCCCGCATGAGGGGGAATCTGAATCACAAGGAATACCTCGTTTTCTGCATGAGCTTGCGCTTAGCCCCAGGGCACAGCCGCATATTCCATGTAGCAGATTTCGTTTGCTTCGTTCAGCTCATACTGAACGGTGACAGAAGCAAAGTTCAGGTTGATGTTGCTGGAAGTGAAGCCGTTGAGCGAGGCCGTTACATACCACTGATACAGGTCCCAGGTGGGATGCAGAGTGGTATTGCTGCCCATGCTTTCCGGCATAGCGGCGAAGAAATCCTCCGACAGAGAGTAGGTGATTTCCCCCACGTCAGGAGCAGCTTCCTGCACACCGCTGGCGTTGGTGCGCTCATAGGTGCCGGTGACGGCATAAACGTGCTGGCTGGCATCATACTCCAGGCGGTGGATGGAGAATTGATCATACACCTGACCGTTGCTTGCCGTGAAGGAAGCAAAATGGTGGGTCGCCGTGCCGGAGATGGACAGGGTGGAGGAGGGTACAAAGCCGCAGAAGTTATTGCTGGCGATGTAGCTCCACAGGCTGTCGGTAGCCAGTACGTACACAGTGCATCCGGCAGGCAGGGTCGCCAAGGCAGACTGGGAAGCGTAGGGATCATCCGTCACGGAAACCGTGCAGGTGGTCACTGCCTGCTTCATGTCGAAGAGCAGTTCCCGGCAGCTGGCACGCTTGGTGTAGCTGGGCAGCTGAATGTAGCCGATCCGGTTCCGTCCACTGCCGATGTTGTACTGAATCAGTACCCAATTGCCAACCTTGCCGAAGACCTTGATGGTGTCGTTGGTGGATACCACGGCCTTGCCGTTGGCACCACGGAGGGCAGACGTGCTGGGGGCAGAGTAGACAGGATAGACCTTACCGTCCGGCCACTCTTCTGCCTTGGCTGTGTAGGTCGTGCCGTTATCTACCGTAAACGATGGCGTGACGGTAGAAGCAAACGCAGACCCGCAGCAGGTAAAGCAAATCGTCAGGAGAAGCAACAGGGAAAGAATGCGTTTCATGGTCATGTCAATCACCTCACTACGTAGTATACCATGAAAACGTAGGCACGCAACGTTTTCTTCCCCATCTTCCAAAAGAAAGTAGTTCCACAAGAAAAAACTTCGAAGGAGCGAGATTTGCCCCATCGAAGCTTTGGTATACCTGCGTTTATCGCTGATCAGTCTTTGGGAGAAACAGCCTGCTTCAGGGCTTCCCAGCCATCAGGATCGGCGGTAACGCTGAAGATTTCCACAGGATTGGTCTTCACGCTGTCATACAGGGCAGCAATCTTGTCCTGAATATCCTGGGTGGTCATGGCCATGAACTGGTCATTGTGGGCATAGCCGATGAAGCCCTCGTTCAGGCCTACCAGCGGATAGGTACCGCCCACGAAGGTGCCATCCAGCACAGAGGCAAACACGGAGTCAATAGCAGCACCGTAGTCCGCATAGAAGGAAGTCACGATGGTGGCTGCTTCATCCGGGTCAGAAACGGTCAGGGTCTGGTCGCAGTCTACGCCAAAGGCATAGCGGCCTGCTTCCTTGGCGGCGGTGAACACGCCGGAACCGGCACTGCCTGCCACCTGCCAAATCACATCAACACCTTCGGCATACATAGCAGCCGCCTTTTCGGCAACCTGAGGCGCAATGTCGGCCATGAAGTCACCGGCGTAGTCAATGTACACCGTAACACCATGCTCTTCACACACCTGGCAGAAGCTGCCGATGTACTCATTCAAGCCGGGAGCGTCAATGCCGACGATCACGCCAACCTTTTTATCCGCATTGGCCTTGGGCATGTCGCTGGTGGTGACCAGGCAGGCCACATAACCGGCCAGATAGCCGATGTCCTGGCTCTTGTACATCAGACCATACACATTGCTCAGGGGATCGGTCGCCAGAGCAGAGCCTTCGATGCCCTGCAGGTCTGCGCTGAAGAACTTCTGCTCAGGATACTTCTGGGCAGCGGCAATCAGGGCAGCGTTGCACTCGGCACCCATGGTGATGATCAGGTCATACTTGCCGGAGGCACAGGCTTCTTCAAAGAAGGGCATGTAGGTTTCCAGCTCGTATTCTGCACTTGCTTTGTCCATAGGGATAGCACCCATGGCGATGGTTTCCGTGGTGGTGCCGGGATACTTGGTTTCCAGATCCTTCACGGCGAGAACGGAGGCGGAGAAGTAGCTGCCCTCCGTGCTGGGAACCAGCAGCAGCACGTTCAGCCCCTCATCAGCAGAGGCAAACGTCAGGCAGCACAGCGCCATAGCCAGGGCAAGAACCAGAGACATCAGCTTTTTCATCGGGAGAGGACTCCTTTCCATAATAGGGGGTTACAACTGATATGACTATATCACTTTTTCCATTGGAAAGCAATGAAAAAGGCAAACGAAAAACATCGGAAAGCAAAAATCGTTCATGAAAAACAATAGAAAAACAGTGCACCCCTGTTGACAATCATCTTGCCCTGTGCTATGATTGCACCATTCCGATTCGAAGGAGGAAGGACGCATGGAACGCACCGCTATGAACACCATGATGATGCGTATGGGCATGTGCATGTGCATGTGCTTTGTTTTCCCATGCGCCGCTTGCCGAATGTAATTCGGATCTTTCATGATGTACCGTGAAGGACAGCGCATGGCTGCCCTTCATTTTTTATGTCAGGAGGATGGATCCGATGAACCATTTCGGCGGTGTGAGGGATCGAATGCCAGATCCCGTGATGCACGTAAAACCCTGCCAACGAAAAAGAAAAACGGATAAGGAGATTGTTACCATGAAAGCTACGAAGAAGATTGTATCCCTGATTCTCAGCCTGTTGATTGTTTTCTCCTGCACGGCATTTGCTTCCGCTGAAACCCTTCAGATCGGCATCCCGGACGATGGCACCAACCTTTCCCGCGGCATTAAGCTGCTGGAGGCTGCCGGCCTGCTGACCGTGGATCCCGAAGCTGGTTATACCCCTGAAATCGCTGACATCACCGGTTATCTATATAATGTAGAAGTGGTGCCGGTGCAGGCCAACACCCTGCCCTCCACCCTGGGCGACTTCGCTGCTTCCACCATCAACGGCACCTATGCCATTCCCTTCGGTCTGGTTCCTTCCAAGGACGGCCTGATCATTGAGCAGCAGAGCGAAGAAGGCGACAACCCTTATGTGAACATCATCGTTGCCCGCACCGCTGACGCCGAGAACGAGACCTACAAGACCATCGTGGACGCTTTCCACACCCAGCTGGTGGCAGAATTCCTGCTGGTGAATTATAAGGAAGCTTTCTTCCCTGCCTTCGACTATGATGCCTCTGCCGACTTCACCATCACCGAAGACAATGTGAACGACTACATCCGCTACACCTCCGACAAGGAAGGCAAGACCGTTGTGAAGGTTGGCGTGTGCGGTGCTAACAACGATCACTGGAAGGTTGTGCAGAAGGTGCTGGACGACGAAGGTGCCAACATCTACATCGAGCTGGTAGAATTCGACGCTTACAACCTGCCCAACGAAGCCCTGAACTCCGGTGAAATCGACCTGAACGCTTTCCAGCACAAGGCTTACCTGAACAATGATGCAAATGCTAATGGCTACGACCTGACTGCCATCGCTGATACCCTGATTGCTCCCCTGACCCTGTACTCCCAGAAGTATGCTTCTCTGGACGAGCTGAAGGCAGCTGCCGGCGAAGTTAAGTAATTTCATAACCCGCACCGCACGTGGCGGCATGGCGACGTACATGGTTGCCCGCCGCTGCGTGCGGTTTTCCTAGTGATTCGCAAGGAAAGGATCAATGGCATGATCGAGATCAAGCATTTAAGCAAAACCTTCCACTTAAAGACTGGAGACGTTCACGCTGTGCAGGACGTGTCTCTGACCATTCATGACGGCGAAATTTATGGTATCATCGGCTACTCCGGCGGCGGCAAGTCTACCCTGGTGCGGTGCCTCAACCTGCTGGAAACCCCGGATGAGGGCACCCTGGAGGTGGGTGATTCCGGCGTGCTGACTCCTCGGAACGGGAAAATCTACCGGGGCAGCAAAGCCATGACCGCCAAGGAGCTGAATACCATGCGCCGGGGTATCGGCATGATTTTTCAGCACTTCAATCTGCTGGATCGTTCCACGGTGTTTGAAAACATTGCCTATCCCCTCCGCTTTACTGGCATGAAGGAAAAGGATATTCATCATCGGGTATGCGAGCTGCTGGACATGGTGGGCTTGAGGGACAAGATTGACGTGTATCCCTCCCAGCTTTCCGGCGGACAGAAGCAGCGTGTGGCTATCGCCCGTGCGTTGGCTAACAATCCTAAAGTGCTGCTTTCCGATGAAGCCACTAGTGCCCTTGACCCGGATGCCACGGAATCGATCCTGAACTTGCTGCAAGACCTGAACCGAAAACTGGGCTTGACCATTGTGCTGATCACCCATGAAATGGCGGTGATCAAAGCGGTGTGCGGCCGTTTGGCGGTCATGGAAAATGGCCGAGTGGTGGAGGAAGGCACGGTATACGACGTGTTCTCCCATCCTCAGGCAGAAATTACCCGGCGGTTTGTGGCTTCCTCTACGCCCCTGAGCAAGATTGATCGGCTCATGGGCGGCAATGATCCCCTGGTACGGCTGAAGCCCGGTGAAAAGCTGGTGAAGCTGACCTTCCAGAAGGACTGCGTAGGCGAGCACGTTATTTCCTCTGCCACCAAGCAGTTCGGCATCGATGTGAACATTGTGCTGGCCAATGTGGATCTGCTGCAGGGCAATCCGCTGGGCAGCATGATCGTGGTGCTGGGCGGCGATGCGGACGGCATTGCCAAGGGCATGGCCTACCTGGCGGAGAATCATATTCAGATGGAGGTGCTGGCTGATGGAACTCATTGAGCAGTTTGCCCCAAACCTATATAATTACTTCGATAAGTTTGTCAGCAGCTGCCAGGCTACGGTAGAAATGTTCCTGAAGGCCGGCGTCATTGCCTTTGTGGTAGGTCTTCTGCTGGGCATTCTGCTGGTGGTGACCAAGAAGGGCGGCATCGCCCCTAATGCTGTCGTCTATCAGCTGACCAACATTATTGTGAACATTTTCCGCTCCATTCCTTTCCTGATCCTGCTGATCTTCCTCATTCCCCTGACCAGAGCCGTAGTGGGTACGGCCATCGGCGTAAAGGGCGCTATCCTTCCGCTGGTGTTCGGCGCAGTGCCCTTCTACACCCGTCAGGTGGAGGTTGCCTTGTCCGGGGTGGATGCCGGCAAGGTGGAGGCTGCGCGGAGCATGGGCAGCAGCGTGCTGGGTCTGATCTTCCGGGTGTATCTCCATGAGGCAGTGCCGGAGCTGATTCGTGTTACCACGGTGACGGCCATCAGCCTGATTGGCCTGACCACCATGGCCGGCGCAGTCGGTGCTGGCGGCATCGGCAGCTTTGCCATCAACTATGGTCAGAACCAGAATCACCCGGACATTGTGAATGTGTGCGTGGTGGTGCTGCTGCTGGTGGTCTTCGCCCTGCAGAGCCTTGGCAACCTGCTGGCACGGCGCACCACCAATCGGGCACTGTTCGCCCATCGTCATGATAAAGGAGAGAAGGAAGCCCTATGAGTCGTCGTGATACGATCGTTGCCTATGCTGAGGAAAGGCTGAAGGATTATCAGCAGCTGGCACTGGATATTCATGCACATCCTGAAGTGAGCAATTACGAGTTCTTTGCCTGTGAGCACCTGAGTGACATGCTCCGCAAGGAAGGCTTTGACGTGAAGACGGACGTAGCAGGACATCGGACAGGCTTCGATGCCCGTTATGCTTCCGGCAAGCCCGGCCCGGTGATTGTGTTTCTGGCCGAGTTTGACGCACTGGCAGGGCTGGGTCACGGATGCGGTCACAACCTGTTCGGCGCAACTTCTTCCCTGGCAGCAGCCTGCCTGAAGCAGGTCATTGACCAGGTAGGCGGCGAGGTTCGTGTCTATGGCACCCCCGGTGAAGAGGGCGGCGAAAACGGCAGTGCCAAGGGCAGCTTTGTTCGGGAAGGTTTCCTGAAGGACGTGGATGCGGCACTGTGCGTTCATCCTGGTGCTGGGGTACACACACTGACCACCAAAACGCTGGGCTGCGCTCCGGTGGATATTGAGTTCTGGGGTAAGGCGGCTCATGCGGCCAGCTGCCCGGAGGGCGGCATTAACGCCCTGAACGCCCTGCTCATGACCTACCGTGGTATTGATGCCCTGCGGCAGCACTGCACGGATGATGTGCGCATCCATGGCATTATTGTCAACGGCGGCACGGCACCGAACATTGTGCCTGAGTACGCCAAGGGAAAGTTCTACCTCCGTGCGGCCACAGCCCCCATGATGAAGAAGATTTATGAGCAGGTAGAGCACATTGTGGAAGGTGCAGCCCTGATGACCGGGGCAAAGGGACGGATGCAGCCTTATCAGAACATTGTGGAAAACACGGTGGTTACCCCCTCCTTTGATGCAGTATATCAGAAGCATCTGGAAGAGTTCGGGGAGCACGTACGTCCCATCGAGCCCCAGGATGAAATGGGCTCCAGCGACGTGGGCAACATTTCTCAGGTAGTGCCCACCATCCAGCCCCACATCACCATTTCCGAGCAGGTAGTGCCTGCCCACAGTGAGGAGTTCAAGGCAGCAGCCAAGTCTCCCCTGGGGCTTGCTTCCATCGGCTTGGGAGCCAAGGTCATGGCGCTAACCGCACTGGATCTGCTGGAAGACCCGGAACTGCTGGCAAAGATCAAAAAGGAACATGCTGAAGCCGTGAAGGCACAGTAACCATATTGCAAACTCCCCTTGCAGGCGAAGAATCGCTTGAAAGGGGAGTTTTTGGTGCTGTTGGGCGTTTCCGAACCACGGAAATCTGGATTCTGCAGATGAAAACTGAACGGTCGATTGTAAGATGAAGTTGGACACTTAAAAGAAAAAAAATCACAATGACATAACCACGTGATAAAATGGAGTTAGTCTATTGTCAAACCAATTACAGTGCCTTGCATTTATAACATTTCTCAAAAATCCAGTCAATACACGCAACATGCGGGCATCAATTCAACCCCAACAGTCGTTCAACAAAACGAAAGAAAGTACATTGATAACCATCTGCGGCAGCACCTCTTTCGCAAAATAGCTTTTATCTTCGGCCACATCATCTCAAGCTGGTTCAAATCTGGACTGTAATGTGACAGATAGAACGAAATCATCACCGCTTTGTGCAATGTTTCTATTACACCTTTGACATAATAATGCTCCTTTCAGTGTAGTCTCGAAACTTTAGTTGTTTCGAGTGTCTACTCTTGTAGGAGCATATCGCAGGGTTCTTTTTGCTTTTTTTCATCCCTTGGCGTATAATGAAAGGGCTTCTATTTTGCTTCCATCTTCTGCAAAGGGGGAATCACCTTGCGGCTTACCGTTTTAGGTATGAACGGCCCTTATCCCGCACCGAAAAGCGCATGCTCCGGCTATTTGGTTACATCAGGAGATACCGCCATTCAATTGGATCTTGGCACAGGCACTTTATCTGCCCTGACTGCTCGGATACCGCCGGAAAGCCTGACCGCCCTCGTATTCAGTCATTGGCACTTTGATCATTGCAGCGATGCATTGCCCTTGATCTTCCGCTTGGCGGATCACGCCGGTGAGCGTCCCTTGCCTGTGTATGGTCCCAAGGATGACACTTCGCCTGTTCGCCGTGCCCTTGCAGGCTGTCCTCAGATAGCCCTGCATGACCTGTCTGCCGGGGATACGGTGCAGCTTGGCGCAGTGTCCCTGACGGCATATGCCGCCCGTCACCCGGTGCCCGGGCTCATGTACCGTTTGAATGACGGTACCTCCACCCTGTGCTTTACTGGGGATACCAACACGACAGAAAGTCTCCATGACTTTGCAAAAGCAGCGGATCTGCTGTTGGCGGACGGCCTGTTCACCACACAGCTCTGGACAGAGGGGAAGCCCCATCTTTCCGCCTATCTGGCCGCAGAGCTGGCACGGGACGCTGGTGCAAAGCAGTTGGTCATTACCCACTTGAACCCTTTCATCGACCCGACCGCTCTTTTGAAGGAGGCACGTTCTGCCTATCCCAAGGCCGTGTTGGCTCAGTGTGGTGACGTATACGAATGCTAAGCGAGAAGCAGGAGCCTCAATTAGCCTGGGTGCTTCCCTGCCTGAGTGCAGGCCTGACCTTGGGAATCCTCTGCGGGCGAAGTGCCTCCACGCCCCTGTACGGGGTATGTGGACTGGTGCTGGGCATTCTGGCGGCAATTTTTCTCAAAGGGAATGGGCATAAGGCCGCTATGCTGGCCGTCTTTTGCGCCTTAGGGGTGGTCGCTGGGCAAATCGGCTATCATCCTTCCTTGCCGGCGGAAGGGGATTACGTCATTGACGGCGTTGTGTGTGATAGTGTAGTCACCGACACTTCCACCTGGCGCACCCGTACTCGCCTATCCAACGTGACCTTAAACGGCGAACCTGTTTCCGGGGTGGTATACTGGAGCTGCTACCCGAAATCGGATACAGCTGCCCTCATTACCCCCGGTGCACATTTGACCTTTACTGCCTCCGTCTACCATCCTTCCGGTGCAGAAAATCCCGGCGGATTTGATTTCCGGGAATACCTGCTGGGACAGGGTATCCGCATCGGCGTTTACGGCTGTACGGATCTGGCCGTGGCTGACACGAAAGTCTTTTCCCTGAAAGGTACGGCAGCCGCCATTCGAGAGACGCTTTCCCAGCAGCTTTACAAGGTAATGGGAAAGGAAAACGGTGCCTACGCCGTGGCCATGGTGCTGGGCAGCCGCTCTGATCTGCCTGAGGATGACCGTTCTGCCTTTTCCCGGGTGGGGGTTGCTCATTTGCTCTCCGTCAGCGGCTTCCATGTGGGGATTCTGGCAGGGATCCTGGCTCTTTTGCTGGGTTGGTGCTCCCCGAGATTCCGTTTTGCCGTGTGCGCCCTTGTACTGGCGGCTTATTGCCTGCTGACAGGCATGAACGCCCCGGTCATTCGAGCTTCCCTGTTGGTGCTGCTGGTCATGTACGGCAGAATCTGCCACCGCCGTGCCATCGGTCTGTGGATGTGGTTTGCCTGCTACTGTCTGACCCTGCTTTTCCGGCCGGCACAGCTGACCAGTGCCAGCTTCCAGCTTACCTATGCCGCCGTGCTTGGCATCGTCCTTGTGACACCTTCCCTACAGCGGCTGTGGAAGCCCCAACACAAGTGGAGCAAGAAGCTGTGGAGCACCCTGTGCGCTTCCCTGGGGGCGCAAATTGGTGTCTTCCTGCCCCTATGCTACTGGTTTCAGAAAATCCCCCTGCTGGGACTGGTGGTAAACTTGGTGGCACTGCCCTATGCTTCCCTGCTCATCGGTCTGTACTGGATTGTGCTGCTGCTTTCCCCCATTCCTTTTGTGGGCACCTGCTTGGGCACGGTTGCAAACTTTGGCACAACCCTGCTGACCACTTCCGTTCGCTATTTGGACACGCTGCCCTTCACCAACCTTTGGGTAAAGCAGGCCAATCTGCTGACCTTGCTCGGATGGTTGCTGATCATGGTGGGCTGTGTGCGCTTCCTGCCCATCAAACGACGCCGCTTGCTGCTTCTTCCAGGCACAATGCTGATGATTGTTTCCCTGATCGTGTGGCCTCATCATGGCACGGAATACATCCAGTTCAGCGTAGGCAATGCAGATGCTGCCCTGCTGCATGATGAAAGCATCGTCACCGTGATTGATACGGGAGAAGCCACAGGCGAAATCACGGACTATCTCCGTCAGCAGCGCCTGTCCGTTGACCATTTGGTGCTGACCCATCTGCATAGGGATCACGCCTTGGGACTGCAGGACTTCATAGACGATGATATTCCCGTGAAGGAAATCATCTTGCCCTGGGGCGCAGAGGATGCAGCGGTCGATGCTTCCGTGCTTGCCCTGCTGCATCAAATGGAGTCCTTCGGCACAACGGTGCGCCATGTAGGCCGGGGGGATACCCTGTCCCTGCCATCCGGCAGCATGACCGTACTGTGGCCGGAAACCGGCCGAGTCCGTCCGGGACAGGATGCCAACGAATCCAGCCTGACCATGCTGTGCAATGTGCAGGGCACCACCATGCTTCTAACCGGTGACCTGGATGGCATCTATGAAAACTACGCCGCTGCGGAAGCAGACATTTTGAAGGTTCCCCACCATGGCTCTGCTGCCAGCAGCTCCGAAACCTTCCTTGCCGCCGTGTCGCCCAATGTGGCCATCATTTCCAGCGGTGATGCCAAGCGTCATCACAACACCGCCGCCAAGCTGCCCAATGCCACCGTCTATGGCACGGAAAGCTGCGGTGCGGTCATCATTCGCTTTACCCCAAATTCTTACACCGTAGAAACATGGATCGATGATGAGTAAAGGAGGTCCGTCATGAAGGAATCACCATCCAAAGGGATGAACTACAAGGACTTCCTGCAGAGCCTGAAGCAGGGCATGGTCTGTGGTGCCTACCTGTTTGACGGCACAGAGGAAAACATCAAAAGCAGCACCCTGGCCGCTGTGCGGAAGACCGTGCTGCCGGAAGGGTTGGAAGAGCTGAACGAATCCGTCATGGATGACCCGGAAACCGATGCGCTGATTGCCGCCGCGGAAACCCTGCCCTTCCTGGCAGATAAGCGGATTGTGCTGGTGCGTGACCTAGCCTCCCTGACTGGGCGAAGCGAAACCGACGACCGGCTGTGTGAGTACATGGCTCGTGTTCCCACTTCCACCATCCTGATTTTCTACGTTCGTGGCAAGGCCGACGGTCGCAAGAAGCTGTACACCGCCATTAAAAAACACGGTCACATTGTATCCTTCGACCGGCTGGGTGATGATGAGCTCAATCGATGGATTCTCCAGACCTTCACTGCTCTAGGCAAGCAATGCTCCCCTGCCACGGCTTCTCTGCTGGCCTTCACCGTAGGCAATGATACAGGCTTGCTGAAGACCGAAATTGAAAAGCTTGCTGCCCACGCCGGAGAATCCCCCCAGATTACCGATGAAGACGTGCGTACGCTGGCCACCCGCTCCATGGAATGCACCGTGTTTGACATGGTGGATGCGGTGGTGGTCGGGCAGCAGGGTCGGGCCTTCCGTCTCATGCAGGATATGCTGGTCATGGGGCAGGAGCGTCTCGGCATTCTGGCCATGCTGCTGCGGCAATATCGGCTGCTTCAGCATGTGAAGGTGATGCAGTACGAAAAGAAGTCCCCCCAGGACATTCAGCAGAATCTTGGTGTACCTCGCTTTGCGGCCAATCGATGCATCCAGCAGGCCAAAGGCTACACCGGCGGCCAGGTACGCCGAGCCGTGGACATTTGCCTGCAAACGGAGTATGCCGTGAAATCCGGCAGGCTCAATCAAGATGGTGCCCTAGAAAGTGCCATGCTGCAGATTTTCGCCCTGAAGGCTAAAGCCTGACCCTATTTTATAAAACAAGGAGAAACTTGCCATGTATATTAAGCCCTTCGCCGTAGAAGAATGGATGAATGAATTCGAAACCGGCGCCAAGTACAACATTGCCGAAACCTGTGTGGACTCCGTCTCGCTGGATGAGCTGTTTGCCCTGTCTGGTGAAGACAAGACTTCCTTTCTGCAGAAGCTGTGCAGCACCCGGCTGACCTATGGAGCGATTCTGGGCAGCGATGCCCTGCGCCAGGGGGTATGCAGCCTATACCGCACCCTGACGCCGGAGGAGGTTGTGCCTACCCACGGTGCAGCCGGTGCCAATCATCACGTGTTCTGCTCCCTGATTTCCGCCGGAGATCGGGTAGTCAGTATCATGCCCACCTATCAGCAACTGTATTCCATTCCCGAATCCATCGGGGCAGACGTGGCCATTATGCACCTGAAGCAGGAAAAGCATTATCTGCCTGATCTGGACGAACTGCGCCGCCTGGCCACCCCGGGTACAAAACTGATCTGCATCAACAACCCCAACAATCCCACCGGCGCACTCATGTCCAAAGAACTGTTGGAGGAGATTGTTGCCATTGCCCGCAGCGTTGACGCCTATGTGCTGTGCGATGAAGTCTACCGAAACCTGACCCAGGAAGACGGCTACTTTGCCTCCATTGTTGACCTGTACGAAAAAGGCATCTCCGTCAGCAGCATGTCCAAGGTGTTCTCCCTGGCCGGCATCCGCATGGGATGGATTGCCACCCACGACAAGGATGCGCTTCGGGCTTTCTGCTCCCACCGGGATTATAACCTGATCAGCTGCGGCATGATTGACGATGCCATCGCTTCCCTGGCACTGAAGCACAGCGACAAGCTGCTGCAGCGGAACCGCACCATTGTCCGGGAAAATCTGGCGATCCTGGATCAGTGGATGCAGTCCCACCCCCACTTCTACTACACCAAGCCGCAGGCAGGCACCACCGCCCTTGTCTACTATGACTATGACATTCCATCCTACACCTTCTGCACTCGGCTGTATCAGGAAACCGGTGCTTTCGTGACCCCCGGAGATTGCTTTGAGCAGCCCCATGCCATGCGCATCGGCTACGCCTGCGACAAGCAGATGCTGGTGGATGGTCTCCATGCGCTGGAGCAGTTTGCAGAAAAGCTGTAACCCGATTTGCCTCCCAAAACTTTTTTCTGAAAAAAGGCGTTTCAACCACAAGATATAGTGGTATAATAGACATGTAAACAACAAGGTTCAGTGATAAGTCTATTTTCGGAGGCGATTCTTGATGGCATGCACAGTCAACGTAACCGGTGGCACCCTGCCCCAGGAGGAAATCAACGCTTATATTATGCGCGCCAAGTCCAAGTTTGGTCGGGAGCCCTTTGGCATTGACATCCATGTGGACGGTGACTATGTGGATCTGTCCTACGACTTTGGCACCATGCCCTTCCAGCGCATTCGCCGGATTACCGGCTACCTGGTAGGCACCCTTGATCGCTTCAACAACGCCAAGCGTGCAGAGGAGCATGATCGGGTCAAGCACGGGATTTAACGAGGATTTTCTCCTCCTGCAAGAAACAGTCGCAATTGCACTGCCAAGCTGCAATTGCGACTATTTCTATTTGCAAACAATGTGCACTACCAGAAGCGTTTTCTGCAACAAAAAGCGTCCGTTTCCAAAGAAACGGACGCTTCGCCAAGCAGGGGCAGAAGGATTCGAACCCTCAACAAAGGTTTTGGAGACCCACGTGTTACCATTACACCATGCCCCTA